>DASRZA010000262.1:0-12174 GCA_035686845.1 Armatimonadota bacterium | reverse complement strand
AAGCGCCGATACCTATGACCCATTACCTATGACCCAATTACAAACCATTTCCAAACGCGAAGTTTCAATCAATACGATACCCACAGATCCCAGGGAGAACTGGCGCGATCGGGCGCTCAGCGAGTCGCTCCGAAAGGCGCGTGATGGAAGCAGCGTCGGGCGCCTGATTCAGGAGATTCGGCGGCGCCGAGGGGGCTGCGCCATTACGGTGTTGAGCCTTGACCGGGCGCAGATCATGCGATTTATGGACGGCTTTCAAAGTAATGAGGGTATCCTGATTATTGCCTCGTCCAATCATCCTGGGTAAATTGACGAGGCTCTGCTGAAACGTCCCTCGCGGTTCGACCGGGTATTTCACCTCGGGCTGCCTGCTTTAAGCGAGAGACGGGAATTCTGTCGACGGCTGCTCTCACGCTCGAGGCTGAGCGAATCACTCGCGGCTTCGTTCAATATTGAGCCGCTTATCGAGCAGGCTGCTGCGCGCACGGATGGATTCACACCGGCTTATCTGAAGGAGCTTTTTCTTTCGGCGGCGCTGCAGCGAGCGCAGGAGGGCGAAGTGGTTCTGGATGAAAAGTTCGCCGCCCTGGTTATCGCTCAAATCGATGAGCTGCGGCAGCATCTCCGGAAGATGGAGGACCCGGCGGCGCTCGCGGAAATGCGCCCGATGAAAAGCGATATCGGATTCCGACGCTGATGTTAACGCCGCGACCGCATCTCGCGAATCGGGACGTGACGCAATCCCGCCGCCGGACGGGACACTGTACAGGGAACCTGGACAGTGCACCATGGAAACCGGTCATTCTATTTCCAGAATTGGGAGGAGCTCTTCTACGATGCGTCGACCCCGTACAAAACCTCTGAAGGCGCTGCTGGCCGCGTCGGAATGCGTTCCCTTCGCCAAGACTGGCGGGCTCGGTGATGTCGTAGCAGGGCTCGCGAAGGCGATGCGCCGGCTCGGGCACGACGCCCGGGTGGTGATGCCGCTCTACCGCTCAATTGACCGCGCGGCCTTCAACATCAAGCCCGACGGATCGGCATGCGTACACATGGGCCTCGGTGAAGAGCACTGGGTGGGGGTCCATAAGGGGATGCTGGATGGGGAAGTTCCTGTTTGGTTCATCGATTACGACCGGTATTTCGGCCGGTCGGGCATCTATAACGACGCCGGCGGCGAATATGGAGATAACGCGTTTCGATTCGCGCTGCTCTCCAAAGCGGCGCTGCAGGTATGCAAAGACCGGGCTTTTATTGCCGATATAATGCATGGGCACGATTGGCCGACGGCTCTCGTCCCCGTCTATTTGAAGACGTGGGACCGGGTGCTCTCGCCACTTTCCAATACGGCAAGCGTGCTCACCATTCATAACATCGGCTATCCGGGCGTCTATCACGCGAGCGCATTCCCCTACATCGGTGTCAGCGGGGATCATTACAACCCGGACGAATTCGAAGACCACGGCGGCATTAATCTGCTGAAAGCCGGCATTCATTGGGCCGACGCGATCACCACCGTCTCGCCCAGTTACGCCCGGGAGATCCTGGACCCAGCA
Organism: Armatimonadota bacterium; assembly: GCA_035686845.1. GTDB lineage: Bacteria > Armatimonadota > DASRZA01 > DASRZA01 > DASRZA01 > DASRZA01. The sequence goes on along the minus strand of DASRZA010000262.1, from coordinate 10,621 downwards.
GGAGGACAGGGCCTCGCGCCCTATCTAAACAATCGATACTCTGATCTCTTTGGCATCTTGAACGGTGTGGATTACGAGCACTGGGATCCGGCGTCGGATCCTCTGATTCCGGCCCGCTATACACCGGACGATCTGAGCGGCAAAGCCATCTGTAAGGCGGCGCTGCAGCAGCGATTCGGTCTGCAGCCGCGGCCTGACATCCCCGTTTTCGGGATTGTTTCCCGATTCGCGAGCCAGAAGGGATTCGGACTGCTCCAGGAGGCGCTCCCGTCTGCGCTGCGGGACATGGTTTTTCAACTTGTGGCGCTCGGCACGGGGGATCCGGCGACCGAACTTTTTTTTCGGGGGCTGATGGCGTCCCATCCTGGCCGGGTAGGGGGTTACATTGGGTTCTCGAACGAGCTCAGCCATCTGATCGAGGCTGGCAGTGATTTCTTTTTGATGCCGTCGCTCTATGAGCCGTGCGGCCTCAATCAAAGTTATTCCATGAAGTACGGAACACTTCCCGTTGTGCGAGCGACCGGTGGGCTGGATGACACCGTCCGGAATTACGATGAAGCGACCGGCGCTGGAACCGGGTTCAAATTCTGGGACCCCACCCCCGCAGCCCTCTATTATTGCATTGGTTGGGCCGTATCGACCTGGTACGACCGGCCGCATCACGTGGCGCAGCTTCGGCAGCAGGCGATGGCGCAGCGCTTTTCCTGGTCCGACTCGGCGAATGAATACGTCAAGGTATATCAGCACGCCATGCGGAAGCGGCGGGGGGAGGGCTGAGTGGGTGAGTGTGAGCGTGGGTGAGTGTGAGAGTGTGAGACGAAGGACGAAGGACGAAGGTTAAATCAAAAGCGGCGACATTCCAGGCCCCTCTTCCCACTTCGGAGAGAGGTTGGGGAGAGGTATGCGGTGGAGCGCGAGCGGCTGCGCAGAGGTGTGGAGGGCTGCGCCACTATCCGAAGTCATCAATGGCGCAGGCGTCCCCGGCTGCGAATATCTGCGGAGCGGGGTATTATTGATGTAACGTCATGATTATGGGACGCGGGGGTCGAACATTGCCGGCACGCGACAGTTTCCATAACGCAGTACGAGCTGCGCTCGAAAAGGATGGTTGGGTCATCACCGATGACCCACTGCTGATACGGTTTGGGCGGCGGAATGTTTTCGTGGATCTGGGGGCTGAGAGGCCACTGGCCGCGGAACGGGATGGCCGCCGGATCGCGGTTGAGGTCAAGAGCTTTACTGGACCTTCCGATGTTACCGAACTCGAGCGAGCGCTCGGGCAGTACAGGCTCTATTCGTTCATTCTTCCGCGTCGAGATCCTGGGCGAATATGTACCTCGCGGTGAGCAGCGCGACGTACCAGGGCCTTCTCAATGATGTTGATGGACGAGATCTCATCAAAGCGGAGAGTATCCGGCTGCTGGTGTTAGAGCCGGACAAGGAGATCATTACGCAATGGATCGATTAGAAAACTATAGGAATATCATCAAACGCATTATCGAGGAGTACGCCGCTTTCAAGCCTTCGTACGGGGAGGTTGAGGTCGAGACGATATTCGATGAAGCTCGCGATCATTACGAAATGATGTATGCCGGATGGGACCTCGATGAGCGCGTTCACGGGTCGGTAATTCACGTGGATATTCGAGATGGCAAGATCTGGATTCAGCATGATGGCATTGAGGACGGCATCGCGCCGGAGATGATGAAAGCGGGGATTCCGGCGGAAGACATCGTTCTCGCGTTCCATCATCCAGACGCTCGGAAGGATACGATATTTGCCGCCGGTTAGCGATCCGGCGGCAGAGTGGGAGAAGCGCCATGAGTCAGAAAGTTACGGATTTGAAGCAGAAGTCATGTAAGCCGTGCGAGGGCGGAGTACCGCCGCTGCCGGCGGGGGACGTAACGCGGCTCCTGGTACAGTTGGAGGGATGGGAATTGGCGGGCGCCGAGATTGTCCGGACGTTCAACTTCAAGAATTACTACGAGACCATCGCGTTTGTGAACGCTACCGCGTGGATCTCCAACAAAGAGAATCATCATCCCGATCTCGAGGTGGGGTTCAAGAAATGCCGGGTGCGCTACAGCACCCACGCGATCGGCGGCCTCTCCGAGAACGATTTCATCTGCGCCGCGAAGGTAAACGCGCTTTTGGAAGTGTGAGGGGCGCATCCCCGGTTTTCCTTGACACTCCGACTCGCTGGCAGGTAAAATGATCGGTGCGCCAGGGGATACCGTTCGACGGGCGCTGCGGGCTCGTACGCCCGGAGAGTGGAGATTGGCAAGTGACAGAACATGTTGGGCCGGGCGGCTCCGGACTGCTGGCGGTGGGCACTGAACTACATGGTCGCTACCGTATTGTAAGAGTGATCGGCCGCGGGGGGATGAGCGCAGTCTACGAAGCTGAGCACTCAGGACTTGGCAAGAGGGTTGCTATCAAGGAAATGCTGCTCCCCGTGCGCGAGGGACCGGAAGCTGAGGAGGCGATTCGCCTCTTTCAGAACGAGGCTCGAACTTTGGCCCGGCTGGAACACCAGTATCTCCCCGACGTTACTGACTTCTTTTCTCAAGATGACCGCTATTACCTGGTGATGGCCTACGTGACGGGCGAAACGCTGGATGACCTCGTCCGGCGCACGCCCGGCTTTATCACTGAGGACCTGGCGCTGCGCTGGGCATCGCAGCTTTGTGACGTGCTCTCCTATCTCCATTCGCAGACGCCGCTGGTCGTGTTTCGCGATCTCAAGCCATCCAATATCATGGTGGATGAGAACGGACAAGTCAAACTCATTGATTTTGGCATCGCCCGGATCTTTAAGCCGGGTAAACAGAGTGATACGCAGAGCATGGGCACGGCTGGGTATTCGGCGCCGGAACAGTACGGCACGGGCCAGACCGACGCTCGCAGCGACATCTACTCTTTAGGGGCGTGCCTTCACTTCCTGTTGACTCGTCGGGATCCCACCTCGGCGCCGTTTAATTTCCCACCGATTCGAGAGCTGAATCCCCGGGTCAGCGCCAATACCGAGCGTGTGGTGGCCCGGTGTCTGAGCATGAAACCGGAGGATCGCTACACCTCAGCGGCGGATGTTAAGGCGGCGCTGGCGCCCCGCGTTCAGGAGCCGGATACCACCTTCCTGGCGCGCCCCGCCGTTCCATCCCCGCGAGCGGTCGCTCCGCCGCCGCCGATTACGCTTCCGCCACCGCCGGACCGGCAGCCGGCATGGGTGATTCCATTGATTCTGTTGGTTATCGCGGCGGCGGGAGGCGCGCTTTTTTACTTTATCAAATACGGTCCGGAAGCTTTCAATTCTCAACCCACAAGCCCGGTGGTCTTGGCGCCGGTCACGGTGACTGTTCCGGACTTAGCGGGCAAAACGGAATCGCAGGCGCGGCAGGCGCTCGCGCTCGCTCAATTGACAATGATGCGCCACAGCGAGCCAAGCGATCTGCCCACGGGACAGGTGGACCGACAGGATCCGGCCGCTGGCGTCTCGGCGCCGACCGGTTCCGTGGTGAACGTCTTTTTCTCAGCCGGACCGAACACCGTTCAGGTGCCGGACGTAGGTCACATGTCGGTAGACCAGGCCAAGAAACTGCTCGGGCTGAAGGGGCTGAAGGTCGGGGAGACGACGGCTCAGTCCAGTGACACTATTCCCGATGGCTACGTGATCGGGACCGAACCGAAAGCCGGACTGAGGATCGCGCCTGGCCAGCCGGTGGACCTTGTGCTGAGCAATGGGCCGCCGCCCCCGCCCACGCCGCCGGCCGGCCCGACGACGACGGAGCCTCAGTTCAAGGTAACCGTGCCGGTGCCGCAGGATAACGCCGCGCACGACGTAAAGGTGGTTGTCCGCCAGACGGACGGCAGCTCGCTCACGGTGTTTGATCATTCCGTCCAGCAGGACGACGTGGAGACGGTTCAGGCGCCGAGCGCGGACGCGATCTCTGCGACGGTAGATGGCGCCGACGTACAGCCGGACGTGCAGCCACTCACCACTCCCGACAACGGCGCCGCCCCGCCGCCCCCACCGAGTGGAGATCAATCAAACTCGCCGTGACTCTGCCTCAGCACGTCGATCAACCTGAACCCGAGCGCGGCGGCCGGTCTGCGTCATGGACACGGCGCAATCTAAAGCTGACGCTCCGGCTTTGTTACGCGCTTTCGGCGGCTGTTTTCTTCGCGATTCTTATCTTCTGGCACGTCACCTTCTTAGCGCGAGTCATCGTCGCGTTTGTGGCTTTGCGTGGGCTCTTAATCATCCCCGAGCGGCTCTCCGAAGCCGAGTTCGTGGAGCGGGTTCGAACCGGCAATTTTGCAGGCGCCGCCGACACACCAGGGATATCGACGGGCCGAAAAGTCCAGATTCTGCGCGGCGACATATCGGATGGGACGCATCCCGACATTGCCGTAAAGGCCGCCTCGTACGTGGCTTTCAGCATCGATCAGGGCCAGGCAGAGGTGATTCCTCTCGCTCGCACGTTCGAAGACACCTGGGGTATTCCGCCGGAACCGGGCGGCGGAGGTCCTTTGGGAACCTTCGATTCTCTGGTGGAGCGGCTGCTTCACAATGGCCTCCGGTTCTCGACACCGGTCAGCCCTCCGCCCGAACGCGCGCCGGCGCTGATGAACGCGATCAGTTGGCGTGACCTCTGGCGTCGCGGCGCCTGGCGCGAGGTGCGGGATCACCACCCCGGAGAACGACTCCTAAGCCTCCTTTTCCGGCTATACGCCACCGAATGGCAGGAGTTGCTGGCGCCGATTTGGGTGAGCGCCGCCATTATCGTTACGCTGCTCGTCTCAGAAAACTGGCTCAGTCAATTCAGCCGGGGTGTTCTCTTTTATATCATGGCCGTGTTTCTAGGCGTCGCTGCTCTCTGGCTGGCGTTCGTGCTGCGGCCCTGGGCGTTCAACGCTTCGTTAATGGCCGGCGACGAGGCTCGCTGCGCTTACTGGGTGATGGAGAGCACGGAAGGGAAGCACTTCTTAGTCTCCGCTCTCGGATCCGGCCGCGAAAAACTCCGAAAGCGAGCCGTCCGTCTCCTCCTCTGGAACGACGCGATGCTGACCGCCGGCGTGACGCTGCCGGAAGGGATGCGGGCGTTTACACGGCGGGAAGGATAACAGACGGAGGACGGAGGACGGGGGACGGAGGACGAAGGATGAATCAAGAGAACCGCACACCTCGCGCCCCGCGCCCAATACCCAAAACCTGATACCCTTACAAAATGGCTGTAACCGGATTCCATCGTCATTTTCCACGAGTATTTGAGCCTGTAACGATCCCCGCGCCGGCGGGACCGGGAGTCACACTTCTCAATCGCATCGCCATTAGCGGGCATTTTGCCGGCTGGTGGGTAGATGGCGGGCTGCCAGGCGACGAGTTTGTCGCATACGCCGAGGAGCGGTCGAAAGGCGGCGTTGGTCTCTTCGTCATTGGCGCGACGTCGCCCATGCCCGGTTCGGGCTGGATGGAGAACCTGGACGACCGGATCATACCCCGCTATGAGCGCCTCGCGAAGGCCTGTCGCAAACATGGTACCCGTGTCTTCGCCCAATTGTGCCATCCCGGCTTTCGCCCGCTTCCGGGACCTCCCATCGCCCGGTCGGCGCCACATGCCGCAGGAATTGGCCCATTGTATCGCGGTCCTTCACGCCATATCCCTTCTATCGAAGAACTGCATGAGTTGATCGGCGCGTTCGGCGCTGCGGCCGGACGCGCCGCCGCCGGTGGGGTAGACGGCCTCGAGCTTCACTCGCACGAGAGCTTTTTGCACGCCCAGATGTTGAACCCGCTCTGGAACAACCGTGACGATGAATACGGTGGTTCGCTCGAGAACCGGACGCGGTTCCTGATCGAAACGCTCCGGGCAATGCGGGCCGCGATCGGTCCGGATCTTCCGCTGGGGGTGCGTCTGAAGCTGGACGACATGGAGCAGCGGGGAATGGACACCCTCGACTACCAGGAGGTCGTCCGCCGGCTCGATCAGGATCGTTTGGTGGACTATTTCAATTTCACCGGCGGTGATGGCCGCTTTCACCACGGTCCGGCCCCGCGGCCAGAAGGGGAGTGGATCTCGCTCGTTCGCGAAACAAAGAGCGCCACCCGGCTGCCCGTGATGCACGCCGGCCGCATCGCCACCCCCGAGATGGCCGAAGAGGCGATTCGAGAGGGCGCGACCGACATCGTTTGCATGACCAAGACCCATATCGCCGATCCGCACTTCACTCGCAAGGTATTCGAGAACCGGCTCGACGACATCCGGTTCTGCACTCGCTGTCTCCTCTGCCATAGCAAAATGGACCGGATGCCGTGCGTCTACAATCCTCTCACCAGCCGGGAGCTCGCCTGGTCGCAGACTCCACCCGCTGATCCGAAGAAGCGGATCGTGGTCGTCGGCGCGGGGCCGGCCGGGATGGAGATGGCGCTGACGGCGGCAGCCCGCGGCCACCAGGTGATCGTGCTGGAGAAAGAGGATCGGGTAGGGGGTCAGGCGTGGACGGCAGCCGCCTCGCCACTGCGGCAGCCGTTCATCCGGGTCGCGGAGTTTTATGATCGGCAGTCCCGCAAAGGCCATTTTGAATTGAAGCTGAATACCGAAGCGACCGCTGACGCGATCATCAGCCTCGATCCTGATGTTGTCGTGATTGCAACCGGTTCTCAGCCGGAGCGCGCGGAGATTCCCGGCGCTCCCGGCGCGCTGACGGTTCACGATGTGACGGCGGGAGCCGCGATCGGGCGCCATGCGGTGGTGCTCGACCGGGAGGGGTTCAACCGGGCGATTGTGGCCGCCGACTATCTCTCGTGCCGTGGGATCAAGGTCGAGTTTGTAACTCCCTTTGCTTCGATTGGACCTCGGATTGAGGGGATGCTGCTGGATGAGATGCTGAGCCATCTTAAAAAGCAGGCGGTCCGGTTCTGGCCGGGCCTCGAGGTCGTAGGATGGAGTGGGAACGAGGTCGTCCTGCGCGAGATTCAGACCGGGGACGAACGGGTCATCTCGGGACCGGATACACTGGTTACAGTGGTCGGTTCCAGCCCGGTTAACGCGCTGGCGGGGGAACTCCGGGGTCGCGTGCCCGATCTGCACGTCATCGGCGACGCCAACATCCCCCAGACCGTAGAGGAAGCGACTTTCCAGGGCGCCCGGTTGGGGAGAACGATCTGAAAAGGACGAAGGACGAAGGACGAAGGACGGCCCGAACACCCAATACCTAAGACCTACGCGCGCCTGAACTCAAGGAGATCACCATGTCATTAACCCAGGATCAGGTCCAACAATTTCGTGAAGAGGGAGTTCTGGTGGCGGAGGACGTGCTCTGCGCCGAGGATCTGCAGCCAGTGATCCAGGAGTACGAAGATTGGATTGACGGGCGGGCGCGGGCGCTGCAATCGGAGGGAAAGATCACGGCGCTGCACGAAGAAGCTCCATTCGACCACCGGTTCGCGCTGCTGTATGAGCAGGCGCCCGAGATCGCACGCGGCATGGACATTATGGAGATGCGAGGGCCGGCGAGCTTCGCCTTCTTGCGAAACCCGCGCCTCTTGGACGCCATCGAGTCGCTGATTGGACCGGAAATTACCTGCAGCCCGATCCAGCATATCCGGGCCAAGCCGCCAGCGGCGGTCAGCTCGGCCGGCGTCGGCTTTTACAATGTCCCGTGGCACCAGGACGCCGGGGTAACGTGGGAAGAGGCCGACAACTCCGATATTATCACCTGCTGGATGCCGTTAGTCGACGCCACCGTCGAAAACGGCTGCATGGAGGTGATGCCGGGCGCCTGGAAGCGCGGCTTTTTGGAGCACCAGGCGGAGAGCGGCACCACCATCCGGCCCGATCTGCTGCCCGACATTACACCGCGGGCGGTCCCTGTTCGCAAGGGGGGCATTGTATTCATGCACCGGCATACTCCGCACCGCTCGACTCCCAATCTATCCAACGTCGTGCGATGGAGTATCGATCTGCGGTACCAGCAGACCGGAACCCCGACCGGCCGGCCGTTCCATCCCGATTTTGTGGCGCGCAGCCGGGAGCGCCCCGAAACGGAGCTTACCGATCACGCCGTCTGGAGCCGGCTATGGGCGGAGGCGCTCGAGAACGCAAAGGGAATTCGCGCGCACCGGGTGAAGTAGTGGCGCGATCGAGTGCGCCGGCCGGGCGCGTCCACCCGATGTCACCCATGTCTGGCGCATCTGCAGCCGGTGGTGTCGAAGAAGTTGATCGGATCGTCGCCGCGGTATGCGTAGCCGTTGAGGCCGAAGTCGAACGCAGCGGGGTCGCGGCTGATGAACCGCCCCAACCCCGGCGCATAATACCGGGCGCCCATGTAAACAAGGCCGCTCTCGCTGTCCGTGTAGCAGCCCCACTCGCCCATCCATCCAAACGGAGTGCCGGGCGAGTAGCCATAAGTGCTGCCCCACGCAGCGTAGGCGCCCCGGCTCAGTCCAGAGCCATTCTGGTCCAAGAGCGCTCGTGTATTGCCAGCGGCGTCGAAGTCGTAGAACCGGCTCTGCGGCGTCCCGGTCATGTCCAGGCGGTCGCCAATCACATCGGTCAGCGGACGGCGAGCGATCCGTTTATGCCGCGCGCCTGCCAGACCCCAGAGACACTCTATGCTCTTATTGAGCCCGTCTTCGCGATCATACGCTGTCGCCGTAGAGACTGCCGGGAGATTGCGAAGCACGAGCTCCTTATGGGATGTCGCCTGCAGCCTTCAGGAGGGGCTCAATCGCATCCCAATGCTCCTCCAGCCACTCGGGATTGCGGCTGAGAGGCCCAGTTGGCACATCCTGCCACCAAGCCGGAGCCCGGCAGCTCGAGTGTGAATATCGCAGGCAGGCCGGGCACCACATCCAGAAGCCATCGTGAGCCGTTCCGCCCGACCGCTTTATAAAATGCCGGAGCTTGGCCTCGTGGCAGTGTGGACAGAGTCCAGGGTCCGCTGGGCTGCCGTTAGCTATTCGCTTCTCAGCCGCGTACCAGCCGGCCCTATGTTCTCGTCAAATGATCGCGAGTTTCGCATCACCTTACTTCGTGAATGTATTGCCCAAGAGCATGCTCGGACTCCAGATCGGCCCCCTCGGAGTTCGAATCCGAACCGAGGCAGGCCCAAGCTCGCTGGGGCTCGAGCGCGATCGTCCCGGCAAGGTCCTCTTCACTCTTCGCCGCCCCGGGACCGAAACGTATCTTCATCGGCTCACCCTCAGCGACGGCTGCAAATGGCGTCCTATCCGCCCGCTTTAGGCGCAGGGTTGCGCTGCTCGCCAGACGCCGAAGCAGGAAACGACGCAACGACGTGGCAGAAATTCTTCACCAACAGGCACTCGCATTCTAACTTTCGAGAAATGATACTGGCTAACGTCAGTGAAAAGAGGCGAAACCACTCGTCAAAATGCTCGACTGGAGTCATAATGGATAACCCATCGACACCAACCATGAGAGGGTATTTTTCAAACTCGATACCCGCATCGTTTTCAAAGTCATCGGCTTCAAAGACGCTAATCTCAAATCCGACACTCCGCGTTTTGTATAACTTCCATTCAACGGAAGTCATCCTCGGGAGTGGGTGTCCGAGAAACTCGCCTATCGCCAAAGCCACGCGCTCGATCTCGTCGCAATTCCTGATAAGAATGTTGAAGTCATCTGCCATCGATCGCCCCTACTACGGCCCCGCGCCCCAGAAATAATCGTCTCCAATAATGGTAATACGGTCAAGTTTGCCCGGGGCCGCTCCCAACGCTCTGCGTATTCCGCGTTGCGCCTCGGGGAGGGAAAGCCCTGAACCACGCGCATCAATGATTAGGTTACGTGCCTGCCCTCCGCCCTTGAGCGATTCACTCACCACGTTCTTGATCCTGCCAGAAGCTGCGCCGGGATCAAGCGTCTTGAATTCGTGCAGTACGCCGTCAACGTAGGCGTCTGCCTGTCTTCCCGCCCCCGGCATCCCCTCCAAAGGATTCTTTGACACAGTTCGCCCCAGATCACGCAGATAATTCGCGATAGACTCTTCGGCAGCTGTGAAGCAGCCGTTATGCACCCACTCCCCGCCATCGGCGGCCCCGACGAAGTAGGTGTGGTCACCCTCGACAGTAAGATTATAGACGGAGATGCCTTCTTCAACGTGCCGGCTCTTCTCCGCCTGCACGACCAGCGTCTCGCCATCCCGGCTGACGATCTGCTGTCCCACCCGCAGATCGCCCATCGCGACCATCTTGCCACCGGGCGTGAAGAAGAGATGTTCAGTTGTGCCGCTAAGTGTCTGCGCCGTCTTCCCGGTCTTCGCGTCAGTCAGCTTGATCGTGACCAACTCCGTCGCCGTGTGCCTGAGAACATCCAGAACCGGCTTCAGTTCAGTCTTGCCGCTCACCGGATTGCGGGTCCAGACCTTCTCGCCTTTCTTGACCTTTTCAATCGGCTCCTGGCCGCGCGCCGCCCCGTCTTATATGACCTATATCGCCGCGACTCTACGCCCGTCTACACTAGAAGCGTGGCCGAAAAGTCCCACATAAGGTTCCTGGCGATCCCGCCTGCTCCCACATATAGTCGCGTGGGCGGCGCGATGTCCTAAATACAGTAGCTCAGCGAACGAGCGTAATCTTGGGAAAGTGTAAGAAATCTCA
>DASRZA010000261.1:0-18898 GCA_035686845.1 Armatimonadota bacterium | reverse complement strand
TGCGGCGGGCGAGCGACTCTAAGAAGGGCCGGGTCAAACGGTCCTGCGTGGAGTAAAGATCGATGAGGTTTTTGCGATAAGCCACCTGGCCCGGCGTCAACCGCAGCTCCGACCACGTGAGGCCATTCGAGCGAAGCGCATCCGGGGGATTCATAAAAAGTGATGGATGGTAACCGCCAGAGAGTGGAAAGTTGTCCGCATGCACCAGGTACGGATGCAGACGAACGTGACGGGCAAACGGTTCGCCGGAGAGAGCGGAGAGCGCCGCGGTCAAAAACAGATTCGCGGCTACGTGATCAGGATGCTTGTCCCAGGCATGGCTGACGTAGATGTCGGTGGGTCGGAACCGCATCAACTGCGACTCGATTTCAGAGAGCAGCGCCGTGCCGCAATAGGGCGCCCCCGGCACGAGAGCATTCGCATAAGGACAATGATCAACGCCGGTGGTCCTGGACCGAAACCGGTGCGTGGGCAGCCAGTTGGCGCTCCAGAGCGAAAGTGTTCCGCCGTCAGGAAAGCCTAAGAATACCACCTGGTCCGGCTTGAGGCCCATCGCGCGCGCCGCGTGAAGAGTCTCCTTCTGACGAATCTGTCCCAGATGGATCATGTCGGCGGGCGACGGAGCACGGTGAAATTGCGCCCGCGCCGCGCCGCGAAAGCCATCACCGCAGGTTATGAGAAGGACCCGGGCCGGGAGATGCTGATTAACCGCTAATCGCAGCACCATCTCTCCACCCAGCGTCTCATCATCGGGGTGGGGCGCAATCACCATGATCCGGGCGCCCGGACCGGGCCAGGCCTCCGTTCGCACCACCGTGAAGGGCGCGATACCATCGGGCGGCAGGACCCGGTATCGGCCGGCGGCCGCCGCCGTCGCCATGATCGCCAGCAGCGCGAGGGCTCCCAGCGTTCGCTGCGCCGCCGTCCGAACGGATGGGAGGCGTCCCGGCTGCGGTGCGCCCCGGGAACAGGTCACGCGGCCGCGGGCGGGTGTTTGTCCGGAATTCTTATTCGCTGGCAATAGCCGCCGCCCTTCTCAGACGATGCAGGCTCGTATCTCGCCCCATTACCGCCATCATCTCAAAGAGACCGGGGCCGGTTGTTCGACCAGATACCGCGACTCGCGCCGGATGAAACAACTCGCCCGTGGCGCATCCTATTTCTTCGACAATCCGGCGCGCCTGATCTTCCAGAGCGCCCGCGTCGAATGGTTCCATTCTTTCGATCGCCGCCGCATAAGTCAGCAGCGCGCGGCGTGCGCCCGAGCGCTCGAGCCACTTTCGCTGCGCCTTTTCATCGATGGCGGGATCGACCTCGAAAAAGAACCGCATCGCCTCCGGCGCGTCGCTCAGCCGGGTGAGCCGATCCTGCTGCAGCGCCGTCACCCGGATGGCGTACTCTCGCCGTGCCGTGGACATATCGGGCGGAATCAGGCCGGCGTTTACCAGGAACGGCTCGCAGCGATCCAGCAGCTCCGAGGGAGAGAGCTTACGGATATATTCACCGTTCATCCATTCCAGCTTGGCGCGGTCGAAACGGGCGCTGTGATCCAGCAGCCCATCCAGGCTGAACAGCTCTACAATCTCCTCACGAGACATAATCTCACGGTTTCCACCGGGCGACCACCCCAGCAGCGCCAGAAAATTGAAGAGCGCCTCCGGTAAAAACCCCTCGTCTCGATGCTCCAGCGTGCCGGCATGGCCGCGGCGCTTGGAGAGCTTTTTGCCATCCATGTCGAGCACCAGCGGGATATGGATGAACTGAGGAGGATCCCAGCCGAACGCGTCGTAGAGCAGCACGTGGATGGGTGTGCTGGAGATCCACTCCTCCGCCCGGAGCACGTGCGTAATCCCCATTAAATGATCATCCACGACGTGGGCAAAATGGTAGACCGGCATCCCGTCCGCCTTCACCAGCACCGGGTCTGTCTTCGTATTGTTCTGGAAGATGATCTCCCCGCGCAGGCGGTCGCGAAACCGGGTCTCGCCCTCCAGCGGCATCTTCAGCCGAACCGTGAAGGGCGCGCCCGCGTGCTCCAACTCGGCGCGCTCCCCGGGACTTAAATCGCGGCATTTGCGGTCATAGCCCGTGGCCTGCTTGTTGAGCTGCTGCTGCTCGGTGAGCGCGGCGAGCCGCTCTTTGGAGCAGTAGCAGCGATAGGCTTTGTCCGAATCCAGCAGCTGCTGGATCAGAGGCTGATATAGCGGCCGCCGCTGGCTCTGAAAGTACGGCGCGTGCGGACCTCCGATGCCGGGGCCCTCATCATAGTTCAGCCCGAGCCAGGCGAGGCTGTCCATGATGGTCTGCGCCGAACCCTCCTGCTCGCGCGCCGTATCGGTATCTTCAATCCGAAGAATGAATACGCCACCCGTATGGCGGGCATAGATCCAGTTGAACAGCACCGTGCGGATGCTGCCGATGTGCGGATCTCCCGTAGGACTGGGAGCAAACCGAACTCTCACGCCAGACATGTTGATTCCAAATTCCGATTTCCCGTTTTATCATTCTGTCTTTTCCGGCGGTCTCTCCGATGTAACATCGGAGAAGTCGGAAAGGCGCCGGAATTATGGGGTCTCACGGATGTATTTTCTCTTCTGCTTGTTGATACCGAGCGGAACGCGCTTCTCGTCGTAGCTCCAGACGTCGCCGCCGCGGGCCACGGCGTTGAAACACTGGTATGCGCTGAGGAGCGAGGCGATCATCCGGCGGGTGGTTCGGCGCACCACGTTTACCTCGGTCCAGATGCGCGCGTAGGGTGCGCCCTTCGTGCCGTAGGGCGCCATCACGGCCTTGAGTATCTCCAACGTCGGGAGGGGCGTCTCGCCCTCCGCTTCCAGCTTCACCATCTCCAGGGCGTCCATGCGCGCCTCGTCAATCACCATCCGGGGTTCGGTGGCGCCGGTATAATCCAACCGGTACTCTCCGGGGACGTGGGTCCGGCTGAGCGTGAACATCGCGCCCGAGAGCGGCAGGTCCGCCTCTACAAACCATTGGCCGAATCCGAACAGCGTCTCCAGCGTATCGTTCACCCAGGCTGGAAATCGCTGCCCGGCATTGGCGCTAACCACCAACTCCACGACGTCGGGCGCCAGGGGGAATAGACCGCGGAACGCGGGCAGAACCGGCAGAGTGCCCGATTCCCGGTGACGCCGGGTGACCCAGAATTCGAAGGCGTCGGTCTCTTCACCGGCCCCTTCCACGTCTACGTCACGGTCGCCGTAGTCCTGAACTAACAATGAGCTCATCGCCTGCAGCAGCGCATCGTCAATTCCACGATCTTCCAGCTCCACGTCGATTGGCTCGTTGTTTTCATCTTCGAAGATAAACTGCGGGATCGTCAACGGCTCCGGCACGTCGAAAATGAACTCGGGGAGCGAGCCAGCTTCCCTCCACCGGTCGGTACCTACCCAGAGAAATCTTTCGTCTTCCACCATCATGAGATTTAACTGAGTGACGGCTTCCTCGTAGCCGCGGTCACCCTCGGTGAGATCAAAAGCCGACTCGACCAGCTCCGGCACACGCCAGGATCGATCGGATTCGGCGATCAGGGCGTAGACCTGTTCCAGATCGTCGGCGTCCAGCCTCAGCGGCGCCTCTTCGCGGACCGGCGCCAAAACGTCCGCCGCGGCCTCCTCAGGCGCCAGGGGCTCTTCCTCGCGCTGCCCAAGCTCGTGGTAGACTTCCTCGAACCGTTCGCGCAGCGAAACCGGGCACCAGCGACAGCCGCTCAGGATCAGCCCTTTGGGCCGCTCCGACAGCCGCAGAAAGAAATCCAGCGGATCAAATCCTTCGGGCGCCGCTTTCCAGGCAAAATAGCTCAAAAGCCGGTTTGGAATGGCGTGCTCCAGCGTGTCGACGAAGCGGAGCGCCGAGCCGGGAAGATCCGCCTTGTTCCATTTGAACTTCTCGGCCGCCGGCCGAATCCGATCCAGCTCATCTTCCTCGGGCGACATAAAGAAGTTCTCGAACAGTACGTCTTCATCCGTCTCCGCAAGTTTGAGCATCCAATCCTGCCGTGCCCAGCGACCATCGGGAAGTCGAACATAATGCGGACGCTCATTCAAGAAGCGGGGCATCGTCTGTGCGTAGTAATCGACCGTGCGACCAACAATCAGCGCCAGCTCAGAAGCGATGGCCTCGAGCTTGAGCGGCCGGCCAAACGTGACCAGAATGCTATCCGCCACCCGCTCAATTGGGGCTGACCCGAGGGTGTGCCGGATGGCCACGTCCCATTTTCGATTGATTGAGACAAACCGGGAGCTGTGCGATAACACCTCGCGAATGACCCGCGGCGTTACCCCGGGATTATCGACCGAAGAGATCAACTCCGTGGTCTTCGCCGGGTCCTTCTGCTGCAGCAGGTAGTTCAGGACCTGGTCCTCAACCACCGCCGCCGCCTCTTCATAGGGCAACACTAACGTCTCTGCCATTGGCTCTCCACAAATCTTGCCGGCGATCTACGCCGGGGCATATTGGCCCAAAAGGTCGTACGGTCGGGCGCCCACGATCGTGGGTTCAATGAAACTGCCCGGCGCCGCGTCGTTTTCCGAGGCGGCGTCCGAATGGACACCCGTTACAAAAACATTACCATCAATTTCCGGCGCGTCCCGACCACTGCGGCAGACGAGGGCGCCATCACTCTGCCGCCCTTCCACCAGAACCGGAATCCGCCGTCCAATCCATTCGCGGTTCCGCTCCAACGAGATCCGCTGCTGCAGCCGCATCAGCCGATCGTAGCGCCGATCCACCACCCGACGGCTCGGGGCGCCCGGCCCACCCGACTCTACGTCGGAGAGGCGCTCGGCGGCCGGAGTTCCAGGCTCGGGTGAATAGCGGAACGCGCCGAGCCGGTCGAACCGCGCCTCTTCGACAAAATCGAGCAGCCGGCGAAAATCATCCTCGGTTTCACCGGGAAACCCGAGGATCATCGTTGTCCGGATCGTAATCTCCGGGCAGCGCCGCCGGATGCGCTCCAGCAGGCGCAAATAGGAAGCCGCCGTGCCCGGCCGTTTCATCGCTGCCAGGACCGGATCGCTTGCGTGCTGCAGCGGCATATCGATATATTTGCAGACTTTCGGCTCCGAGGCGATGACCTCGATCAGCCGGTCATTCACCCGCGTGGGATACGCGTACATCAGCCGGATCCACCGCGGCCCGTCGATACGAGCCAATCGCGAAAGAAGCGCTGCGATGTCTCCCTCGCCCGTGTCATCTCCATAATGTGTGCTGTCCTGCGCAATGAGGATCAGCTCCTGGACTCCCCGGCTCGCGAGAAACCGGGCCTCGCGCTCGATTTCACCGGGGGAGCGGCTCCGCATCTTCCCCCGCATCAGCGGTATAGAACAGAAGGTGCAAGGATTGTCACACCCGTCCGAGATCTTTATATAGGCAAACCAGGCTGGCGTGAGTCGCAGACGCCGCTCGGGATCGGGGAAATAACTCATGGGGTCAAACAGCCGCAGCCTGGCCACCGGAAGATCCTGGCCGAACGCTTCGGAGAGCGCCTGCGTCAGGTCCGCTTGCTGCCCCATACCGACGACGGCGTCTAACCCGGGCGCCTCGGAAAACAGATCCTCGCCCAGGCGCTGCGCGAGGCAGCCCACGGCTATTACTTTCCGGGCAGCGCCGCGCCGGTTCACGCCCAGCGAAGTTCGCAGCGCGGTCAGCGACTCGTCTCGCGCCGCGTCAATAAATCCACAGGTATTCACGACAACGGCGTCCGCGTCGCCAATGTCGGGAGTGAACGTATAGCCGGCGGCGCCCAGATCGCCCATCATACCTTCGGAGTCTACCAGGTTTTTGGGACATCCCAGGCTGATCCAGCCAATCTTCTTTCCCAAAGAGCCATCAACCCCACCGATCGCCGGATCATTATTTAGAGGGTCAACAGCCGGCGCAGCAAAATCGGCGATCTGTATCAGCTTCTGCAATCAGGCTCCCGAGACACGTTAAGCACACCTTGCTTCAATCCTCAGCGGCCGGGCCGCTGCAGCCCTTTAGAAAAACCGATAATCGGGAGGCATGCCATACCACAAGCCAATTATATCATAAACAGTTTATATGATAAAACGCGTTCTATGATAAACAGCGGTCGACGACGGTCGTTTAACCCTCCGACGAAGGTTCAACCCTCTGACGCCCGCTCCCACTGGTCCAGGCTGATGAGGACTTCGCGAGGCCTTACGCCATCCTGCGGGCCGACGACGCTGTGCTCCTCCATCAATTCAATCAGCGTAGCGGCGCGGTTGTATCCAATCTTAAGGCGGCGCTGCAGCATCGATGTAGACGCCTGGCCCGCGTTAATGACGACGCGTACCGCCTCGCCGTATAGCTCGTCAGTGGCGTCGCCGGTCGGCTCGAGATCGGCGCCGGGCGCGGGCGTTCGCTCCAGATAGTAGTCCGGCCGGCCTTTCGCCTTCCAGAAATCGACCACCTGCTCCAGCTCACGCTCACCAATATAGGCGCCCTGGATCCGGCGCGGCTTATTGGCGTCGATCGGGATAAACAGCATGTCGCCCTGCCCGATGAGTCGCTCTGCGCCAATACAATCGAGAATCGTGCGAGAATCAACACCCGACGAGACGGCAAAGGCGATTCGCGACGAAATATTCGCCTTGATCTTGCCGGTCACAATGTCGACCGAGGGACGCTGCGTCGCCACCACCAGGTGAATACCGACAGCGCGAGCGAGCTGCGCCAACCGGGTGATTGCGTGTTCCGTCTCCGCGCCCGAGGTCATCATGAGGTCGGCCAGCTCGTCAATGATCACGACGATGTAAGGGAGCCGCCGATCCGGCTCCTCCATTTTCGCGTTGAATCCGGTGATATCCCTGGTGCGAGCCTCTTGCAGCAGCAAGTAGCGCCGGTCCATCTCGGCCATGACGCGGCCGAGGGCCTGCGGCGCCCGACGGCAGTCGCGAACGATCTGGTGACAGAGATGCGGGATCCCGTCGTAGAGGCTCAGTTCGACGCGCTTGGGATCGATCATCACGAACTGAAGCTCTTCCGGCTGCAGCCGGTAAAGCAGGCTGGTTATCAACGTGTTCAAACAGGCGGACTTGCCGGAGCCGGTTGAACCCGCGATGAGCAGATGGGGCATCCGGGTAAGATCGGCGTATTGCGGCGCGCCGGTGACATCTTTGCCCAGCGCAAACGATAACCGGGGAAGCTTCTGGAAATCGGGCCGGTCCACCATTTCGCGAAGCCCAACCAGGCCCCGCGAACGCCGCGGCACTTCAATTCCGATAGCCGACTTACCCGGAATCGGCGCCTCTACGCGGACGTCGATGGCAGCCAGCGCCATCGAAATATTGTCCGCGAGGGAGAGGATTTTCTTCACCAGAATCCCGGGCGCTAATTGAATCTCGTAACGGGTCAGGGTTGGACCCTCGGCGATTTCAACCACCTTCGCCTCTACTTTGAACTCCTGGAGGGTGCGCTCTAGCGTCATTACCGTGGCGCGTGACTCGTCGTCCGACTTACGTGTTGGCGGTGGGGTCGGTGTAAGGAGAGAGGGGGTCGGCAGTGGCGTCGACGTGTCCGGCGGAGTCGGAGTTGAACTGCTTTCAGGGCGGACGGACGATCGGGCGGGCCGCCGGCTGCGCCGGGAGCTGAGATCCGGTTCGCCATCTTCGTTTTCCACCCCGTCGTCAGTTTCGTTTTCGTCGGTGGTCCCATCCGGACCGCCGACGACGTGGGTAACGCTGTTTTCCGAGATTTCCTCCAATGTCAATCCGCTCCCCGGGTTTACGCCATTGGAGATTCCAAGGTACTCACCGATACTCTGTTTCGCCGGCGGGTCCGGTTCCGCCTGTGGAAGCAGCGAATCAAGCGCACGAGCGAAAGCGCCGCGCTTCTTCTTAGCGAGAGGCGGCAGGTCGAGATCTTCCGGCGTCTGCCCCACAGGGTTGTAATCCGGAGCAGCGGCGCCGTTAATAATCGTGGGGCGCTCGGTCGAGTTGGCGTTTCTTGATCCGGGCAAGTCCAGATCTGCGGCTGAAACGGCGTTTGACGTGGCGCCCGTACGCCGGCGAGACGAAGCTACCGTGCGAGCGAGGGAGGGATGAACATCGGACCGGGGCCGGCGCGAGGGCAGCCAGCGTCCGATGGCCTGAAACAACAATCGAATCAGTCCGGCCCAATGAACGAGCGGCCGATCCGTCACCATAAGGAATCCAATGGCGCTGATGGCCGCTAATATCGCCTCCGCGCAGGCGTAGCGGGCCCCCGGCCCAACAATATGGCCTAAAAGATAGAGCAGGCCGCCCGCGATTCCATTGCCCAGGTCTCCACCGTCGACGAGGTGACTGCCGCTGTGATGGAGCAGGCCGGCGAAGATTTCCAACCCCGCCAGGAGCATGACAGCGCCGGCGCGAACCTCGGTCCACGTCGACCATGCGGGCCTTGTCACGACGATTCCACCCAGGACAACGAGCATGATTCCGAGCAGCCAGGCGCCGGATCCCAGCCCGGCGCGCAAAAACGATCCCAGTGCGAGCGATCGGCCGCCCATTTCAAGGCTCAATAGCACGATAACTCCGGCCGCGGTGAGCAAGATGGCGCGGATGTCCCGGGCGTGTTTGTGGAATGGCGATTTGGAGCGCGTGCGAGACGACAGAGGCGCGGGGCGAGACTTGCGGGAAACCGAGCCGGACGATCTGGTACTGAGCGCTCGAGTTGTAGACCGCGGCCGGCTGCGAACGAGCGGCGGAGGCTCCAGCGTATCCGAACCCGACGACCACTTCGAGGTAGGCTTGGACATACCGCCATCGTATCACGGGCCTTGAGACGTGTCAAGGTTCCGTTTGTAGATAAAGTCAGGTATTGGGTGTTGGGTGTTAGGTATTGGGTGTTAGGTATTGAGTGTTCGGGCTTTGATTCATCCTTCATCCTTCATCCTTCATCCTTTATGCCCTTCTTCCATGCCGGCGCATCGGTCACCGCCGCCGCGCCGGCATGGCGCTTTTTTCGACTGAAGCAAGTATTTCCAACAGAACCCACTTGAAAAGCCTTGCAGGAGAGTACCAGGCACGCCGAAGGACTCTATTCAGGGCGCAGCGCGCGGGGTTAGGAGCCGCAGCATGGTTGGCGCGCGGCCCGCGCGGGTATATCGCATCGATTCAGGGGAACCATAATTCTGTATTGGCGGCGCGGAGCCGCGACAGCGTCGCATCACCGTCGGCCACGTGCGGCGAACGGCCCTGTCGGCAGGAGTCTTTTGCGGACGATGCAACGTAATACTGCTCCGCGCAGTCTTTATATATGGAGCCGCCTTCACCCCGGTAGAGGTGGCTCCCGAGTGGTGGCGCCCATTCGCCGCCGCAGGACTGGAGAAGTTTTTCGCCGTGTCAATAGGCGCAATCGTTGAAATGGCTGGATCTCACCCGTCGCAGTTGGGTGAGATTGATGATTCAGACACAAACCGGAGCACACCTCCCTGGGGAGCGTGTGGAACACGGGGCGCCGGCACTTCGCGGCGGAATCTCAATGTTCCCACCAGGCGGCGCGGCATTGGACGGCGGCTGGCCCGCCCGCGAACGGCGACGGGTTGTCGGGTCCCGCGCCTGCTGGCGTTTGGTGGAAACGGCGGCCGCGCATCGCTTTTGGGAGCGATTACCGGCAAAGTGGATCGGGATGTCACGAGCGACCGCGAGCTCCGGGACGCTCTGCGGGGATTCCTCGACCGGTTCCATGTTCCTGTTAGCGCCCGTTACGATATCGTGCTCGCGGTCGGCGAGGCGATTACCAACGCTATTCGTTATGGGCAGGGAAATGATCTTCAGTGGCAGGCGATTGCCACGCATGAACAGATTACAGTAGAGCTTAAGTACCGGTCAACGCGATTCGACACAGCGCCAATCCCCCCTGAACCCGACAAGCTGGCGCAGGGCGGAAGGGGAATTCTGATCATGCGATCGGTGACCGACGATCTCGAATACCGGTTTCTGCGCGGTGAAGTTCGCGTACGGATGATCAAGAAGCTCAAGCCCTAGCCCTGGAGAGCCCAATTTGGAGAACGTGACGCAAGAGCCTCTTCGCGACTCGCTCGTTGCCGGAGCGGCGAGTCTCGGCGTCCCGCTCGATGACCGCGCCGTGGAACGGTTTGAAATCTATCTGCGGGAGTTGGTCGGCTGGAACCAGCAGCACAATCTCACGGCGATTCGCACCCCCGGTGAGATTATAACCCGCCACTTTTTGGACTCGCTGAGCTGCGTCGCGGCGTACGATTTTACGGCCGGCCGGCCGATTATCGATATCGGCGCGGGGGCGGGATTCCCGGGTCTTCCGCTGAAGATCGCCTTCCCTGACCTGGAGCTGGTCCTGATTGACGCCTCCATCAAAAAGGTCGAGTTCTTGCGCCACCTTTGCCCACTGCTCGGTTTCACCCAGATGGACATCGTCCATGTACGGGCCGAGGAGCTGGCCCACGCCGGCGCCTACCGGCAGCGGTTCCATCTGGCCCTGGCGCGCGCGGTGGCGCCGCTTGCCGTCCTGGCGGAGTACTGTCTGCCCTTCGTCACGGTGGGCGGGTATTTCATCGCCCAGAAGAACAGCGGCATCGACGCCGAGATTGCCGAAGCGGCGCCGGCCATCGAGACACTCGGCGGTGGAAGGCTGGATCAGATCGCCGTCGCTGTGCCAGGCGACCCGACGCCCCGCGCCCTGATTCGAATCCGCAAGGAGAACCCCACTCCGAGTTCTTATCCCCGACGTCCTGGTATGCCCGCCAAGCGCCCTCTCAGCGCCAGCTCGCGGCGCAGGACGCATCCGAAGTACAAATCATGAGGGGTGACGGCGTTTCAAGTACGGGCGAAGCATTCGCACAGCCGCCCCCGCACGCGGCCCGCTTCGGCGAATGCTTCGCCCGTACCGCAGCTGTGGGTTGGGGAGAGCGCTATTCTGAAGTTCCCTCGAAGCTTCCGGGAGCACGATCCATGATTTCTGAACAGACCATACAAGAGCTGAGCGGCAGCATCGCGCAGAAATTCAATCCCGAGCAGATCATTCTCTTCGGATCCTACGCCTGGGGCAGCCCGACCGATCGGTCAGACGTGGATCTCCTGGTAGTGATGCCATACAGAGGTAGCCCACTCAGCCAGGCTGCTGCCATCGCGCGGACGTTCCGGGTCCCATTCGCGGTCGATGTCATCGTCCGCAGCCGCGATGAGCTGCGACAGCGCGTCGCGTGGAATGACTGGTTCATCAGAGAGATCCTCGATCGGGGGCGCACGCTCTATGCAGCCGATCACCGCTGAATGGGTCGCGAAGGCGGAAGGTGACTGGACGACAGCGCACCTCGCGTACCGCTCTCGGAAGACCCCCGATTACGACGCCGCCTGCTTCCACGCACAGCAGTGTGCCGAGAAGCACCTCAAGGCGCTCATCCAGGAAGCCGGCATTCCAGTCCCACGGACTCAGGACCTTGTCGCACTTCTGGCGATCGCCGTCACCATGGAACCGAGCTGGAGTTGGCTGGATCCAGATCTGCGAGCGCTGGGGGTTTATGCCGTGACGGTTCGATACACGAGCACCTTCGCTACTCGGACTGACGCGCGAGATGCGATCAGGATCAGCCGCATCGTGCGCGGCCTGATCCGAGAGGCGTTGGGCCTGCCCACTTAATAGGCCCGTGCTGCGGTTCACCCGCCCGCGACCGCGATCCCGGCCGTCTCGTTCCCCGAGCCGGCGCCTGGCGCTCTCTCCTGGACGGAATCCATCGCGCGCCAGATCTCGACGGCCCACCAGACTACCCCGGCCACTTCAATGAAGCCGCTGACACCCATCAGCGGGTAGACCGCCTGACTGAAATCGGTGGCAAGCTGCAGGCCCACGCGCAGGGCGCACCCCACGTTCACCAGAATGAACGCAGGCCAAAGCGAGGGCTCCGCGCGCGCGTCGAGGCCCCGCAGCATCGGGACTACGCGGGCGGCCATGCCCATCATCATCATGGAAATGAAACCGACCGTGATGGCGTGGCGGGCGCCGCTCAGATAGGCATGGGAGAAGCCGATCCCGGTCAGTAAGTTGTACGGCCACATCGCCGCGAACATGACAAAGCTGAAAAGCAGCCAGCCATAGGCCGCGCGCACGAACTTCAGGCCCCGGTCCGTACCGGTGGTTGGCCCGAAGACTCCGGTGAGTCGCACTATCATCACAGCGGCGGTAAGCATCCCGAAGTACGACGCCTCGACCGCGAGCAGGTACAGCGGGTTCTGCAGCCGCATAAAGAGCACGTAGCACACCATGTCCACGGTCAAGGATGCGGCGTACAGAACGTAGACTCGCCGCGCGCCCCGCAGCCCGCGTTCGTGGGCAGCGGCCTTTTCGTCCGGGCTGGAACCGGCGGATCCCGCCGTGCCGAACATCGCCGGCAGCAGCCGCAGGCTCACTCCGAAGATCATCATGGTGATGAAGCCCAGGACCTGCAGGTCCCGGAATGGCCCCATCCAGGTGGCAACGAAGAGAACGAAGGCGTCCTGGTCCGGCGCGCCGGCCAGTGCCCGGTCGATCACCGGACCCAGCGCCGTCTGCAGCCAGAACACCAGGAGCCCCGTCATGATAAACGCTCCGCCAACCATCTTCTCGGGCGCCGCTCCGGGCGCCGGTCTGCCATGCATCGTCCGGCCGATCAGGGCACAGAAGATGGTCACGGCCGCGATCTCCAGCGCTCCGGAAACCATGAGGTACGGGAGGGCGCCCTGCCGGCTCAGAGTCAACTGCGTCGCAAGCCTGAGCGCGATCCCCGCGATCATCAGCCAGAGTGTCAGGATGGCCAGCTTCGGATGCGACAGTCGCGTCTGCCTAAACCGGGGAAACGCCTGGTAGGCGAAGCCCATTACGAATAGACCCACCCAACCCAGGATTTGGGCGTGGGCATGCGCCAGGGTCCAGTCCACCGGGATCGACTGAAAGTCGTGGGCGCGCCCCATGTGGAACAGGTTGGTGGCGCCGAATGAGCAGCCGGCGCTCAGCACGACGACGATCGATCCCTTGAAAAAGGGCCGGTAGATAGAATCGTCTGCCGGCGCCTCGCGAAATAGGGGCGCGACCGGCCGGTTCTCGATGACTGCGTCAGACATCCGCTCCTCCGTTCCCCGCTCCGAATTCAGCGACCACCCCATCTGCAGTCCGGCAGTGAACCAGGAAATGGCAAGCGCGGGGCGACGGATAACCACTCTACGGGGGGACTAAAACTACATCACGATACGATTATAATCCCGCCGGTTGGTTTTCGCATCCACAAAATGGGGGATTGGCCGGGCGCAATACCAACGCCGACGGGCGAGGATCACCATGCTCCGTCGATCAATGCCTGGGGGGAAGACGCGGCGGCGCCTCGCGTCACTCCCCGGTATCAACTCCTTCGACTACCGGTGGTCGGCGCCGCATCATGCTTTTGAAACGGCGGATTTCGTCGGAGCCCATCAGGAGCTGAAAACCGAGATAGACGGCGCCGCCGATAGCGCTGGCAAGCACCAGCTCAAGAATGCTGCCGCCCAGAGTCCGGCTGAGCGCATAAGGGATGAGGGCGCTGACGCCATACGCCGCGCCCAACATGAGCAGCGCGCCCACAACAATGCGGCGGCACGAGAAGACGAGCTCTCGCTTATTGACGCCCCCGATGCGCCGGCTGAGCAGCACGTAAAGGCAGGTGGCGTGGAGAGTGGCGGCGATGGTGGTGGCGAGGGCGGCGCCGGGCGTTTGCATCCGATGGACAAGCTGCCCGTTGAGGATGAAGAAGATGATGGTGACAAGGGTACCCACGATGACGGGCGTCCAGGTATCTTGCAGGGCGTAGAAGCCCCGGGCGATGACCGCCTGCGCCGACCACGCGGGAACACCGATGGCGTAATAGATGAGCGCCGGGACCGCGGCCGAGGTGTTGGACGCCTGGAAGTTCCCATGCTGGTAGACCACGTGGATGAGCGGCGCCGCGAGCACCACCATGAGCGCCGCCGCGGGTACGGTGAGGAAGAGCGCCAACCGGATGCCGAAGCTGATCATATCTTTGAACTGGCGGGTATCTTTTTGCGCCGCGTGCTGCGAGAGCGTCGGGAGAATCACCATCCCGATGGCCTGACCGAAGATACCCAGCGGAAGCTGCATGAGCCGGTTGGTGTAGTCCAGGATCGACCGGCCGCCGGCCAGCCCGCTCACGTAGAACCCATTGATGATCTGGTCGACCTGCGGCAGTGAAACGCCCAGGAGCACCGGCAGGACCAGTTTACCACACTTTTTGGCGCCTTTGAAGCGAAGATTGAGGCTGGGCCTGAACTTGGGCCGGATTCCCTGGATGGCCCAGACCTGTATCACGATGCTGCCTATGAACGCTCCGACCAGCGCGCCCCAGGCGAACCCAGCGATACCGTACCCGTTCTTCATGCCCCCAAAATACCGGGGAAACATCTGCCCGGCGAAACCGCCCACGATAATGCCCAGGTTGTAGATCACCGGCCCCATCGCGGGAATCGTGAACCGCTTGAGGGAATGCTGACAGCCCATCAGGAGTGAGCCGAGGAAGAAACAGAGCTGCGCGGGTATCACGATCCGGGTGAGGGTGACGGCCAGGTCCATGGGACGCACCAGAACAGGATGACCGCGCAGCGAAACAACCCAGGTCCCCGCCGCAAGGGCCGGGTGCAGCGGCTGCGGGCGTGACAGATCCGGCGCGAAGATATGGAGGAGAGGCCGGGCAAAGATCCAGAGCAGTGGCAGGACTACGGCCAGTACGAGGGAGATAAAAGTGAAGACGACGCTGAATGTTTTCCAGGCGCCCTCCTCGTCATCGTGCGAAAAATACTCGGTGATCACCGGGACGAACGAGGCATAGAGAGCGCCTCCCGCCACCAGCGACCAGAGGACGTCGGGAATCGTGAAGGCGTAGCTATAGGCGTCGGTCATCCGGTTCTGGCCGAAGTAGTAGGCGAGAAGCGTGCCGCGGAAAAAACCGGTGACCCGGCTTAGCATCACCATCGCTATCAGGATGGAGGCGGATCGTCCAAAGCCAGGCGCATTGCGAAGCCGGCTGTCGCCGCGCGGCGGAGCGCCAGCGGACGAACCGTTGGTTGAGGATCCATTGGGTGGGTGAATCCCGTCCGCGGGTTCGGAGGGTCGGACGGCGCCGTGCGGCGGGATCCGGCCGCCGCCATCTCCCGCGGCGGGAATAATGCGCTTGCGTCTCAAATAGTCCACTCAGAAGCAAAAGAGCCGCCCGGCCAGCGCATCCAATGGCGGCCGGCGGTCAAGAATGTCTGCATGTTATCATTCCCCAATGAACGGTGTCAATTTCAATTTGGAGCATGTTCGGAGGCCGGGCCTACCTGCCGGCCGTACATGAGATTCGGTCTTCGAAACGGGCCTGAGCGTGCCGCCGCTGGCACAAGAATTAGATTTCTCAAGTTAATAAATTCAATCTTGTGCTTAACGGCCCAACTTCATGAAGGAATCCGAGCGTCCGTTTTGGAAAAACAGCGGTGGAACCCGTCCTGCGCCGCGAAAAATGCTGGCGCGGGTCCTGCGGCGGCGATCTGCCGTTCGCAGTCTTTCCCTCTCGAACTGGAGGAACGATGCCCGAGAAGCAGGAAGAGATCTACTGCGTCAAATGCAAGAAGAAGGTTGCGGTGCCCCACAAGGACACGCGCGTCGAGACTGCAGCCAATGGCCGCCGGATGCGCAAGGGGAAATGCCCGACCTGTGGCACCAACCTCACCCGGATTATGGGAAAAAGCGAGGAATAGACGACCCGGCCGGTTGAGCGCCCGGCCGGCCCAAAGTCGTACCTCCGGATGAGCCTTCTCGGTACTTCGAAGGCTCATCCTCCTCACATTTCACACCCCTGTCTTTCAGCGCGACAGATATTCGGAGCGTGCCGCCGCCGATCAGCACGCTGGCGAAATCCGATCACGCCATCGACAATCAGCGAACCGGGAAACCAACTTTTCGGATCCCGTTGATGAATGCTTTGTAATTCGCCATTCCGGTTGAATCGATGACGACCTCGCCCTTTGGATTGAGCACTATCGTCCGGGGAATAGCCTGCGTTTGCAGCGCGTCTTTGAGCTCACCGGCGGGATCCGTCGCTATTGGGTATGAAACCATCTGTCCGGGCGGCTGGGCAAGCATGAAGAGCGAGACATCCCCGGGATTCTCCGCCGAGACCCCGAGCATCTGCAGACCAGCGGGGTGCTCCCGCTTATAAACGCGATCCAGGTCCGGCATTTCTTCCCGGCATGGGCCGCACCAGGTCGCCCAGAAGTTCAACAGCAGCCATTTGCCTCTATAGCTGCTAATCAAAATTCTCTTACCGTTCAGCCCGAAGACCACACCATCGGCAAGGATGCTATTCTCAGCGTTCGCGGCGGATGCGGCGCCGCCGGCAGAGTCGCTGCTGGTGGGAACGAGGGCGTTGGAGTCGTCTTTCAATCGTTGATATTGGATCGAGGCGATAATTGCGGCTAATATGAACAGCGTGATGACTACAACTGACAGGACCTTCTCACGATTCATCGTTTTTCTCTCCGAGGGGCCGCCCGGTAAGCGGGCGAACCAGGGGCGCGTCGACGCGAACCCGCCGGCGCGGCTACCTTGCGGACGGCATGAGATGGACATGCGTTCCCACCGTTTGGGTTGGCGCCATGCCGCCGCGCTGCTGGTGCTTCTTACGGCGCTGCCAGCATGCGCCGCGCCAACAACGCCGGCGAATCGCACGGCGCCTGGAGGCGCTGTCGCCATCTTCTCAGCGCAGGGCTTCCCCTATTATGGCGGATCACACTATCTTAGTCCAGAGGTAGTGGCGGCGGATCTCCGTCGGAGCGGCGTGAACGCGCAAACACTCGGTCTGGATGCTCTGTCGAGTCTCACCCGGTTTAACCGCCGCCGGTACGCGCTGTTCATCAATCTGTATGGCAACACGTTCCCGATCGAGGCGTATCCCAATCTCCGGCGATTCCACCTGGCGGGCGGCGGCATTATCTCAACCGCGGTGCCGTTCACCCATCCCGTGCGAAACGTTGGCGCCGCTTTTTGGAGCGCCTCGCCAGAATGGGGCCAGTACGCGGCTGCCCTTCGGGCGGGCGGCGCTTCTATGCTCCGCCTCGTAGGACCGAATGGCACGTGGAGCGGGGTGGGATCAGCTCGCCATGCGGCGCATCCGGGCGAAACGGTTCAGATTGCGGGCCGCATCCGTACCACCGGTCCGGAACAGGGCCGCGATTTCCTCTATGTCCGGTTCTACAACCAGACCGGGCAGTTCCTTACGCAGATCGGGCCGGCGTTCCCGGCCAGCGCGGCGTGGAGGCAGGTCTCGGCTAACGTTCGAGTTCCAAAGGGCGCTGCGGTGATGGATGTCTCGCCGCAGGTGTGGACGCCGGGAGTGACAGCCTGGCTGACCGGGCTTTCGCTGCGGCTCAACGGGCGGGAACTGCTTGCGAATGGGAGTTTTCAGCAGCCGGGGGATGGATGGCAGGACCTCGGGCATACGGATCGATATCTCGGCGACGCGGGCATGGGACTGGGCGGATTTGGCGGACCGACGCCGGGCGCACGAATCCAGGTCGCCACGGGCAATCCAATTCGGCTGGCGCGGGATGATAATCCTTATTCCGTTACCCAATCGCTCCAGTATCTGGATCCCACCAGTCTGCCGGCGCAGAACAGCATCATTCCGATTATCACCGCTGTGGGGTCCGAGGGGAAGCGGCTCGGATACCCGGCGGCGCTGATCGTTCGCCACGACGCCTTCGCCGGCGCGGTGGATGGCTGGGCGGGCACGGTTGGTAGAGATGACTCGCGCCAGATCTTTTTTGTGCGGCAGGTTGTGGAGCGCGAGGCGGTTGAGGCGCTCCGACTGGAGGGCGCGATTCCGGCCAGCGCAGTCAGGAAGAGTTTGACTCATCTCGCCGCAGAGCCCGTGCCGCCCCCCGCGCCGCACGATCTCCCGCTTCCCACTGAGCATCGCCCCTATTCTACCTTCTTCCCTGTTTCACCGCCGCTGGCACGCCATCTGCTGGTCGCCGACGTACAACATTTGAATAACGACGATCGTCTCCTGCTCACGTCGCTGCAGGGCCTGGTGAACCGCCGGCAGCCGCGCATCTTCCTGTTATTCGGCCCCGGCGACGCTACGTGGCTGCACTGGATGCAGCAGGAGGGCGATACGGGCGCCCCGGTCATGGTCCTGAATCCGATGAGCCTGGTGCGCCGATTCCGCAGCGAATTCCATGGCGCAGTGATTCCGGACCCGGCGCTCTATATTGGCGTGGATATCGCGGCCGACGTCTCGGGCGCCGATTCGCTCCTCATCGCCAACCCAGCGCAGGTCCATCAGTATGGACTGACGGTAAAGGCGGATCTTCGCGGGCGATTCCACTCCGACGCCGGCGCGCTCTCGTGGGTCGCAGATCATCTCTACCCCCACCTGAATCATTTCCTCATGATGGTGGCTCATCCCGATCTGGCGTATAACGGCAGCTTCGATTACATGATTCAGCACAAGGGAATTATCTTCTGGATATCGGGTTCGAAGGATGGAGTGGGACCCGGCCGGGACCCACTGGCCGAACAGCAGGTGATGGAGAGGCTCTTTGCTCGGATGCCGGTGAATATCCCGGTCCGGGGCTTCTGGTGGCATGGTAATGGGGTTGGCATTGGCGAAGGCCCGGGCGTTACTCTAGGCAGCCGGTTTGGCAAGGTGACGGTGGTCTCCGACGGGATGACCAATATCAGCGTCCATTCGGGGATACGGGCCGCCAGCCTTAAGCAGCCGAAGCATGCTCCACCTCCACCGCTTGACCGCAGCAAGGTCTATTACACTTTCACGATGTCGGATGGTGACAACCTGGACACCCACTTCGGCTATTTTATGAGCTATGTGCTGAACCCGCTTCATGGCAAGATACCG
>DASRZA010000260.1:0-7412 GCA_035686845.1 Armatimonadota bacterium | reverse complement strand
GCAGGTTGCCGGACAGACGCCGCACTTCATCCCATTCCCGGCGCAGCGGCTGAATGACCACCGGCTCGACCAGGGTCCGGATGTCTTCTCGGCTTGTGTAATGAGCGCCAAGCTGTGAGCGGCGGTCGGGATCCAGGCCCCGCTCAAACAGCGTGCCGAAGATGGATGGGTCCACAGCGCTCCAGTCGAGCTGCGTTGCCCCCCGGATGCTTTCCATTTCTGCCAACGTGAGTTCCAGCACCGGGCCCTCAGTGAAAAGGTTACCATTGAACCGTCGGATCGTATCCAGGCCGAAGTCGCCGCCGGCAGCCATCGCCCGGAACAGTTCTCCCACGAGGCGTTGGAAATGCTCCGGGTCCCGGTGCGTCTTCTCCACAAGCCGCTTGAAGAGATCTCGCGGCAGCAGTCCCACGTCTTCAGCAAAGAAACAGAAGATAATCCGATCCAGAAACAGCGCAACCTCGTGCGGTTCAAGGCCGCGGTCGCGTAATCCCTGCGCAATTTCCCCGATGCGCCGGGCGGCCTCCAGCGTGACGAACTCACTCCGAGCGTCCGGCCGGAGACGGTCGGGATCGTAGAACACAGCCCAGAGCACCCGGAGGCTCTCGGGAGTGTCGAGCCGCGGCAGGTCGATCTCGTGGATCTGAGGTGCGGTGTTGGTAAAATTGGTCCGGACGATGATCCGGTCCATATCCGAGACGACCAGCAGCGGCGGGTTCTCCAGCGCGTCCCGGTACTTCTGGAGCTGGTAATACGCCGCCTCCAGATCCTTGTGGCGTCCCTTGTACTCCCAGGCGAAGTACCGCCGTTTCCAAACGTCGGCCCAACCGTCGCCACCGCCCAGCTTCTGCGCGCCCTTCTCGAAGGTGAACGAATCGCCCACGCGGTCCAATGCGGCAGGTTTGGGGTGGTCCAGCAGCTCACATAGGTCCAGGAAGTGTTGTTGGGCCGCCGACCGCTCCGTCAGCGTCGTCCCCCGCCACTTTGCCGCAAACTCCGATGCGTCCATTCAAGCTCCAGATCGCGCCGCCGGGGACCAATAATCCGTCCGCCGTTATGCTCGTGTTCGCCGAACGCCTGGATCCATCCTTCTCCCTTTACGCTAAGATCTTAGCGATCTGGTATCTCGGAACCAACAGCCGGGAGTGCCCGCGGACCGGAAGCGGCGCCGTGCTCGCCGCCACCAAAGCTCTCATTGGAGAGATAACCAACGATGAACAGGACCTTAGCCCAACGACCGGGCGGTATTATTAAGGTGGTCGCCTTAATTTGCGCATGTGGTAGCGGGTGGCTCTGGCACAAGAACCCCCGAGGGCACGACATTGCATTTTTCGTACTGTCGCTGCTCGCAGCGTCCCTGGCGTCGGTCTTTAGCCGCCGCTTCGCTCGTCGGTGACAACCGGGAGCGCCAACCACGCTCTGGCGCCGCTGCGAAGGATTGGCAACCTCGTAAAACCGGAGTAGTCGGCCTCCGCGGCTTCCAACGCGCACCTGGCTGTGAGCATCCCCTCTCGGCGAGGCGCCGCGCCCGTTGCCCCAATCGGCCGGCCAATGCCCGCAAATTGAAATCCATCGCCCCCTCCGAATTTCACTGAATAAACTTCCGGCGCCTCACAAAACCGCCCCTCCCGCCGCTTATAATTAGGGAGCCCCAACGTACGGCGCACTTTCCATTCCCAACCGCCCGCTTCCCGGTGAGCGCTATACATCTCTCTGTCTGCCTTGTTTCTTACCGTCCCTCTACCCAGCTCAGGTTCGGCTATCTCACTCACACACTCACTTACTTGCTCGCTTGCTCTTCTCTGTTCTCTCTTTTTTTTTTTCTCGGTGTGCTCCGCGCCTCTTCTGAAAATAGGGCCGCCGTACGGCGCCAGAGAGCGTCGCGGCCCGGTCGCGGCCCGATCATTTTCATTCATCGTGCTGCGCCGAAGGCTCATGATAACTCTGTGGTAAGCCAGATTTCCGTCTCAACCTGTCTCATTTGAGCATAAATCGGCCCCGAATCAGGCGTAGATCCGGCCCAAATCACCCCGAATCGGGGCACAAATCGTCTCGTCCGGGCCGTTTTTCGGCCCAAACTGTCTCAATTTTCCGCGCCCCTGGGACGGAACGCCGCGCTTCAACCGCCGGCCTCAGACGCGAACCGATCACGAATCAGTCGGGTCAGGGTTGTTCCGCCGGGCATTCCGCGAACGCCGGCGCTCAGGGCGTCGGATACCGATCCCCACGGCTGGCAATCGGCCAATCGCCGGTACGCTCGCGGTAGACGTCCGCCCATTCCAGGATTCCCTCAATGAAAAGGGGCGCTTTTTTTGAAAGTGCATACATGCGCTATACACAGGACCTAACACCGAGTACCCGAGACCTAATACCTATCCCCCGGCACAATCACCACTTCGAGGATGAACCGGCCCTGGTACTGCGTCGAGGCCATCTGATCCGGCGCGACTCGAATTGTGTAGTCGCCCGTCTCGCTAAGCCGCGCGTTGAAAATGACCCCGCCCGGTCCGCCATCCTGCTTTCCGGATGGCGATTTCACCGTTCCGGCCGTCCCGAACCCGGCCGTCCGCGAGATCAGATTGACTAACATGTGCTGGCCGGCCGCCGCCTTAACCACGAAAAACGCCTCGGCGCCGCGGCCCCTCAGCACGCCGGGAGTCTGCGCCGAAAGCGCGCCTCCTATAAACCGTATCCGGCGCACAGCGTGCGCCGCCTTCCCCGCCGCGCCCTTCGATGGAACAGCGACCGGCGCACTGAAAACGCAAAGAGCCGCCATTAAATAAAAACCAGAACGATGCAAACTCATACCTACCCGCTCACTCCAACTCCGGAGGGGATGCGACAGCGAGCGTCGGAGCACGCAAATAAACGAACCCACCGCACCCTAAGGATTAGGTGCCGCGTCTCCGTTACAAAGATCATTCCCAATATTCCGATTGACTACCATGATCGTCGCGAGGGTAGTACTGACTCATCCTCCGCCCAGCGTCCCACCGTCTCACACACTCACACACCCTCCGCCCTCTTCACGGGTACACCGAATACCCCGCCGTCTGCGGATAAAAGCAGCCCAGCAGCCCGAAGATACCCGCCATGGTGAAGTCGCCCAGGATCAGGCCCAGAAAGAACGGCAGCAGCCGTCGGTAACCGGTCAGACCGCTGCTGCGAAGCGTCAGGAACTTGAAGAACCAGCCAACAAATATAGAGAACCACATCCATTCGATCGTACGTCGCGAAAAACCAATCGCGAATCCAACCGGGTGGAACGGAAAGCTGAAAAACCGGGAACGCAGGAACCCGAGCAGCAGCGTGAACATAAACCCGAACATTCCCGCCGAAATCGCCGTGGTATCCGCGCTCTTCGGCGTTGAAATGTATCGGGAGAGCAGGTTCATCGATTCATTTGGGATCTGGATGTCGCGGAAATAATTCATCTGGTTGGCGCCGTAGTAATACATGATCGGCAGCTCCACTACGTACGACAGCGCCAGCGCCACCGGGATGGCGAGCAGCATTCCCCAGAACAACCCGCTCTCGGGCACGCCCGAAGCGTCGCCGATCTTATAATTCTCAAGCTGCGCCGGCATCTCGCTCGGCAGGAATCGCAGGTCCCACGAGGACCACCGCACGGCGGTCAGTCCGGCAAGGTCATGCTGCGAGAAGGAGCGTGATCCGAAGCCGTCAATCATCGCGTCCTGAGGGGGTTGGGGACCGGTCAGCCCTCCAAGCCCGGCCTCCGCTCGCACCCGGGTGTAGGCGAGCGACGCCAGAAAGAATGCGGCAATGAACCCAAGAATCACCAGTGGAGACGAATGCATCATCCGCATCCAGAAAAAGAGGAGCGTAATGCCAAGAACCAGCGCCCCAATCTCCCGCGGCGCCACGCCCAGCGGCCGCCTGTCCTTCCGTGCCGTGCGGCACATTTTCCAGACACCCCAGAGCGAAAGGATCCCGATCGCCAGAAACGCTCCGGTGCTCTCCTGGTCGGGGAACGGAAACGGTATGCCATTCTGGGTGAGCGTGTCCTGCCATCCGAATTGATACCCCAGCACCGGCAGCAGCTTCCGGACCAAAAAGAAGAACCAACTGCTCCACGATACCTCCAACGTGAGCAGATACGTGATGCCAATGAGGCAGGGATAGATGTTCAGTTCCAGACTGCCGATGCTGCGCCACGGCTGAGCCACAATGCCCTGCATCAAATTGATATGCCGGAACTGAAAGCTCGGTGTCGAAGGGAAATAAGTATGAATGCCCGCCACTGTCTCCATCAGCGCTGCAACCGTGAACCCGGCCCACATCAACGGATTGCGGAAAAACCGGTTGAGGTACGATCCCTCCTCTTGCCGGGCCACTTCTAACGGAAGATACGCCTGCGGGAACGTCAGCCGCTCCTGCTGAATCCAGAGCTTGCGAACCAGCCCGTTCAGTCCTAACATCACGTAGCCAACTAACGAGACGTAAACGGTCCAGAGCGTCAGCGGCCCCAGCCAGATCCGCCATGGAACGCCCGTCCGGTGACCGATATAAAAATCCTTCGCAGTCGCCGCGTTCGTGGGAAAGAGGCGGGCCGGCAGAAGCGGAAAAATCTGGGCCGCCCAGTGGTTCGAAGTCGACGCGAAATACCGGGGGGCGACGATGTACGGAATCAAAAAATGCGCCGCTCCGAATCCCATCACCAGCACACCGGTCGCCATCAGCGCGTAGAGAGCGAGAAGCTCACGCTCATCAAACGGCCGGATTCGCTTGAGAGCCGCCAGGAACGGCGCCCAGAGCAGCAGGGTCAACAGAGTTGCGCCGTTGCCAACGAACGAGTCGCCGCTCGGATGCGCCGGCCAGGCCGAAGCCAGGGCGCTCACCGCGCCCGCAAGCGTTATCCATAGAACAGCGACCGAAATCAGATACGCCCAGCGCTTCCCGGCCCGCACGCCGCGATGAACCGGAATCCAGAGCCCCGAAAGCAGGGCCAGCGTAAAGACCACGTGAATCGGCGGCCAGATGCTATCAAAGCTCGTTCCATTTACAACGCAGGCCGAATACGTGGCCCAGTAACCCTGGATTACGACCAACGGCACGAATGCGAGGCCCACGCGAACCCAGTGGCGCGCGCTAAACCGATCTTGATGACGCAAACTTCGTCCTCGCTTTCAGGTTCGTACAGGCGCCCAGGGCGCCCAAAAACGCGCCAAATGATCCCGCCGCTTGACAGGCAGGCCATTCAGGACGTAATGTGAGTCAGGTCCCCTCCGGCCTAGGCGCCGTCGATGGATCACTCATTCTCCCGAGAGGAACTTCCCGATGTCACCCGTGACGCTAAAAATAATAACCCGGTCGCTGCCGGCCGCCCGGCTAATTCCTACATTCGCCGCCGCAATCCAGTATTCCCGTCGGGGCGCCCGAAGAAAGCCATTCTTGATTCGATCCAGCTCAGCGATCATCCTCGGCGTCAGTATCACCGCCGGTCTGATCGCCGTCCCGGCCATCGCCGCAGACCCTGCGCCCGCGCCACCTGCCGCCGCCGCGCCGACCCACACAAACGCACCGGCGCCTGCTATGGACGCCGCCGTCCTGCAGTTGCTTCAAGACATGACAAAGGCCTATCAGGGCATAACCAGCTATTCCGATACTATCCGCTTCACCGATGGCGGGACCGGACCAGACACCGCCCGAACCATGGTTTATTACCAGGAACCCAACAACCTCTCGGCCGAAACGATGGTAGGCCCCGACAAGGTGAGAGCAGTCTGCGATGGCGCTCATCTCTTCGTTTCCGATACCCGGGACAAGTCGCAGTACCTCAAGCTCGACGCGCCACCCGCCGGGTTTGCCATGCTCGGCGCCGTAAAAGCAGCGCATATCAACTTCGGCCTTCTTCCGTACCTCTTCGGCGGTGTCAATCCGCTCGGACCGTTCAGCGCCGTGGTCACCTCGCTCAAGGTGGATGATCCTGGCATGGTCGATGGCGTGCCGGTCAATGTAATCGACGGCGACATTAACCCCGACCCCGGTGTCACCGGCAAGCTGTTCATCGCCATCGGGAGAGATGATCATCTTCTGCGCCGGGTGACCATCAAAATCCTTTCACCGGCGGCCCAGGCGTCCACTCTCACCGAAACGCACTCCGTGAAAACCGGGGCCG
The DNA here is from genome assembly GCA_035686845.1 of Armatimonadota bacterium. Lineage (GTDB taxonomy): Bacteria > Armatimonadota > DASRZA01 > DASRZA01 > DASRZA01 > DASRZA01. Next base: position 1,273 of record DASRZA010000260.1, on the reverse strand, counting down.
GCGCCATTCCAGCCGGAGCGTTTAGCTTCACGCCCCCCGCCGGCGCCGCCGCCATCACCACGCTTCAGCCCACGCTTTACAGTCCGGCCCTCGTCGTCGGCGCCAGCCCGATCCCATTCACCGCTACCGATCTCGCTGGCAAGAGCGTCAGCCCCAGCAAGTACGCCGGGAAAGTGCTCCTGCTCAATTTCTGGGCCGGATGGGCCGAGCCGAGCGAGAAGCAGATGCCGACAATCGTCTCCGACTATAAAAAATACCATCGCCAGGGGTTCGATATTATTGGAATCTCAATGGACTACGAGGCCGGACGCCAGGCCGTCAAAGATTACGTAAAGACTACCGGAATTACCTGGCCGGTGATTTTTGACGGCAAGGCCTGGGATGGCGCCGTACCGTCGCTGTACAAAGTTCAGCGAGTGCCGTTCAACGTCCTCATCGGTCGGAACGGCAAAATCGCCGCCGTCAACGTCCCGACCTCCGACCTCGAGGCCGCCATTCAACTATCGCTGGGCAAGTGAGCGTGTGAGAAAGTGAGTGTGTGAGTGTGTAAGAAAGTGAGTGTGTGAGATGGCCGGACCCTGGGCGTCCTGTGCCCGAATCCGTCCGGATTGAGCGAGCGATGGTGCGTTGAGTCTTGCGGCCATCGCGGGCACGTCCCCATCTTGCCAGTTCCCGGCGTGAGGGTAAAGTGCGAAGCGAATTCGAAACGGGTATGGTCGATCCCACCACGCTCCATGCCCGTACCGGAGCAGAGTGTAACGCATCCATCCGCGGCCCGCGGCCCCGTTCTGCGGCCCGGTGTCCAGAAGCGCCATCCCTCCCGCGGCGCCCCAGTTGTCCTGCCACCGGCGCAGAATGCGGTCGTCGCCCGGCGCCATCCGATCCGCGGCCGGTTTCTCATCGGCGTACCCGAACGGTGATCCATGGGCCCATCGCTCGGAGCCAGGAACCCGCCATTTCACAACAAACGTTCTTAAATCAGCCGCTGGCGTAGTCTCGGCTGGATCCATCGCCACCGTTAGCTCAACCCACGGAAGCCCCGCCCAGAGCCGGGCCGTAACCGATCCCACGTAATCGCCCAATCGAACCGGCCATCGAATAGCCGCACGAACCGGGCCGCGCTCAACCAGTCGGGGTGATCCGGCGGTCGCCAATTCCTCCCGATCCGCCAGCGCAGGAAAGATATCTTGGCCGCCGTATCGCCACGGCTCATGCCAGAGTCGAATCCCGCCGCCCGATGTCGTCATGCCGGTTTGCCGGTCTGTCACCGACA
>DASRZA010000259.1:0-24635 GCA_035686845.1 Armatimonadota bacterium | reverse complement strand
GTATCCTCGCGCTCATCCTGGTTGGGCTGCCGCTGCGCGTTAGCCATGCGGCGCCGAACGAACCGCAGCGGGCAGCTTCCCGGCGCGCTCCGCAGACTTCTGCTGCCGCGGACCCGTCAGCGCTTGATGCGGCGGTCCTTGAAGATCGAAACCTCTCTCCGGATAATCCGCCTGAAGCCGAGGCGGCAATACGGGCGCTGATAGCCGCCGGCTATCGGGTCAGCCGGATTGACGCCAGCTTTCTCAGTAATCCCATCATCATGAACCGGAAGCGTTTCAGGCTTCTCGCGCTGCCTGCCGCGGGCCGACTGCCGTCAATAGCGGGGGCTTCGGTGGAACAGTTTGTCAAGGCGGGCGGCAGCCTTTTTGTGATGGGCGCCCCGGCCTGGTCTGATCCGTTAGTAGAGGTTCGTGTTGGGGATCCTTTTGGTGGCGCTACCACGTGGATCAGCCTGACGGAATACGATACCATGGTGGAGCACGTTCCGGCGCAGCATATTCTTTATGGTTTTGATCCGGGGGGTCTCGTCGGATGGACTCGCACCTCCAACGATCCCCATTCCCCGGCCATCTATAACGTTCAGGGCAGCGCGCTTCACGTCAAGATTGCGAATCTCACCGGTTGGGACACGTTCCTTTCACCCTCCCTGGCCGGCGATAACGGACCGCCGTTCGCTCCCGGCGAGACGCTCACCAGCTTCCGCGCGCGGGGCGATGGGCACACGCCCAGGCTCGCCATCGAATGGGACGAAAGGGATGGATCTCGGTGGATTGGCACGGTCCCACTGACCACGCGCTGGCAGACATACAGCCTGACACCCAATGAGTTCCACTACTGGCAGAGCACACCCGGCCGGGGAGGGCCCGGTGATCAGTTCCACCCTCAGAACGCGGTCCGCTTCTCGGTTGGCCTCGCCTTCACCCACACCGGCGCGACAGCCGGCGAACATGAGTACTGGATCGCTGATTTCGGAACGGCTTCGAGCCCGGTGGGAAACCTGCCGCCACCCTCGGCCCCCAATATTCCGCCGGCGGATGGCCTCTTCCCCTCTTACAAATTCTTCGAAACCCACGACGCCAGCTCGATGCAGGCCGCGCCCGGTCAGGCCATCGCGGACTCTGCGTCGATTCCGTGGCCGGGGATCGCTACCCGCGTGAGATCCTCAGCCGGTAAGGCGCGGAGCGGCAAAGTGAAAACCCGCGCCATTTCAACGCCGATTGCCGTCGGTTCGCTCCAGCCGCGCGCTTCAGGGACCGGGTTCGATAAGCGTCGCGCCTCCCGGTTCATCCCGCTCCTGATCGCCCGCAGCCGCACCGGCGAATGGCGCGGGATCCCCGCGGCGATCATTTTGCATACGAGCGACGATGATCGCGGCGGCGCCTGGCTCTCCTTCGCCGTAAGGAATCCGGGGTTCTACAATCGGCCGGACGTGCAGCGTGTGATGGTCCGGGCGCTCGCTGCCATGCGCCGCGGCGTCTATTTGGAAGAGGGCGGCGCCAACTTCTTTACCTACTTCGCCGGTCAGCCGGTGACGCTTGGCGCCCGCGCCATTAATCTCGGGCCTCACAGTATCGCCGCCACGATCAAAATAACAGTCCGCGGCGCACACACCGTATTGCAGCGGCAGTGGCCGGTTATCCTCGCGCCTGGCGCCACTATCATTCGCTCGACGACGTGGAAGCCCACGACCTGGCCGCAAGACGGTTACGCCGTCACGGTGACACTGGCGCCGCGCCTCGGACCTATCCCCCGACCCCTTCCCGCCTCGGGAAGGGGAGTCCGACCTATCCCCCGACCCCTTCCCGAAGCGGGAAGGGGAGTCCGACCTCGCGCCTCGCGCCTCGGACCTGTTTTTGGCGCTCCTATTTTTGACTCGCTGTCTCATCGCATCTACGTCTGGAAGCCGGCAGCGCGAAAGCAGTGGATTACGGCGCGGGCGGGGCAGTTCTGGCTGAATGGAAAGCCGTGGAAGGTCCATGGTGTGAATTACATGCCCTCATCCGGGATAGGCCAGGACAACGGTGCGCTTTTTGAGTACTGGCTTGATCGGCAGGCCTATGACCCGGTCGTTGTCAATCGAGACCTGCTCCGCATTCGCAAGATGGGCTTGAACGCGATCGCGGTCTTCATTTATGATGGAGAGATACCTTCGCAGAACCTGCTGGACCTGCTCCGCCGGTGCCGGGAACTCGGCATCCACGCCGACGTTTCTCTCCGGCCCGGCACACCGATGAACTTTCTCTGGAGCCAGATTCGCTCGATTATCGAGTACTATCATCTTCCCCAGAATGACACCGTCTTCGCCTATGACCTGGCGTGGGAGCCGTCGCTTGGAAACCACCTGGTCCGCGAAGAATGGGATCCGCAGTGGCGCGCCTGGATCGTGGATTGGTACGGCAGCGTCGCCGCGGCGGAGAAAGATTGGGGATTCCCGGCGCCGCGCGAACCAGTGAACGCCGGCGCAACCGGACCTGGCGCCGGCCCGACGACGAAGGCCGGCGAGGTTACCAATCCGCCTGACAATGAGCTCGTCACCGACGGTCCCTGGAGGCGAATGATTGCGGCGTACCGGCGCTTTGCCGATGACCTGGTAGGCGAGAAGTACAACGTGGCGAGACGGCTGGTACGGACACTTGACACACGTCATTTGATCAGCTTCCGTATGACGGAGACCTCTAATCCCACCTTCAATTGGGACGGGACGCTTCCCTATGACTTCGCCGGGGCGGCGACCGGGGTGGATTTCCTGGCGCCCGAGGCGTATGGCCGAATTGGAGGATGGGAGCAGGTGAAGCCGGGCTGGTTCGAACGAGATTACGCCCGCTGGGCGGCGCCAGCGATGCCGATGGACTGGAAAGAGATGGGAATGAGCGTCTGGAATAATGACCGGATGCGGGATGACCCGGCGCTCCTTACGGCGCAGGGCAAATTTTTCGACGCCTTTTATACGATGATGGAGCGTTCCGGCTGCAACGGAATCTTTTACTGGTGGTATCCGGGCGGATTTCGTTTTGGGGAGAACAGCGATTTTGGCATTATAAACCCTGACGGCACTGACCGGCCCGCCACCATCTCGATCCGGCGTCATGCGGCGGGCTTTCTCGCGGCGCCGGCGCCCCCTTCGCCCAATGCCTGGATTACATTCGACCGCGGCGCGAACGCTACCGGTCTCTTCGGCGTCTATCAGCACGCCCAGAGGGCGTTCTGGAGTCTAATAGCGTCCGGGCGCACACCCGGACTACGGACGGCCGGAACCGGGTCCAACTCCGCTAACTGCCCGGCCATCGCCGTGGGTGATGTTCCCTGGACCGGCCACAACCCGCCCAAATACTTGAACGGCCGCATTGATGACGTGCAGATTAGGGGCGCAGGAACGGGAGATCAAAACCCGCCGGGCGATCGGGCGGCGCTCGTGTCGGTCACCAATACCGGGGAGGCGGAGTGGCTGGCGGGCAGTCCGAAGGCGCCGGCTCAAAAGGGAATCGTGCGGCTGGTGATACGGACCGGGGACACGAGCCGCACGGTGGCTCTTCCTGAAAACCTGAACCATCTGGGCGCCGCTGCCATTCGAGTGAGCGTCCCGCCGGGTCCGTTTACGCTTTATCTGGAGGTGATTGGCCGGGGGCGAATCAGCCCGGTTTACCGCTACTAGGCCCGGTTGAGGCTCAGTGGTTCACTCGCGTTGGACCTTACGTCGGAGCGCTTCCAGTTCTTCGCGCATCCGCCCGATTTCGGCTTCAGCCTGTTCAGCGCGCTGCTGCTGTTCCTTGGCACGCTGCTCGGCGCGCTGTCGGTCTTGCGCCTCTCTTTGGGCCAGTCGTTCCGCCCGGCGGCGCTCTTCCGCCTCGTATCGAGCGCGATTCACTGTCTCTTCATAGATGGGAAGTAACTCTTGCTTGAGAGGATCGAACAGGCGCAGGTACTCACCCTCCACCACCAGTTCCAGTCCCAGAACTTCGCTATGAAGCCGCCCATTTTTCATTTCAAGCGGTTCGTACGCGCCGGCATTCAACCGGAATCCCTGCAGGCGCGGCTTCAGATATTCGCCCTCCGGATCGAACCGGAAGTATTCTTTGACCTTGAGAACCTTCTCGTAGAGCGGATATTTGATACGATCGTCTTCTCGCCGTGTCTTGCGGGAGGTAAACTCAAACACCACGTCAGGAACATGGCCGCCCTCTTCCCACACCTTGAACGTCCGCCGGATGTGAGAAGGGACGCCGAAGACAACATAAGCGTCTGGCGAGACCGATTTCTTCGGGTTGCCTTCCTCGTAGAAGATGAAGTTGTTGCCCGAGACATAGCCGTCAGGATGATCTCTGAGATATATCATCATGCCATCAATGGTTTGAGTCGCGTTGATACGATGAATGTCACTCTCGGCCATAGGTTTCCCATCCGAGTCCGGGTATTCAATAACCCCTGGCCGCGGGTTTCTAATTCGTTCTGCGATTGTCATACTATCATGCTCCACCGGGTGGCGCCCATCATCTCATTCCCGATTGAGGGAATGTTCTCCTTCCGCAATCGCGCCTTGCGCGCCGGGGGATGGTTCCAAACCATCCGCTATCCGTCGCACCCTCCGCGCACGCATTCTTCAAACGCCGCGAACAGCCGCCTGGTGATAGGTCCTACGGCGCCATCCGCGACCGGCGATCCATCGAGCGTGGTGACCCCAAGCGCCTCGGTTGTGGTGCCGCTGAGGAAGATTTCTCGGGCGCTGCGGAGCTGGTCAATATTGAACACCGTCTCCTGAACGGGAATTCCCTCCCGCCGCGCGAGCCCGAGCACGAGGTCCCGCGTGATTCCACCCAGGATATGATGATCCGACGGCGCCGTTTGCAGCGTATCACCAAAAACGGCAAATACGTTGGTGCTGGAACCCTCGGTGACCCGGCCGTCCGGTTCAACCAGAATCGCCTCGAAGGCGCCTGCGTCGTGCGCTCGCTGCTTTGCCAGTATATTGGGCAGAAGGTTAATACTCTTGATGTCCCGCCGCTCCCACCGCTGGTCCGGCAGAGTGATAGCCCTGACTCCCGAGGCCCGGTCCACCTCCGAAACTCCCGCGGTCGCCCGCATCGTCATCACCACGTTCGGGATAAGATCCGACGAAAACGTATGCTGCCGCGGCGCCACACCGCGCGTGACCTGCACATAGACGAGGGCGTCCCACAGCCCGGAACGCCTGGCGCCCTCGTCAATCCATTCGCGAATGGAAGGAATAAGCGCCGTCGGAATAGCGATCTCGCGCAGGCTCCTCTCCAGCCGGACCAGATGCCGATCCAGCGCCCAGACTCGTCCCTGGTAGCAGCGCATGGTTTCGTACACCCCATCCCCGAAGAGGTATCCTCGATCCTCAATCGGAACTCGGGCCTCTTCAGGGGCGCTGAACATTCCATTCACACAGGCGATACTCGGCATCCGGATCTCTCCCTCATCATTGAGCGTTGGAGCGGGTGAAGCGAACTGCTTCGCCCCTACTCCGCTTTTTCATTGTAGCCGGAGGGGCGGCGTGTATGAGTCTTGGCGCGGGCGTGTGGGTGTACGAGAGTAGAGACTATGATAGAGGAGGTGTTGACGCAATCGGAGGGCGAGCACGGACGTGTCGCAGGCTCCGGAGAGTCAATGGGGGTGGCAAAAGCGAGCGATCGCGGATTATCGGGAGTTATAGGAGAGCGCACGATGAAGATCGGAGTACGTCAGGTGGGGCCGCTGCCGCAGGGAGAATTCTGCCGGTGGCTAAAGGAGAACGACTTTAGCGCGATAGACGTGGGCGAGATCAATCCGGAAGTCAAGAAGACGGTTGCCGAGGCCGGTCTTGAAATTGGCACGGCGGATTTGGGAGCGGCGGGACAGCTTCTCAGAAAAGACGCCGCGCAGCGCGAGGCGGGGGTGGAAAACTGCAAGAAGATCATCCGGGCAGCGGCGGAAAACGGGGTCAAGACACTCTTCTGTGTCTTTATCCCGGAAGATCACGCGAAGGGACGCGCGGCTAACTTCGAGCTCTGGAAGGAGACCTTCCCGACGGTGGCGCAGTTCGCCGAGTCGCAGGGAGTCAGGATTGCGATGGAGGGGTGGCCGGGACCCGGTCCCTCTTATCCGGCGCTGGGCTGCACGCCGGAGATGTGGCGGGCTATGTTCGCGGCGGTTCCTTCGCCCGCTTTCGGCCTCAACTATGATCCGTCGCACCTGGTGCGAATTGGTGTCGATTACCGCCGGGCGCTCCACGAGTTTGCCGACCGGGTATTCCATGTTCACGGCAAGGATACCGATCTCGACTCCGAGCGACTGTATGAGCATGGTAACCTGGGCCCGGTTTTCCACGGGGCGCGCGGTTTTGGCGAGGATTGGTGGCGCTACACCATTCCGGGGGATGGCGTGGTGCAGTGGGGCAAGGTGATCGAGCGGCTGCAAGACGCCGGCTACGATGGCATCATCAGCATCGAGCTGGAAGATTACCGCTACTGGAAAGATTGGGACGCCCGGGCGGCCGGCCTTCTGCGGGGCAAGGATCACCTGGCGCAGTTCATTTGAAATTTCAACCAGGCGCCTCAGAGAGAATCATCCTCGTATAAAACCCTCTATGAAGCCCTCTCATTCAAAAGGGATTATTTCGGCGGAGACGCTCCTGCGCGGTTACCGGCAGGGCGTCTTCCCGATGGGGGACTGCGAAACCGGCCGGATCGGCTGGTATACGGGCGTCGTGGTTGGATTCCGGCTCCGGCGCGGCATTATCCCTCTTGATGAGTTCCATACGCCCGGGCGCCTCCGCCGGGAGCTTCGAAAACATCCCTTTGATATCCGGGTTGACACGGCGTTTTCAGAGGTGATTGCGCGCTGTCAGGATCGACCGGACACCTGGATTACCAAAACCATCCAGCGGAGCTATGAACGACTGCACGAGATGGGCCACGCTCATAGTGTTGAAGCGTGGCGTGACGACGAGCTTGAAGGCGGCCTGTACGGAGTGGCAATCGGCGGCGCGTTTTTTGGCGAGTCGATGTTCTACCGGGCCGATAACGCCTCGAAAGCCGCGCTCATCGCGCTGGTGGATCGCCTGCGAAGCCGCGGGTTCGCCCTCCTCGATACGCAGATGCTTACTCCCCTCACCGCCCAGTTCGGCGCCCGCTACATTGAATACGAGGAGTATCTCATCCGGCTGGAAAAGGCGATTGAGATGCCCTGCGAGTTCTAGCACTACAACGAGACACGAGCACGATCAATCTTGAGTTTTGTTCCCGATTTGAGTCTACTGGAGTATGAGGTTGATCCTGGCGGGAGGCCACCTTCAAGCTCAATAGCCGGGCGGAAATCAAGAACAACTTAAAACACCTAAGCCGGTCGTCTCGTTGTGGTACCACGGCGCCTAACCGGTTACTATAATATCGCCGCCGGACGAAGGCACTAACAAGCTACAGGGGGGCGTAACTTATCTCAGCCAATCTGCTGTCTTGACAATGGTGAGAGGTAAAGGTCGTTCGATCCTGTATAGTGGTACAGCGTACAATACGTAGCGTATGTTGTCCTCCGATTGAGCTTGCCGCGACTGTCTTTAGTCGGGCCCAGCAGTCGGATGACTCATAGCTACAAGCACAACGCTGATGAGATGCAGCGCGGCCGTCGGCTATTGTACAGGACGTCAGCTTCAACGCACACCCTGGCGTGGCGTAGACGACCTAAACGACGGCCTGGAGGAGCCAGACCCAATGTCACTTTCATTATTCAGCTTGTTGAGTTCCCAGCATCGAGCGGCGAACAGATTTGCAGTTCCAGGCGGGTGAGCGTGACGGCGAGAGAGGCTGCGCATACAATCCGGTTCGCGGTTCGGTTGGTATGGCGGCTCGCGGCTGGCATTTGCAGCGGGATTACGGCAGCGGCCATCCTGGACGGTGCGCTGCCGGTCATCCAGGCCCTGGCGACCGGGAATATCGTGAACTTAATCCTGCGGTCCGCGGCGCACGGCCATCCGCCCTCTGTCCGTCTATCGACAGAACCCCTACTTGTGTGGTTCGGTCTTCTTTCGGCAGTGCTCGCCGGCAGAGAGTGTCTCGCGAGCTACCGCCCGTATCTTGGAACCCGCCTGCGCGAGCGTCTGCAGGATGGCCTGAGTGAGGTCCTCTTCCGCAAGTCGGTCCGACTACCGCTTGAATCATTGGAAAGCGATGACACCTACAACGACATGGAGCGAGCCTTCACGGGTTCCGGCGCCCTGCATGATCTCGGGGGTGACCTCATCCCACAGCTCCTCTCAAACTTGCTGGCGGGCCTCGGAATCCTGGCTCTGCTCCTAAAGGCGAATTGGCTCATCCCCGCGGTCCTGATCGCAGGCGCGGTTCCCTTCATCGTGTGGGGCATCCGAAGCGAACGGGTAACGGTGGATCTCGAGTATGGACAAACGCCTCTGCGACGGCTGGCGGATTACTGGCGGGGCGTCCTCACACAGATCGAGACAGCGGCCGAGGTCCGGCTCTATCGTTTGGATCGGCACATCCTGCCTGTGTGGCGGGATCTCCAGCAGAGGCTTGTTCGGGAAAAACTGCAGAGCCGACGTCGGCAGGCCACCCGGGGAATGCCAGAACGGGCGATCTACTACGGCGCCTCCGGGGCTGCGATCTGCCTCTTAGTGCAGGCTGCGGTCCATCGACAGGTTACCACCGGGATGTTCGTGGCGCTGCTGTATGCGATGAAGCAGTATTGGGATGCGGCTCAGCAGTTGATGTTAGGATTGCTCTGGACCACCAATGTCTTCGCAGACATTCAATATGTACAGACGTTCCTAGATCTTCCGGAGGAGCCCGCTCTGGAACAGGAGGGCGCAGTGTATCCCAGGGCCGAAATTCGGTTGGAGAATGTCACCTTCATCTACTCTGGCGCAGAGCGTCCTGCTCTTGACAGCATCAACCTGGAGATTCCAGCGGGACAGCGGGTTGCCATCGTAGGCGAAAATGGCGCCGGAAAGACGACACTCGCGCGGCTGGCCCTGGGGCTGTACAGGCCCACTTCGGGCCGTATTCTCATTAATGGCGCGGATCTGGAGACGACAGGGAGGCTTGCCTGGCGCCAGAATTGTGCCGCATTGTTCCAGGAGTTTATGTGCTACCGTCTGCCCGCGCGGGAGAATATTGGCTTCGGGAATCTTCGTAAGATGGGTGATAACCCCACCGTGGAAGAGGCGGCCGCGCGAAGTGGCGCGGACCGGTTGATCGCCGCGCTGCCACACGGCTACGACACTCGGCTGGGCAAGGAATTCGAGGATGGCTGCGATCTCTCCTACGGCCAGTGGCAGAAAATAGCCCTCGCGCGCGCCTATGTCCGGGAACCCGCACTCCTGGTACTGGATGAGCCAGCGGCCGCTCTGGACGCGCAGAGCGAACAGGAGATGTATCACCAGTTCCGCGATTCCGCAGCGGGTAAGACAGTCCTCTTAATCACGCACCGGCTCGGCTCCGCCCGACTGGCTGACCGGGTCATCCGCCTCGAGAGTGGTCGCGTGGTGGAGGACGGCACACATGAGGCTCTCATTGAACGGGAGGGAGGATACGCGCAGCTTTTTCGGGCGCAGATGGAGTGGTACCGTATGGCCGATTCACAGCAAGGTGAAGGGCTTTCCGGGGATTGTTGATGCCACGATCACTTCTGCCGATCAAGAGCGAACATCTTGAGGACATCCGCACGCTGAGAAGACTGCTCCGGACCCTGTGGGAGACATGCCGCTGCGAGATCCTGGTCGTGGGCAGCGTCGGGCTGTTCGCAGGGATGCTGCCGGCCCTCCAACTTGCGGCGCTTCGACGCCTCATTGACCAGGTTCTGCTGCTTGTCACGGGTGGCAGCGCGTACGTTACCTTGGCGCCTTGGGTTCTGCTGTTTCTCTGCGCCACGTTCGCAGAGGATCTTCTCCAGTGGGTGGAGCGATGGATCAATGACACGATCAACGACCTCGTAAAGGCGCGTCTCCACGAGCGTCTTCTCAAGCACGCGGTGCAGATTCCACTCCGCCTGCTTGAACAACCGCTGTGCTGCGATCGGCTGCGTCGAGCGGAAAATGGAGTGGACGAGCAGCTTATGTTCACTGTGAACTCGCTGCTCGATATTGCGCCCGAGTTTGCGGCAGCCGTTGGCATGGTGGCCTACGTCGGCACAGGCTCTATACTGTTTCCTGCGCTTTTGCTTCTGGGAACCCTTCCTGCGATGGCAGCGCATTCCCGGGTGCAGAAGCGTTTGTACGAGCTCGACCAGGCGCAGACATCCCAAAGCCGGGACGTTCAGTATCTTGAAGAGCTCCTGCGCGGCCGGGACAGTGCGCCGGAAATCCGGCTGTTTGGCTTAGGGGAGTTCCTCATCCGGCGGCGGCAGTCACTCTATCGCGCCGTGAGAAGCGAGAGATTGGCGATTGACCGCCAGCGCGCGGATCTTCAGGCGTTGACCGGGACCATCCGGGTCGTGACGTTCATCGCTGTCGCGGGCATTGTGGCATTGTTCGCCGAGTGGGGACGGTTTTCCGTGGGACAGTACGCCACCTATGTAGGCGCGACTGAAATCTACCAGGTAACCGTACTGCGGCTGCTTCTGAGAACGGCATTTGTCCGGGGCAATCTTGCGTACTTCGAGGATATCGAGAGCTTCTTAAAGCTGGAGGCCGCTCAACCTGCGGCGAAGCCACCGACGACAGGGCCCGAAGAACAGGTGACGCGAGGCCAGCCGGCGCCAGCTGTTGAGCTTCAGAACGTGTCCTTTTCCTATCCAGGCTCAGAGAGAGCGGCTCTGCTGGACGTGAGCTTGAGCATTGCTCAAGGGGAAACGATTGCGCTTGTGGGTGAGAACCGCTCCGGGAAGACCACACTGGCGAAGATTATTCTGGGATTATATGATCCGATCTCCGGGAGGGTCTCCATCAATGGCTGGGCGATGCGAGCGGAGACTGGTCACGAATCGTTGGCGATGGCGGCGCTCTTTCAGCAGTACGCTCGGTATCAGACCAGCGTCCGTGCTAATATAGGCTTTGGCGACATTGATCGACTGGAGGACCTGCCGGCGATCCGAGAGTCGGCCCGCGAGAGTGGGGCAGACGAGTTCATTGACCATCTTCCGCGCCGCTATGAGACGCTGATGGGCAAGGGTCTCTATGACGAGGGATGCGACCTCTCAACCGGACAATGGCAGCGTCTTGCCACGGCCAGAACCTATTTTCGCGGCGCGCAGTTGGCTGTTCTGGATGAGCCGACCGCTGCGCTCGACCCCGAGGCAGAGGTTGAAATGTACCGCCAATTTAGCCGCATCTGCCAGGCGCGCTCGGTGCTGCTGATCTCTCACCGGTTGGGCTGCGCACAGCTTGCGCACCGGATCGTGGTGCTGGAGAAAGGCCAGGTTGTGGAGCAGGGAACCCACGAACAGCTCCTGAAGAGGCGCGGGTTGTACCACCGTATGTTCGAAGTTCAGGCGCAGTGGTATCGGTGACATATAATAGCAATGACTTGGTGAGAATCCTGAGGCGCGAGGTACGCAGGCGCCTTCTCTACGGGGGACGGATGGAAGAATCAGGGAGCGTCCACGTCCAACCACCGGATCAGGGATGTTAGAATTGCGCGGCCGTCGTGGCTCCAGCTCAGCCGGGGAAACTGCATCTCCCCGATGGGGCAGATTCGTGTGGCGCCGGCCCCGGCGAGAATGGGCGTGAGCCGGCGGATAGCATTCGAACTCCCCACTCCAACGGCCTGCAGCATCCCCTCCCAGGGCGCCAGCAAGCTTTCCAAATCGGCGTCCGACTCATAAACGCGAACCCCCGCGACCCGCCCCATGGGCGATAACTCGAAGCGGCCCGCGAGCGAGAAGAGGACACTCCAGCGCAGGTCCGGTGGGCCAAGCGCCAGTCCCCCTTCTTCCATCGAGATCAGATCCCTGGCGGTGCGAATCGCCATCTTCTGACCCGGCGTTTGCCCGTCCGCCGGCCAGTCACGCGTCGCCGCTTCCAGCTCCCGATCCAGCGCAATCGCGAATTCGCGGCCCCTTGCCGCCGGTCCTTCCACCAGTATCGTCTGGGGCGAAAGGCAGCCGGATTGATCATAGAGAGCAATGTCATTGGCGGCTTTCCGGGCTGTGTCGTCCAGCGCCGCGTCTCGATCGACAACGGCGGCGCTCAGCCGGCTGCCAAACCCCATAAACGGCGTCGACGCGGGGACGCGGGTTCGCAGGCTTGTAATCGTTTCATCGGATCCATAGGCCAGGATCAGATCGGCGGTGCGGCAGAGTTCGTCGTGCCGGTCCGTGTCGCGAGAGGGCCAGTGCCCGGTGTCGATGGTTCCCGCGAGATCGGGATCAATGAGAGCCAGGCTGGACTGGAACAGCGTCGGCCAGAACTGATCGGCCTCAGACATCCGGGCGTAAACCGCCGACCGGGCTATGATCGCCAGCAAGAACACCGGCCAGCTTGCCAGCCAGGCGCCGCCGCCTAAGAACACGCCAACGAGGGGATAGCCGCGGGCCAATCGCCAACCGCCAGCGGCGCGAGGAGCGAGGCCGGGCAGCTCCTTCACGTCACCAACCTGTTCCCCGATCAATTGCCACACGTGCTCCTCCCGGGCAGATCGGCAGAGGGTTAAGATGGCGTGGTCAATCAGATGATTTGTCCCGGCTTGATCCCGGACCTGTTTCCAGGGCGGAAACGCCGGATCCTCCCATGCCGCGGCCCATTGGTCGATAATATCAATGATTTCGGTGTAGGGGCGATCGCAGGCGCGTCTGCCGGCCTCGCGGAGCGACGCTGAGTTGATCGAGATTTCGCTCATGAAATCAGAATAGCCGGCGCCGGCGCAATAGCAGTCGTCTGCGCCTGCGATCTTGCGCCGGGCGCGAATTCTAAAGAGCGCTGAACGCCTTTTTAACAAGGGATGTCCCTGCCGGGTATCGAAGAGGATCTCCCCCTGTGGAAACAAAGAGTCCACAAGACAGAATGAGGTGAAGCGAATGGATGAGACGTGGTCTGTTGTTAAAACGGACCTTACCACGGCGGAGGTCACGGTCGCGGGTCCGATCGTGGCGCGGCGCCTCCAAATGCCGCTGGCGGAGGCCGCCGGCCGCGTTCGCTCAGCACGCGGGATCTTGATGCGCATGCTCGAGAGACCGGCGGCTGAGCAAATGGCGGCTGAGCTGAGCGCCGCGGGAATTCCGGCGACCGCCGCGCCCGACGTTATGACAGCGCCTCCGGTACGGCCATACGTGCTCCGGAACGCCAGCGCCACGGGAACGTCGTTTATGCCGCACAAAGATCTGGGGCGGGCGGTTGATCCGCTTCCCTGGACCGAAGTAAAGGTGGTGGTGGCCGGGCAGGCGCCCGAGGTGGAGACGCGCCGGGTGAAAGTGGGCGGCGACCGCCGCTGGGCCCTGGTGAGCACAGCGGTCGGCCTGGTAGCCGGTGTGCCGGTGCCGCCGCGGTTTGGCGGATCGGCCACCACACGGCTGGAGGAGCACGTGGAGATCCGGAACTGGCTGGATATTCTCGGCGGAGACCCGATTCAGCACTACCGGATCGATGGCGGCCGGTTCAACTACGCGAGTATCCTGCCGCAGCCGGCGCCGGTAGCCGAGGCAAACTTCTGCTACCTGGTGACCGGGTTAATCACGGCGGCGCCGGGCTGCGCTACAAACGTTTTGCCGTGCCACATTGGGCAGGACGGCAGCCTCTCTCTCGAAGTTTTCTCCGACATCTATGATTACGAAAAGGCCGTCACGTGGCTGTTAGCGCTCCAACGTCTCGGTCTCTGGAACGCCTCCGTCACGAGCGCCAATCGTCCGCCGGATGTTGACGTCAACCAGACGCTGAAAATGGATTACGATTCGTCGACAAACTCCACGTTGGGTGGAGAGGAGAGGAATCCTTTTTCGTAACCCATCTTGAGAAACCGCTGGACCGCTTCACGGCCGGCGGCGCCATAATCGAGCGTGCGATCGTTCACGTACATGCCAACGAATTCGTCGGCCAGGGCCGTGGGAAGATCGCGAGCATACTGCATGGCGTGCGCGAGCGCCTCTTTACGATGATCGAGGGCGTACTGAATGCTCTCACGGAGGAGCCGGGCGACCTGCTTCTTGAGCGCCGGCTCCATCTCTCTTCGGATCCCGTTTCCGCCGAGGGGGAGCGGCAGTCCCGTGAGAGTGGTCCACCACTGCGCCAGGTTAACGACTTCGTGCAGCCCCTCCCGGGCATAGGTGAGCTGCCCTTCGTGGATGAGAAGTCCGGCTTCAACCTGGCCCTCGCGTACGGCCCCAAGAATCTGATCGAATGGCATTGTGATGGTGTGGGCGGTGGGGCTGAAGAGCTTCAGGGCCAGATACGCGCTGGTCTGCAGACCGGGAACCGCTACCTGCCGGCGAGAAAGGTCTTCCGGCGCCAGCGGCTGCCGGGCGACAACCATCGGGCCGTATCCTTCGCCCATGCTGGCGCCGCTCGTGAGAAGCTGGTACCGGTCCGTGACATAGGCGTAGCCATGGATGGAGAGCGCCGTTACGTCGTACACCCCCTCCCGCGCCGCTTCGTTGAGCGTTTGGATGTCCCGAAGGACATGTGTAAACTCGATACCACCCGTATCCAGCTTGTTCGTCGCGAGCGCGTAGAACATGAACGCGTCATCCGAATCGGGACTGTGCGCTACGGTAATCCGGGTCATCAATCCTGCCGCCTTTTCTTTACCCACACAATCTCAGACATTCGACACTTACTCAGCGCCACCGGATCGAACCTCGCTGCGGATCCTAATGTACCAGAGGGCGACGGCGACAACGTCGGTTTCAGCAAACTGCGCGATCTTCTCGAGCACGTGGGCGAGGCCGCGGTTCTCCAGAAAACCCTCGCTGGAGGGAATCAGTTTTTGTTCGGCGCGGGCTACAATCGGGAGCATGTCGAGAACGTACTGGGCGCGAATCTGGGGGATATTCTTGACCCGAAGGACGGTAAAAGCGCGGTGAACCTGTGTGAGCAGCTCATCCCAACTGCCGCCAGGCTCGAACGCCTCCGTTCCGGCTCTATCGACAGGCGCTGGGCGGGCCGCCTGTTTGGCGCTAAGCTCCCGGGCAATGCGGTCCCGGTCCTTTGTCTCTTCCCAATCGGCCAGCGATTCACCCTGAATAATCCGGATATGGATTTCGGAGCGCGCGGCGGAGGAGAGAGCCTGCTCCAGCATGGTCCTGGTGTCGTGCTTTTCCAGATTCGTGGCCAGGTAATACTGGGGCCCGGAGATGGCCAGGATTAATTCTGCGCCATCCAGCGCGAGCGGGCGGGCGGCCTCCATTGCGATGAAAAGCGTGGGATCCGGAGTGGCGATGGTCTTTTTAATATGGCCGGTTACGTGCGTCCAGAGCGCCTGCAATTGTCGCTGCCGGGTATCGTCGGTCATGATCGATTTTCTCCTGGGAAGATCATGCAAGAATGCGAATTATCATTACTATAACAGGTCCGTACTATAACAGGTCCGTCTCGATGGCGATATCGGGACCAAACCGGAGGGTGCGGAGTCGGCCGGTTTCGCGGGCGTCGCGCATCCATAGCGGACCGCCGCCGCCAACCGGACCGGGCGCTTCCCGATCGCCAAGGATCCGTGGGGCTATAAAGAAGAGGACCCGGTCCACCAATCCGGCGGCCAGCGCGCCGGCCGCCACTTCGGCGCCACCCTCTAACAGGATAGAGTGAAGTCCCCTCTCGGCCAGCAGGCGCAGCGCAGCGGGGAGATCGACGCGACTCGCCTCCCGTTCGCCCGGTGATTTATCCTCCGGAATCCCGGGTTTCTCGGGAACGGTGATCACTTCGGCGCCGGCGTTTTCGAGCGCGCCCACTGCCGACGCCGGCGCCGCCGGGGTGACGATGACGAGTCGTCGGCCGGGCGGCTGCAGTGCCCGCGCCTCCAGGGAGATCCGGGCACGGCTGTCCAGAATAACCCGTGTGGGGCTGCGCGGGGTCCGGCCGGGGGAGTCGGGTATCTCTCCGGAACGCACCGTGAGGCGGGGATCATCGGCGATGACAGTCCCGATTCCAACCATCACGGCGTCGCAGCGATCCCGAAGCTGCTGGACATGCGCGCGGGCTGCCGGCGACGTAATCCAGCGGGAGTCGCCGGAACGAGTGGCGATCCGGCCATCAAGGGTCATCGCCATCTTGAGAAGCACGAACGGAAGGCCGGTCTGTTTCACCTTGAGATAGGCTTCGTTGAGACGCCGGGCCGGCGCCGCGCCGATACCGACCACCACTTCTACGCCGGCTGACTTCAGCCTTGCAAAACCCTGTCCACAGACGCGGGGATCGGGATCGGGAATGGCCGCGACCACCCGTGCGATTCCGGCCCGGATAATGGCGTCGGCGCAGGGTGGCGTGCGTCCCCAATGGGAGCAGGGCTCTAACGTTACGTATAGCGTGCCGCCGGCCGCCGCCAGGCCGGCTTTTTGCAGCGCCACGGCTTCGGCGTGCGGTTCTCCCGCCCGGGCATGATAGCCCTCGGCGACGCAAACCCCGTCGGCGTTGAGAATGACGCACCCAACGGCCGGGTTGGGGGCTGTGCGGCCGAGGCCAAGCGCCGCTTGCCTGAGCGCTTCCCGCATCCATCGGAGTCTTTGACTCCGAGATAGATCCGTGTGTAGACCGGGTGAACGGCGTTCGGGACCAGCAGAGAGGTTGGCCACGGCTATCGCGGGGGAGGCGAGTCGGAATCGGGCGCCCGAGTTGAGTCGGAGGATGGAGGAGATGAGAGCGCCGTTTCGGAATCCGAAGCCGGCTCAGTGTCGCCCGGCGCCATGGTTTTCTCCGGTCGCCAGCCATCGATCATCTCCTGCATCTCCTTCAACCGTTCATCTCGGACCCGGGCGCGATCGTCCCTGGTCTGCGCTGTGATCAACGCGACATCCTGACGGAGAATCAGGACCAGGCCCAGGAGCACGAGTGCGCAGCAGCCCCAGTACCAGCCAAAGATGGGACCATCTTCGGGACGGAGGAAGAGCACGCCAAAAGCGAGCATCGCGACCAGGAGCAGCATTACACCGCCGCCAAGCATCCGCATTCGGAACTGGCGGCGCGGCGCGGCAGGGCGCGCGCCGATCTGCCTGAGCATCTCCGCCGCAATCGCGAGCAGCGCCAGCAGGAGCAGCAGTCCGATCCAGATAATCTCGGACCCTTTTACCGGAGCGCCACCCAATTGAAATAGTGACATCACGACACCTTTGCGGCGCCGGATTCGCCGCGGAGACGGGCAATGGCTTCGTGGTAGCCGCCGTGCGCGTGGAAGACGGCGGATCCGGCCACCAGCACGGTGGCGCCAGCTTCGATCGCGCGCGGCGCCGTGGTAGGATCGATTCCGCCATCTACCTCGATCTCCGCACGGCTGCCGACCCGTTCGATCATCGCCTTCGCCCGGTGGATCTTATCCAGCATGGTGGGTATAAACGGCTGACCGCCGAAGCCGGGATCCACCGTCATCACCAGGAGCAGGTCCACCACGGGAAGAATCTCTTCCACCTCCGAGAGCGGGGTGCCGGGGCAGATCGCCACGCCGGCTTTGAGACCGGCTTTGTGCATTTGATCCACGGCGCGAAAGAGATGGTTCACCGCCTCAGCCTGGATGGTGACTCCGTTTGCGCCGGCGTTGGCAAAGTCTTCGATATACCGTTCCGGCCGCTCGATCATCAGATGAACGTCGAAGAAGAGGTGGGAATGGGGCCGGGCGGCGGCGATCATCATGGGTCCCATGGTGATATTGGGGACAAAGGCGCCATCCATGACATCGAAATGAAGATAATCGGCGCCGGCGGATTCCACGTCGTGGAGCGCCTGCGCTAAGTGGCCGAAATCGGCCGAGAGTAGTGATGGCGCGACTTTTACAGGCATCGTACACCCCTCATCGTTGACTCTGTTGATTCCGGAACTTAAGCTTCCACTTCGGTCCCGGGGATAAGCGACTCCCGCGCTTATTATACCCGATGGCGCCCTGACCGCCGATGCCCCCTGACCGCCGATGGCCCCCTGACCCCCGATAACGGGGGAACCGGCCCCCTGACCGCCGATAACGGGGGAACCGGCCCCCTGGCCCCCGATAAATGGGGGAATCGGCCCCCTGACCCCCGATAACGGGGGAATCGTTCCGGCGCCCCGACCGCCGATAACGGGGGAATCGTTTCGGCGCCCTGACCGCCGGTCATCAGACGGCTCAGGCGCCGGCGATGACCTTATCGACGCGGGCGGCAAGGTCGCGCAGGTAAGGTTCGTCGCCGCCGCTGAGCTCGGTCGTCATGAACCCGTGATAGCCAACCTCCATAAACGCCCGGCGGACTTCAGGCCAGTTCACGTCGCCATCCCCGATATTCACAAACTGGCGTGGGCCGCGCTTGAAATCCTTGAGATGAACGCGCCGGATTCGGGGACCGACCGTGCGAATCCAGTCTTCGGGCCAGGCGAAGTCCACAACGTTCCCCACGTCGAAATAGGAATGGACCCAGGGACTCCTGAATTCGTCGAGGTACCGGGCATATTCCAGCGGACTGAGGAGGAATTTGTTCCAGACCTCTTCGATCAGGATAAGAATGTTGAGACGCTCGGCCGTGGGAATGAGCTCCCGGATCTGCTTCTGCGACCGCTGGTAGGCCTCGACGTAACGCGTTTTTTCGGTGACGATCCCCGGGACGAGGAGTATATCATCGGCGCCCATGTTGTGAGCGCTCTGCATTGCCGCCTCCGCGGCCTTCATACCACGTGCGCGGACGGCTGGATCGGGGTCCGTCAGCGGCGCATCCCATCCGCCATAAATGACGGAGTGGACCCGGACGCCGGCCTTCTCCGCGGCGGTGCGCATCCGTTCGGCCTGGGCCGGGTCCGTGATGGGCGGCGCCTCAACGCCATCGAAACCCACGTCTCGCACAAGCTTGAAGCGGTCCTCCACGCTCAGTGCACCCGGCAGCATGTCGTAGAGAAAGGCCTTTTTCGGTGTCCATGCGGCGGCCGGTTCCTGGGCGGCGGCAGGCGCGGCGGCGGCGCCAATTCCCAGCGCCACGGCGGCGCCGGACACCTGCCCAATAAACTCACGACGTTTTATCTTATTCGTCATATTAAGCTCCACGTAGACGAAGGACGAAGGACGGAGGACTAGCGCGGCAGCTTCCATGGTCCGCGGTAGTGGGGAGAGATGTCGGCGTTGGCTTCGCGGTCGTTGATGACTTCGAATTTATCCGCGTCCCAGTGGATTTTGCGGCCCATACGGAGGGAGACGTGGGCTAAATTGAGCGCCACGTGAAGGGGCAGATCGTTGGCGAAGCTGCAGCTCGTTTCTTCGCGTGACTTGATGGAATTCAGGAATTCCCGCTCGTGTCCGGGCGAGGGCGGGATGACGGCGGGATAAGTGGCGCCTTCGACCGGTTTACCATTGGGATCCAGCACCTGGCAGATATCGTAGTTGGCGAGAAGCGTGGCCTTTTTTCCGCAAAAGGCGATGCCGAGCTGCCGACCGACGCCGGGCGCGCCCACGCCGAAATTGAAGGCGTTCTGCTGCATGAGGGTCCAGGTCATGGTCATGTTGGGGTATTCCCAGAGCACGTCCAGAGTGTCCGGAACGGTGGCCTCGCTGGTGGTGGCGAAGCGTCCGCCGGAAGCGGAGACGGCAAGGGGCTGCCCGAGCTGTGCGGCCCAAACGGGGAGATCCACGATATGCGGGCCGAGCTCATGCAGCCAACTGTTCACGTAGTCTGTGAAGTAGCGGTGCATGCCATCCCTGAACCGGCCGATGTTGAAGGGAACCTTTGGCGCCGGGCCGAGCCAGAAATCCCAATCGAGGCCGGGCAGCGGTGCGCTGTCCGGCGGATTTCCAAGACCCTCTGAGTTGTCGTCCATGGTGCAGAAGTTACGGATGGCGGTAATTGGGCCGAGGGCGCCGGAACGGACCACGTCGACGCATTTATGATAGTTTTCGGTGGCGTGGATCTGGGTGCCGACCTGGGTAACGCGCCGGTTCACCGCGGCGGCGCGAACCATAGCCCGGGCCTCGGCGGGGTAGCGCGACATTGGCTTTTCGCAGTAGACGTCCTTGCCGGCGTCGCAGGCGGCGATGGAGATGAGGGCGTGCCAGTGGGGCGGAGTGGCGATGACCACGGCGTCGACGTCGGGCTGGTCGAGAAGCTGCCGAAAATCGTGGAAGGCTTTAACGTTCCCGCCGACCTTCTTCACCGCCCGGTCGAGATGGGCCGGGTAGACGTCACAGAGCGCGGCAATCTCGACGTCGGGATGGCGTCCGAACCAGTCCAGGTGATTGCCGTATCCGCGCCCGGCGAGACCGATAAACCCGAGCCGGATTTTGTCGGAAGGCGCCACAGTTGCAGCCCCCCGCCCCCCGATAACGGGGGAGGCAATCGCTCCGACCTGGTTTGACAGGCCCAATCCCAATCCTAATCCCACCGCCGCGCCTTTGAGGAAATTCCGGCGGCTGACCTCTACTGGCATTGCCAAACTCCTTTCACCCGTTCTTGAACCCGGCCGCCCCCCCGGCCCCCGATAACGGGGGAGCATCTTAACCCCCCGGCGCCCGCACAGGCAGGGACGCCTGCGCCACCGAGTGCGGGCCCCCCAGCCCCCGATAACGGGGGAGCATTTTGCCCCCCGGCCGCCGCACAGGCAGGGACGCCTGCGCCACCGAGTGCGGGCCCCCCGGCCCCCGATAACGGGGGAGCATTTTGCCCCCCGGCCCCCGCACAGGCAGGGACGCCTGCGCCACCGAGTGCGGGCCCCCCAGCCCCCGATAATGGGGGAGCATCTTAACCCCCCAGCCCCCGATAATGGGGAGCCGATCGCGCCTCGGCGGGCTGATAGTCTGTCTTTTCTCCGTTTGATAGCAGAGTCCCTTCTGAGAAGGCGCGGGGCCTGGGGCGCGGGGTACGCAGATCTCGCCTGTGTCCCGCGCTGCACAGGCGCGGAGGCCTGCGCCACTGGGTGCGGCGGGTAATGTGGAAGCACCCCAGGGACGGGAACTTTCAATGGCCGGGTTTGAACTGGTTCAGGCGGACGATCCAGGTGGCGATCTGGCGCCGGGCGGCGAGGAGGACTGCCGGCTGCGCCGTATACTTGAGGTCCTTTGTGCAGACGGTGTCGTCGATGGCGAGCAGCTTCTCGGGGATGGAGACGTCTGCGCCATGCCTTTGGGCATCGTCGACGCCGTCTTTGAGAAGGGAGAGCATTTCGTAGTCCTGGAAGCCGTCCCGCAGGTTTTCGAGCCGGATGGAGGAGAGCACAGTTCCGTTCGGGCCGGGGTAGAGCAGGTAGCCATCGCCGTTGTACTGGCCGAAAGTGGCGGCTTTCCAGGGGCTTTCGATTCTGGAGATGTACGGTTTGCGCCCGAGCTGCTTGAGATTGTCTCCCCACGACGTGGCGGACCAGTATTCGAAGCCGGTGAGACCATCTTTCCAACTGAGCCAGCCGATGATGCGGGCGTCGATGGCGGGGTAGTCGATGAAGAGGTTGGGGTGGGTTGACGGCCACGCGCAGACGCACCAGATGGCGTCGTCGCCGGCGCGCATGCGCTGTGGGACGGCGCCCTGCCA
Source organism: Armatimonadota bacterium (assembly GCA_035686845.1). Lineage (GTDB taxonomy): Bacteria > Armatimonadota > DASRZA01 > DASRZA01 > DASRZA01 > DASRZA01. The sequence continues at coordinate 3,082 of DASRZA010000259.1, read as the reverse complement.
GAATTGCCCGATGTTAACGTCCCAGGTATCCACGGAGCCGGCCAGCTTCTGCACACCGCGGGGTTCATTGAGGCACTGCGTCACGCGCACGTCGGGCACGGCGGCCTTCACCTGCTGATAGTTGGCCCGGCACATTTCCCAATCCTTCTGGGGGGCCTCGTCGATATTATAAACCTGCGCCATCTTGAGCCAGCCTTTTGCGCGAAGGTGGGCCGCGTAGGCCTTGAGGAACTGGCCGAAGCGGCGCCGGTAATCGGCGGAGTAGGAGTCGGGGAACCCATATTTGCCGGGCTTGGGGAAGCTGGCCATGGTGAAGGCGTTCATCCCGCGAGCCATGCAGTAAGCGCCGATGGAATCGACGGCGCTGAAATCCCACTTGCCGTTTTTGAAAACGACCGGTGGCGAGGGGCCGTTCCACGACCACCCGCGGAGCGCGTAAGCCGGGCTTATTCCGTTTTCCAACAGCCGGTCGAACACGGGACGAGAGGAGAGGCCATCCAGCGCCATGGCGCGGAACCTGCGTACGGCGGGGAGCGCGAAGTCCCACACGGTCACGTTCAGCGGCGTCTTCACTGGACTTACGCCTTGCGCCGTGAGTGTGACGACGCCGTGGTACAGCCCCGGAGCGGCGCCATCCGGCACGCGTACCGTGACCCAGAGGGGCTGCACTTTACCGGCGGGGACGTTGACGGAGGGCAGCTCCAGCAGCGAATCCGGCCACAGCCCGGAGTAGAGCGCGTTGTATCGATCCGTGGGGCGGGTGGTAACGTAGCCGACCTGCCGCACTGTGATATCGGCGGCGGGGATGATTCCCCGGGCCGATCGAAGGTCGGAGGCGCGCGCGGTGAGGCCCTGCAGATCGCGGTTGACGTTGGCGACCACAAGCTGGACTGAACCGGTCGCGTTCTGAGGCAGCTCCAGCGCGGCGGGGCTGGTGAAGCCGCCATTAAACGGGACATCGCGGCGGACCTTTTCCATGGACGTGCAGACGCCCACCTGGAAGGCGACGTCCCGGCGCACGAGGCTGAACGCCGGGGTTTCCACCCACTGGCTGGCTGTGCCGTCGGGGCCGCGAGCGCGCACGCGCAGCCGGTAGCCGGGGCCGGGCGGCAGCGCTGCGGTTTTCCAGAGCAGTGGAGGTCTCTTCACGTCCGCTGCGAGAAGCTTCCAGTGACCGCCGGGCGGGAGGTATTCCACGTCGCAGGGGAGGTTTCCCGACCCGGCCGGAAGATTCCAACGGAGGTAATGGGCCTCGCCCACCACGGCGCCCTGGTAGTTGAAGTCCCAGACGGGCGATCCGGGCGGCAGGCTGCCGTTGTAATGGTAAGTGATAGTGAGCCGGGGGCGTTGGGCGGGACTGCCATAACTGCAGGCCCGGAAGCTGACGCCGTAGTTTCCGGCATCGCCCCGGGAGTGGTCGCGGAGCGCAACCCGCAACACGAGGCCGTGATTGGAGGCGGGATTATCCAGCCACGACTGCACCGTTTCCGGGCGGAGCTTCCAGGTCACCCACGAGGGGCGAGGTGTCTTCTGCGCTTCCGGGAACCGGTCGCCATAGAGGAGGATGGTGTCTTCGGGCGCAGGCGCCGCATGATCCAGGGATCCGTCGAGCGAGCGCTGGAGAGCGATGTGGTAGACGTTGAGCGACCACCATTCGTCGAAGTAGCGGAGGGAGAGCTCGGCGGAGACGATCCGGATGCCCGATCCGGGAATGGCAGCCTTCAGCCCGTCGAACCGGATGCTTCTCCGGTAACCGGGGTTGGGATAGCGGGGATCGGTGGATTTGCGGTCATCCATCAGCTTCAGCACGCCGTTTTGACCGCTATCCGACGCGCCGCTGTAACCGTTAAGCCCGTCCTGCAGCGTGACGGTCGCAGTACCGCCGGTCGTGGCGGCCGGCGACGGGCGCGCTGTGACGACCGGCGAAGCGAGGCAGAGAAAGACGGCGAAGGCGATCCGAGCGCGGCTGCGACGGGATGGATGTTGGAGGAACATGGAAGTTGAGCCTCTGGGCAACAGTATACGGATCGTGGGAGATGGGAACACCTCGATTAATTGGACGCCCTTTTGAGACGGTTCGGCGTGATTTCTGCTGGTTGTGTAACTTTTCTGCGCGGAGATCACGCTTGGTGTGAGACGGATAAGGCTTCAATCAGGCCGGTTCTCAGGGGTGATTCACGCTCAAATGAGACAGTTTGAGACGGTTTTTGAGAATATTTCCGGTGGGACCGGATCGGAAGCCGGCGCCTCGTCTTCCGGCGGGAATATCGCGGCCGGAATCGGGCCGAATGATCCCTCCTAATTATAAGACGGGAAAACGGGAGATTCATGAACGGAACGGAGTTTGGTAAGTAAAAAAAGCCTTCCGCAAACCGTGTATCCCACGTGGCCGCGGGCACGAGCGGAAGGTGGGTTTGGCATGTGTCGGGGGTACGTGGCGAGGTGGTGAATTTACTTCGTCGAATCCGGTAACCTGACATTTCATGATATGCAATGATAGATTAAGTGGTGTGGGTGTAGAAGGAGATTGTCCGGTTCCAGAGGTTCCCTCGTGCGGAGATAGCATGAGGGGCCTGAGAGTGAAGCATTATAGTGCGGCACGAGAATCCAGAACGAAAGGAGTATCATGTCTCAGCTCCGCGTGAAATTCGCGACCCAGGTCAACGCTGAAATCCTGTCCTCCGTGCGTGCGCTCGCCGAGAAGGAGGGGCGCCAGCTTCAGGCGCTGGTGGAAGAGGCGTTCGCCGACCTGATCGAGAAGCGCAAGAACGCCAGGCCGCGAGCGCACGTTATGGGCCACTACTTCGCCAGCCACGAGAGATATGCGCCTCTCTACAAGAAGCTCGCTGAGTGAGGCGCGGGGCGCGAGGGGCCTTTGCTCGGGCGTTTGATGTATCACGCGGCGAGGCTTGTCCCGCGGCGGCAGACCTCTCTCCCGGCCTCTCCCCGAAGCGGGAAGAGGGGCCTATGTTCGGACGTTTCGACCTCTCTCCCGGCCTCTCCCCGAAGCGGGAAGAGGGGCCTATGTTCGGACGTTTCGACCTCTCTCCCGGCCTCTCCCCGAAGCGGGGAGAGGGGCCTA
>DASRZA010000258.1:0-3264 GCA_035686845.1 Armatimonadota bacterium | reverse complement strand
TTACGGTAACCATGCGGAAGAGCGCGCCATGAGTCAATCCGGCTCTCATTCTGTCCGCGGCGAGCCGGATTATCTGCGGACGCTGAGGGGGGTGATCGGCCCGGACTTGCTGCTGGCGCCGGCGGCCGCAGCATTGATATGGAACGGTCGCGGGGAGGCGCTCGTAACGGAAAACGGCGCCAGCCGGAGGACCGGAATTCCGGAAGGCGCAATCCGACCGGATGAATCGCCGAGAGCCGCATTGGTTCGAGTGGCCAAGGAGGAAACCGGTCTCGAAGTTACGCCGCTGACGATCGCGGGAATCGTTGGAGGCGCCGCAGGATTCCGCCCATTTGACGCCAGCGGTGGAAAAGTGGAGTATACTTTAATCATCTTTCATTGTAGAATAGTATCCGCTTCAGCAGGAATTGGCATGGGTGGATTCCAGTGGCTCTCCCCTCGCGAGCTGTGCGAGCTTCATCCCGGCTATCCCCCCGAGCTATTTCGGGCGTCAGGAGGGGCAGCCGTTTTTCAATGGGATGAATCGTGGCTGGAGACTCTTCTGGCGCAGGAAGAATAAGAAGACGCACGGCCGCTGACTGTTCGCACTAAAAGTCGGGGGAGGATGGCGTTGAATCTTGCCGGCGCGAAAGAGGATCGCCGCACGACGTTTGCCGGCGGGGAGACGTGGGAGATAATACTTCGTCTATCGTCACATTGGAGCGTGTTTCGCCACCCTCCACAATAAAAAGCGCCTGTTTCGGCAGGAACTGCGATAAAGGTACCGTAATATTTGCTCATAATAAAAGATAGGGCATTTCTATACGGGCTGTGGGGAGTCAGCGCCGGGTGGGGATTAGATTCGATCAGCCAGGATAGTCCGGGCACACTTTGAGTGAAGTCTGAGGGAAAGTCAGCATGGACCATCGACCGGGAATTATCTCGTCGGGTCTCCCTGGCGGTACGGAACGCCTCGGCGCCAGCCCCGTGTTCGCATCCTCCGCACGCCGGCGTGCTCGAGCCACGCCGCGTTCTCGCGCCGCGTCGGGCGCTCGATCGGGCCTGGGTCTAGCCTGGGGAACCGTGCAGATAGTCGAACATGAGCCACTCTGGACAGCCCGTTACCAGGAGGAGAAGGCCCGGATTTCAGAACGTATCGGAGGCATGCTGGTCGATATCCAGCACGTGGGAAGCACCGCGGTTCCTGGTCTCGCGGCCAAGCCGATTATCGATATCGCCATCGCATTAGACCGGCTGGAGCAGGTGAGCGCGCTCGTTGATCCCCTTAAAGATCTCGGATACGAATTCATGTCGGAGATCAAGATCCCGGGTGAATTCTTCTTCAAGAAGAATTCGAGTGACTTCCACGTCCACGTGCTGGAGCGTAACAGCGCCGATTGGATGAACTATCTGTTCTTTCGGGATTATCTCCGCGCCAATCCCGAGGTGGCGCAGCAGTACATTGATCTGAAACGGGATCTGGCGGCCCGGCATCATGATGACCGTCCCTCCTATACGCGCGGCAAGGCCGATTTCATCCGCCAGGTATTGAGCGACGCTCGCGCCTGGCACGAAAGGCGCAGCCGGACCGTTTAGCGCCTCTGGCTCAAGAATTCGAGTATCAACCGATTGAGCTCCTCTTGAGGAATTCGACCATCAACCGATTGACCTCCGAAGGCTGATCCTGCTGGACCCAGTGCGAGGCGTTCGGCAAATAGTGAATTGCCAGATCGGGCGCAAATTCGGCGGTTCCGTAGGTGAGCTCTTTCCCCAGAGCAACGTCCTGTTCTCCCCACACCATGAGTGTCGGCGCCCGTACCATTGCCTCCGCGCCTCCCCGCGCCCATTCGGCCAGTTTCGCCGGGTCCAGCGCGCGGTAGTAACTCAACATGGCGGTAAGGGCGCCCGGCTGACTCGCGGCTCTCTTATAGACTTCGATATCTGCATCGCTGAACTGTTCCGGATGGACAGCGCTGCCCCGAAACATCCATTCGATGGCGGCGTAATTCCGCAGGCTTAGGAGCCACTCCGGCAGCCTTGGGATTCGGAAGAGAATAATGTAGAGCGAGCGGATCATCTGGCGGATATTGCTGCGGAGCGCCCTCGCGAGCAGGGCGGGGTGCGGCAGGTTCAGAGCGATAAGGCGTTCGACCCGCTCAGGAAAGCGAATCGCCAGGTTCCACGCGATCGCTCCGCCCCAATCATGGCCGCATACGATCGCGCGGTCAGCCCCGTAATGGTCGATCAGGCCCAGCGCGTCGTTCAGAAGGGTGTCGATATCGTAGCCCTTCTCCGGTTTGTCGCTCTCGTTATACCCCCGCAAGTCGGGAGCGACGACCTTGAAGCCGGCGCCGGCCAGAGCGGGAATCTGGCGCCGCCAGGAGTACCAGCATTCGGGAAAGCCGTGCAGCAGCAGCAGGAGCGGGCCCTCGCCCGCGGTGACGCAGTGGAGCCGGATCCCGTTGGTGGCGACGATCTCATGTTTTAATTCGACATCAGTCATATCAAGGTCCCCGTGACATTCAAAATCACCTCCAAATCCGCCGCCGGCCGCCGAGAATTAATATATCAGATCGCGTTCGACTGGTAATAGCCCGATCAGACCGGGGCCTCCGGCGGAATCGTGGGATGGATTTTGGCGCGCACGACGCGTGTAAAGGAGTCGATCATTATGAAGGGTTTTACGGGGAAGCTCACCGCAATTATTGCCGCTCTGGGCACACTGGCGCTGGCAGGCGCCGCCACTGCTAACGATTCCTCCAGCGCATCGAAGAGCGCGGGAGATAAAACTTCCTCCCCCGCATCGCAGAACTCGGGAAATAAAACAGCCTCCAGCGCTTCGTTATCGCCGAAGGAGAGCCTCGACCGGCTGATAGCTGCGAATTTGCAGGAGACCGCCAATCTGAAGGCGGAACTGAGCGGGCTCAAGGGCAACCATTCGGCCATGTTTGTCTGGATGGTCATGATCCAGGAGCACACTTACGACGCTAATATGCTGGAAGTCGCCGAAAAAGAAATGGGATCTGCGCCTACCACATTCAAAGTGTCGCCGGCGCCTCCGATGGGCTCTCAGAGCGACATGATCAAAGCGACAATGCAGAGCCAGAATGACCTTCTTAAGATCGCGGAGGCGGCAAAACCGATGGCCAAAGGCCGGGCGCTCACCACTATCCGCGAGTTGGAAACGGCGGTGCGTCATCACCTCAACCTGCTCCTCACTCTCTCTAAAGGATACACCGTTACAGGGGCGTAACCACCGCGGTTGGAGATCAGCGGTCATGGCGT
>DASRZA010000257.1:0-3240 GCA_035686845.1 Armatimonadota bacterium | reverse complement strand
TGATCCCACCGATTCCAGCACCAATCGGCCACCGCCACATACTGGCGAAACACATCCATCTGCTCCATCGGCAGATGTTCGCTCGCCATTCCTCCCCCTCCCCCGAGCCCACGTACTTCGCGCCCGCGCCCCGCGCCTTTTGTCCCCGCGCCCCGCGCCCCGCGCCTATCTTAAGTCCTTCATCCCTCGTCCGTCCTTCTCCAACTTGTCCCTTCGCGGTGATCTTCCAGCGTGACGCCCAGTTCTTTGAGGGCGTCACGAATCCGGTCGCCGGTGGCGAAGTCACGGCGGGCGCGGGCTTCGGCGCGGAGTGCAACCAGCAGATCCAGGAGTTTTGGCGTCAGGCTTTCCGGTTCATCGTTCCCGGCTGCGTCTTCCGTAAACACCTGGAGCACGCCGGTCATCCGGGCGTGGACCGACAACGCTTCATTCAACGCGGCCCGCATACCGGGCGTTAGCCGGAACGCGGGCGCATTGATCACCCGGTTCATTTCGCTCGTAAGATCATAGATGGAAGCCAGCGCCACGGCGGTGTTAAAGTCATCGTCCATCGCTTCTTCGAACCGGCGAAGGCTCTCTTTAGCCTGCGATTCGAGCGCATTTTCTTCCTGAGCCGGCGTCGATGCGTCCTCCGTGTCCGGGCTTTTTAGGACGCGGCGAACATTCATGACCGACAGCCGAACCCGCTCCAGCGATCGCTCCTGAGCCTCAAGCTCATTCCAGCTAAACGTAATCGGATGGCGATAATGGGTCGTCAGGAGGTATAGCCGGAGCACGGCGGGTTCATACTTCCGGAGAAGCTCCGTGAGGTTGACGACATTCCCCTCCGACTTCGACATCTTCCCGCCGCCAAGCTTGACCAGGCCATTGTGCATCCAGTAGCGAGCGAAAACATCTGAGCCGGTGAAGCAGTTCGACTGCGCCAGCTCATTCTCGTGGTGCGGGAAGATCAGGTCATCACCGCCGCCATGAATATCGAACCCATTGCCCAGGTATTTGAGGCTCATCGCCGAGCATTCGATATGCCAGCCAGGCCGACCGGGTCCCCATGGACTGGGCCACGACGGTTCACCCTCCTTGGCCGCCTTCCAGAGCGTGAAATCGAGTGGGCTTCGTTTTCGCTCATCCAGCTCAATCCGCTCACCGGGCCGCATCTCCTCCAGCGGCCGGCGGGAGAGACGACCATATTCGGGGTAGGTCGGGACGCTGAAATAGACGTCGCCATCGATGGCGTACGCGTGCCCCTTCTCAACGAGCCCGGCGACGATATCGATCATTTCCTGAATATGCTGCGTGGCGCGAGGATAGACGCTGGCCGGCTTCACCCGGAGCGCCGTCAACTGCTGCGTCGTGGTCTCGATATTCCGCTGCGCCACTTGCTGATAGGGGATGCCCTCATCGCTCGCCTTTTCGATGATCTTGTCATCAACGTCGGTCCAGTTGTAAACGAGAAATGTCTCGAAGCCTCGGTACTCAAAATACCGGCGGATGACGTCGAACGCCACCGGGCCGCGGGCGTGCCCCAGATGCGCCGGGCCCTGCACCGTGAGACCGCAGACATACATCGACACTCTGCCCGGGTGGGACGGCTCAAACTCTTCGTAAGCGCGTTCAAGCGTGTTGTAGAGGCGAATCCCCATAACATCTCTCAATCTTTACAAAACTCAACTCTTCGAAAGTACGACCCGCATGTACCGCTTCTTGCCGGCGCGGAGAAGGACCCCCGCCTCCAGCCGGCCCATATCCACGACCTGTTCAAGGCCGGCGACTCTCTCGCTATCAATCGCGGCGCCGCCCTGTTCGATCAGGCGTCTGGCGTCGTTTCGGGATCCGCAAAGCCCGGCCCGGATAAACAGTTCAACCGCGGTGATATCCTCAGCCGCATCCCGAGACAGCTCATAAGTTGGCGCGGCCGAGACACCGCCGGCGCCCGCAAACAATGCCTGGCTCGCTTCCTGCGCTGCGTCCGCGGCCTCAACTCCATGCGCGATCGCCGTCGCTTCCCACGCCAGCCGCCCCTTCGATTCCCGGAGATCGGCGCCTTCTGGCCGGCCGAGCAGCCTCACCTCGTCCATTGGAAGCTCGGTGTAGAGCGCCAGGAACCGCTCCACGTCCTTATCTTCAGTATTGATCCAGAACTGGTAATAGTCGTACGGCGGCGTCAACCCGGCGTCCAGCCAGACTGCGCCCTGCTCCGTTTTCCCCATCTTCTGCCCCGAAGCTGTTGTCAGCAGCGGAGTCACCAGGGTGTACGCCTTTTTCGCCTCAACGCGCCGAATCAGGTCCACTCCGGCCAGCGAGTTGCTCCATTGATCGCTCCCGCCTACGTACAACAAGCATTGTTCGGTGCGGAACAGGTGCAGAAAATCATACGCCTGCAGCAGCATATAGTTGAACTCGATAAAACTCAGCCCGGTCTCCAGGCGAAGCTTATAAACCTCCGCCGCGAGCATCTGATTAACGCTGAAATGGCGGCCGATCTCCCGCAAAAACGGAATCCAGCGCAGATCCAGAAGCCAGTTTTTATTATCCACCGCCTTCCCGGCGGCGCCGTCCAGATTCAGAAAATGCAGAAGCTGTGCGCGGATGGCAGCGGCGTTAGCGTCAATCGTACCCTCGTCCAGCATCGGACGGATGCTGGTTTTGCCGCTGGGATCACCGATTCGAGCCGTGCCGGCTCCGACCAGCGCGAGGGGACGATGACCGAACTCCTGCAGCCGGCGCATCGCCATGATCGAAATCAGATGCCCGACGTGAAGACTCGGGCCGGTCGGGTCGAAGCCGCTGTAGAACGTGAGGCGATCTGCCAGAGCCGTCTCCAGTCCCTCGCGGTCGGAGACGTCGTGAATAAATCCTCGCTCCTGCAAAACGTCCAGCTCTGCGCTCATCGTTCCTTCCCTCGATCCGGCAATTCAAGCACAAAAAAAAGCCGCAGCAGACGTTCGCTGCGGCCTGCCTCTGCGGCCTGTGACACTAGATTATCCAGGCTGTCTAAAGGCAGGCGCGGCCATACCCGTAACAGGCGCACGGGTCAACCTGGTCCCAATTCGCTTTCCGCGCCCGGCTCATTCTACGCATATCCTCTCGCATGACACCCGAAATCTATCCAGAGTATAGGCGATCACTATGGACGTGTCAACCGGCGCTGATCGATCTTGGGAGCATCAAACGCATCGGGCGGCATTAGAGCCGGTGCTTCGGGCGGGACCAGGTTCCGCGGGCAGAACCGAGCGGCCACTA
>DASRZA010000256.1:0-5944 GCA_035686845.1 Armatimonadota bacterium | reverse complement strand
AGGGCCTTGATCGCTCTTGACCCGCTTACCGGGCAACCATAGGATGAGCGCAACAGTGTTTGCATCGGGCGGTGTTGCGAGGCAAGGATGTTCGATTGTACGGAGCTCGAGGCACGCGGTTGGACATGCGTAACAGGGATTACGGACCGGTCGAACTTGCTGGAATTGGCACGATCGGTTGGCAAACCAGTACCCAGTCCAACCGGGGCACTCGTCAGGGAGTTAGCCCCGACACCAAGACCGAACGCCCGCAAAGGGACGCTCAGCGACGGATACGGGCTGGGCTCCTTTCCCCTCCATACGGATACTGCCTTTTGGCCACTTCCCTCTCGGTATATTGTTCTCCGTGTGCGTGGCGATACCCGGCGCCCAACCACTATCGTGGCGTTTGCGGAGCTCTTCCGCGAACAGGCCCCTCATCTGGTCGCCCTTGCCAATCGCTCCGTCTGGCGAATTCGAATACCATCCATAAGCTTCTATTGTTCGATGAGATTCCGGCAAGGCGAGGTAACGGGGTGGCGATATGACAGCCAGTGCATGAGCCCGGCAAATGGAGCGGCCGCCAAGTTGCAGGAACGGCTAGGCCCCTTGCTGTCGAGCAGTCGAGTGGATAAGATCGCCTGGACCGGAGACCTGGCAGTTGTTCTCTGCAATTGGAGAGTTCTCCATGGCCGTGGGCCTTCCCCAACCAACGAAACGAGCCGGATTCTGGAAAGAGTGTACGTGGAGTGACGCCATGAGTTGGGAACGTGATCCCCTGTGGGCAAAGGCCAGACTCTATTGCGAGCGCGCTTTTGAGCAGTCTCGGGAAGACCCCCAGTTCGGGTTATGGTGCTCTCTCGCGCTCGAACTTCTGGCCCGTGCAGCTTTGGCATCGATAAGTCCGACCCTACTGGCGGAATCGGATAAAGATCACAGGTACCTATTGCATGCCTTGAATCGTGGGTCAGAGACAGTGCTGCGTCGGTCAATCGGAGCTGTTCGGGTCTTCGCCTTGTGCAGGGCTCTCTTCGATGAGTTCACAGAGGATGAATACAAAGTGGCAGTCGCTTTAGCCAACCGAAGGAACGACGAATTGCACAGCGGAAGCGCCGCTTTCGACGAATACCCACCGAGACATTGGCTGACGGGCTTCTATCGGGTTTGTAGCGTGCTCACCGGGACCTTGGGTGAAACCCTGAACAGCCTATTTGGTCCGGACGAGGCGAGAGTCGCGGAGCAAATTCTGAGCGAAGTCCAGACCCAAGTAAGGCAACGAGTAGAGAGAGAAATCGTCTCCCGTCGCGCGGCGTTCGAGGCAAGACCGGAGGCGGATCGGCAGGCTGCCGCCGAGAGCGCCGAACGGGAAGGGCTGCACCTAGCCCAAGAGCGGCACCACCGAGTAAAGTGCCCGGCGTGCGGTAGCGTTGGCACGGTGAAGGGAGAGGCTTTCGGTCCGGAACGAATAAGTCACGAGGAAGATTCTATCGTGGTGCGACAATCTGTCTCCCCACGTGTCTTCGCCTGTCCGGCATGCGGACTCCAGCTCCAGGGATATGCAGAGCTTGAGGCAGCGCACCTGGGAGGTGTGTACACTCGTAGTTCGTCGTTCTCCCCAGAGGATTATTATGGGCTCATCGATCCTGGAAGCGTCGACCGGGAGGCCATTATCCAAGGATACCTTGAAGACCTCGCCGCCGATGCGGCTTGGGATAACGAATAGAGGAGCTGGAGCCCTTCATCGCTCTCTGGCTGCCCCAATAAAGCCGCCGCCATTTCGGCGTGCCATTTGCCCTGCCCGGGACCGCATTGGAGAAGCTCTCTAGCGACCAGCAGCTTCGTCAACTAAAACCAATACTGGCACCGGGCACATCTCCAGGCCTTCACAGCAAACGGCGGTTGCCGTCTAACTGTAAGGGAATGATGGTGCCGGAGGAGGGGGTCATACCCACACGGCGCTAAGCACCAAGAGATTTTGAGTCTCGCGCGGCGGAGGGGATTGAGCTAACGCGGGCGGAAGAAAACGGTGATGTCAGCCCGGCTTTCGATGGCTTGCCCGTTCAGCAATGTGGCCCCGTAGCGCCATTGGCGAATCGCGGTCATTGCAGCCGTCGCCGGAGTCGCCGGGCCGCTCAAGAGCTGCACTCTCAGCACCTCGCCGGACCGCCCGATGAAAGCTCGGACCCTCACCGTGCCCTCGGCATCTCTCGCCAGTGCAGCAACGGGGTAGGCCGGTTCGACATGGGAAACAAGCTTGCCCAGATGAAGTTCTTCAGTCGGATCAACGGACCCGGTCACGAGTATGGAGCGGCTCTCGGTGACAGCAACCAATGACGAAGCGCTCACCGGTTCTCTTTCCAAAATCACGCGGGCGGGCGGCGCTCCGATGGCAGGGGCAGCCACTAGCGCGACATCATGGAGTAGCTCCGGCGTGTCAGTGTGAGTAGGGAACGGGACGTTTCTCGGCTGCGGGCCGCGCTGGGTGCGCCGCTGCGCCCTGGCCTGGGAACGAATCCCGGCTGCATTATCCTCCGGTGCAGTGGGACCAGGAGATAACGGCTGCGTAACCATGGTACCGAACTCCGACTCCGCACTTTTCGGTGGCAGGGCAAGTGGAGTCGATTGGCGGCCAATCGAAGGGGGAGGAACCGCGCCGACTTTAAGGCCATTGGGCGGGAGTCTGGGCGCTTGCGATCGTGGAGATCCACCGACGCTAAACGTCACTGCCTTTGCATACAGAAATCGCGCGGCTTTTTCAGCGCTTGCCAGAATATTCCGGGCTTCCTTCGATCTGCCGAGCTTCGGTAACTGCGATAACTGCGGGGAATATCTGAAACCCAACAGAACCGCAACCGCAACGGCGACCCAGCAGAGGACCCTGCCCAGTCCCCACAAGGGAAGCATGGTCTCACGTTCGGGACGGGCGAGCGATCTTGGAGCCGCTGCGGAATGCGCGAGATCCTCCGCCGGGATGCGGGCCGGCCCGCGAGACTCTTGGGGCGTTTGTTGCGAAACGATTTGCTCCGCCGGAATACTTGCGGGGGATATGGGAACGTCCCGGTTTCCTACGCATTCCTTGATTCTGGCTTGAGCGCCTTCGGGCAACTCAAGAAACCGGGCGCCCGCTTCCGTACCGGACTCACTGACCCAAACCAACTGAGCGCCAACCTCGATCCATTCATCGGAAGATTGACCAGAAGAAGGAAGCTGGAAGCGGAGTCGCGACACCCCCTCGCCGGTGACTTGAAGCGCGGCTTGCAACAACAATCCGGTCTCGCTGATATCCAGAACAAGGCCGCCGTTCACCCCGTCAAGGAATACGACGTAGCATATGTCGTTTATTTTTCGCCGAGGGTGCTGGCGGCGTTCGGGTGTTGCCGGTGAACCTCGGACATGCGCAGCGCTATCGGTCATGTCCCACCCACTCTGAGCGGAGATGAAGCGCGGGAGGTCCCCATGCAACTAGCACCCGTGACCCAACAGGTGCACCACCACGCTTCCTCTCGGCTGTTGGATGCGCAAGAAACTCTTTGCGTTTTATCCCGACAATGCCAATTCCTCGCATATCTCTCCCTCGGAGCATCCCGAAAACCCTGACATTTGAAAGCCTCTTCCGGTCAAACGAATGCCTGAAAAATAAGGACTTGCTCTGCGGCATCCGGTAGGCCGCCCTGCCGGAGACACGGGCCCGCGGGGCAAAGCCAGGGAATCGCCGGGGGTGGGGATTCGGGAATGATGGTGCCGGAGGAGGGGGTCGAACCCACACGGTGCTAAGCACCACGAGATTTTGAGTCTCGCGCGTCTGCCAGTTCCGCCACTCCGGCGTGACGAATTTCCCCAGTTTATCACGGCCGGCACCGCCGCGACGACGCCGGCGCACCGGCGGGTTCGGCGGTCGCGCTCATTTGACGGGACCGCGCCGCTCGGCTAGTTTCCTAGGAACACCCATGCCCACACTCCAGGAGCAATTCGGCCAGATCGACATCTACCTGTTCGACCAGCTTCTGAAAGGCCGCATTTCACCCGGCATGCGGATTGTGGACGCCGGATGCGGCTCGGGCCGAAACCTCGTCTACCTGCTGCGGGAAGGATACGAAGTTTTCGCTGCCGATGCCGACGCGGAGTCCGTGGATAACGTCCGTTCCCTCGCCCGGAGGCTCGCACCCGCGCTTCCGGCGTCGAATTTTCGAGTCGAGGCCGTCGAACAGATGTCTTTCGACGACGCCTGGGCGGACGTGGTCATCAGCAACACCGTCCTTCATCTCGCGCGCGACGACGCGCAGTTCGAGGCGATGCTGCTGGGAACCTGGCGCGTCCTGAAGCCCGGCGGGCTCTTCTTCTGCCGCCTCGCGTCCCTGATCGGCATGGAAAACCGATTCAAACATATCCAGGGACGCCGCTACCAGTTGCTGGATGGAACCGAGCGATATCTGGTGGACGAGTCCCTGCTCCTCTCGCTCACCGAGCCGCTGCGCGGCGAACTGATCGAGCCGCTCAAGACCACGGTTGTCCAAAATCAACGCTCGATGACCACATGGGTGATGCGGAAGAAATAGCCCTGAGCGTCAGCCCCATTTCATCGCCTGTTATCAGCCAATCAAGCAGGGTCGCAGTAAAACAATTGGTGCCGGAGGAGGGGTCAATCCCATACGGTGCTAAGCACCACGAGATTTTGAGTCTTGCGCGTCTGCCAGTTCCACCACTTCGGCCAAATTGACAGGAAAGGGCTTAGCTGGTTCTGCCGTTTCCCGAGTCGGCTCCGATGCTATTGTGGTGTCGGTTCCGATTCGGAAATTCTCGGCTATCCGCTCCACCCCAGCATGCAGCTGCGTCGGGGCACGGTGTGCATACCGTAATGGCCATGCTCACCGTCCTGTCGCCCAGCAATTCCAGCACCGATCGAATGTCGGTACCAGACATCAGCGGCCGGCTGGCGAACCTATGCCGCAGATCGCACCAACGGAGATCGGCGACCCCGGCTTCGTTTTGTTGGCCTGCTCGGCGACGCACCGGTGCTCGCCTAAACGTGTGCGGCTAGGCAATCAAGCCGAGTTTCTGCTGTTGTGGGCCTCTGACGTAGCTCGTGACCTTGGTGATCTCGTAGGATGGTTTCATGACCCGCGTGCCGACCACTCGCTGCCTTTGCAATAGTTCGACAGTCAACAGATCGGTGTGATTCAGGCGGTATTCCCCGGCCATGCATTTTCGGAGAAACTCCTTGTCCCTTATTGTTGCGGCGATCATTTCGTCCCCGCGCCGGAACAACCAATCCTCGGCTTCGCCGTCAAATGAGCCACGTGTGGGATTCAGGTAAACATCTCTGTAAATGGATTCTTTGACGGTCTCGCTTGCTTCTCCGATTGCGGGGGAAAGACCGACAAACTCCCTGATTGAGGAAGCATCCTCGCGCGTGACGCTTGTCTCGCTTCTCTCCTCCCCCTCGACGTACGTGCGCAGATAACTAACCGAAGTCTGCCGTTCAAGGGCTCTCCCATAACCCTTGCTGATCAAGGGCTTTGCGTTCACCGACCGTGTCCCGGTCATCGAGCGCCGCACCCACGGAAGTATCGGCATGACCGAGAATCCCCATGCAAACCCCTTCACGCAGGCCGACCATACCAAGGATCCTGACTTCTTGATTCGGTTCATGGATGAGACAGTGAAGCTGCCGGCGATCCGGTCGAGCAAGCGCCTCATGCCGGAATGGATCGATCCGGAGCCGGGAAACACCGTTCTCGATATCGGCTGTGGTCCAGGGATCGACAGGCTCGACGTGGTGGAACAGATCGGTTCGGAGAGCCAGCCGAACAAGCGCCTCATGCCGGAACGGATCGGTCCGGAGCCGGGAAACGCCGCTCTCGATATTGGCTGCGGTCCCGGGATCGATACGCTCGACATGGTGGAACAGGTCGGTTCAGCTGGCCGTCTTGTTGGGCTCGGCGCGAGCGAGGTCATGCTTACAGAG
>DASRZA010000255.1:0-6937 GCA_035686845.1 Armatimonadota bacterium | reverse complement strand
GATGGATGTGGAGCAACTTGGATTTCCGGATGGACACTTTGATACGGTTGTCGGTTCGCTCGTGTTTTGCTCCGTGCCGGATCCGGTTCGGGGAATGCGAGAACTGCGGCGGGTTTGTAAACCCGGCGGGGAGCTGCGGCTATTGGAGCATGTACGGAGCGAGGGTTGGTTGGGGCCGATAATGGACAGGCTAAGCGGACCGCTGGCGCGGCGCTACGGGGAGTACATCAACCGACGCGCGGCCGCCGCAGTCACTCGGGCCGGATGGCAGCTTGAGTCTGTTGAGAACCTTCTGCTGGATCTCGTCCAACTCATTCGGGCTCTTCCCGATAAAACCGCCGACTGAGTCTCTTCACGCTCCTCATTGGTCGCCTTCTTGCGCCATCACCACATAACGACCAAACTGAGCGACTTGTTAGTCCAGCTCCTCTGCGTAAATTTGAATGCATCTATGCTGCTGCCTGCTCAAGCGGATGGCGGGACGCACGGCCAATAGCATCCTCATACCATCCTCGACACTGTGGGCGACGCCTGAACTGAGCAGCACAGCAAGCGCAAAAAGTCCCGTCCGGCCATGACCCTGTGCGCAGTGGACGAATGTCCGGCCTGGCCGTAGGGCGGCAACCGCTGCACGCAAGGCCTCCGGTGTCGGCGCTGAACCATCGAGAATTGGGAAGCTGCGGTACGATGGAGAACGGCGGATGGAGGCCGGCTCGGGAAACTCCGCCGTCAGGTCAACACAATTGTCGAACTCGTCGTCAAGCTCGAACGACAGCAGGCGCCGTCCGACGACCAACTGCTCGGTGACCGCGCTGCGCGATGGCTCTCGACTGAACAGGCGAACGAGATGCCAGACGACAGCCGTGTAGATGAGAAGCGGAAAGAACGCCAACCAACTCCACAAAGGCAGTGCGCCATCTGCCCGCTTGCCGAAAACATTGTGTGAGGCGCGTCCGTGTGCGACACCGAGAACGAGAAAATCGCACCCGAGCCAAATGGCCGCGAGAAACCACCCCCGATCGACCAACCCAAGAACAACAAGGAGGATACCCAGCAGGGTGAGAAGGTATCGGTAGCTCATGGCGTGGGATTTGGGGCTAACCGGCGGAGGGGCCCGCGCTGCTCAATCCAGCCGGCGAGCGCCTGTACCAGCATCCCACCGATCATCGCGACGAAGAACAGGAAACGGTACTGCCCCGCGAAGCGCAGCGCGGAGGAGCCTCCAAGGCGTCCGATCAGGAATGAGAGAGCGAACAGCGCTACCCAACCCGCGGCCAGTGCCACGAGTACGCTCCCACGACCGGCAGCATCCAGCAGCGGTACCGGCGAACTGAAAACCTGCTCCGACAGCGGCGGATCCCCCAGCGTTATCGATCCGGGCATGTCCGGCGAGTGACGCCACTCGTCGATCTGCCGGCGCAACTCCTCCGCGCTCTGTCGCAAATCGCGCAGCGACCGGGCGTCTCGCGGCTCCAGGTTGAACACGTGCCTGGCGCCCTCCCTCGACTCCTCCCATGTCACAAACACACGCGGGTATGCTCCGGCCAGCCCCTTGGGCCGTGCTTTCACCTCGACGCCCACGATTTGACCCGGCCTCAGGCTAAACAATCCCCGATCTCCGTAGAAAGCTAACCGACCCGGTTCCAGTCGGAGGAATCCGGCGTCCCAGCTCGTTTCCGCTTCGTAGATCCGCGTTTCGCTGCCCGGCGAGACCCCCACGTGGACGTCCGCGTCGAATTTCTGCCTGTAAACTCTTTCCGCCCGGGCCTGCACGACCGTTCGGAACCAGCGCATCTTCCCGAACTCCAGGAGAGCGCTGGCGAGCAGCGTCAGCGGCCAGCCCGTCAGCGCCACCGCAAACGCTGCGCCGAGCATCCATGGCTCGCTGCGCCATGTTCGGTGATCGAAAAGCAGAAGCGCGGGCGCCGCAGGAACGAGCCACAGTACGCTCAGGGCCGCCAGCAGATAATGCCGGCCGTGCCGGAGGCGCTCCGCCTGCGTGAACACCCGGCTTTCCATCTCATGATGGGGCAGCGCGTAGCTTCCCGGCAATCCAGAAGAGGCGGCCAGTGTCGGTGTAGCGCTGGCTTGCTTCACCGCTGGCTCCGCAGCAAGCGGCGTGAGATTGGCATCTGTCCCTACGTCGGGCGGCAGATCATCCAAAGCGGCGGACGTATCCCCGAAAGGCTGCCATCTCACCTCGCCGGGTCCCCGGACTGGACTCCCGGCCACCGCCAGGACATTCTTCACGCGGCGCTGGATGGATGGCGCGCCCCGGATCCATTCCAGGCCACCGCTCTGCCGCGATGGCTCGCGGTTCAGACCGGCCACCAGCTCCAGCATCCGCACGTACGCCGGGGCGTCGCCCGTCAAGCGCACCGCCTCCGCGTCCGCTTCGAGGACCAGCTTGCGCTGCCACGGAGCCGCGAGCGCGGGCGCCAGGACGAGGTAACCCAGGATTGCCGCGGCTACGGGCAATGGCCGTCCGCCGAGCCAGTTCACGGCGCCGACGGCTACCAAAATCACTCCAACTCCGAACCCGATCATCGCGCAGGCCACCTTCGACTCGTGTTTCAGGCGCAGCCCGGCGAGCTGGTGCGCCACGGCCGCGTCCAACTCCTCCCGCGTCAGCCGCGTCACCAGCAGGTCGCTCAGCGTCAGCACACCATTCGCCAGCGTGACGCTGGCCGTCCGCTCCGGCCCACCCTGGAGCAGCGTCACCTGCTTCACCGACACTCCCGCGCGCCGGCACAGGTCCAGTACACCTTCGGCAAGGTCCCCAGCGCTCACACCCGTCCGCTTGCCCAGCCGCTTGCTGTAGAGAACCCCCGCTGAGATGATGCCGATCCAGAGCGCCGCCTGCATCCCAATTCCCGGACCATGATCCCCAGCGAACACCCAGCGCAGCGGCCGCGGCAGCAGGGTGGCGCCGGCAGCCGCGGCCAGCAGCGGTGTCGCCAGCGCGAGCCATGGGCCTGCGGTGCGCGAGAAATACTCGCCCGGACGGTACTCCAGGCCGCGCATCCGGCAGTCCACCCGGTACGAGAGGAGCGTGCTCACCATCAGGATGAGGAACTGCGGCCCTATTACCGTGGCAAGCACACACGCAAACCGCACCGGGGCAGCCGCCTTCGCCACCGGGGTGAGGATCGCGTCCAAAACCTCGCGGTGGGCGACAACGTAAACAAGCGGTACGACGCACCCCATGGCGCAAACCGCCCTCGTCCAAGTCCGGTACACGCGATAACCTCCGGGCATGCCCCGCCGGCTAAGCGCCCATGTTCGCAGCGCCGTGAGCGCCAGCAGCGGCCAAAGCACAAGCGCCATCATGGTCAGCGCCGCACGCCTCAGATCCCAAGGGAAAAGCCCGAACCGCAAGCGCATCGGCCGCGCCGCGGCGGCAGCGCCGGCCAGCGCCACCAGCCCACGTCCGCCCGGCAGCCTGCATTTGTACCACTCGAGTCCAGAGGCCCCTACCTGGAGGGACGGACCACCGAAGGTCCAGATCCGGATCTCCACCCTCACGGCGCCCGCACGTCGCAGGACGGACAGCGTTTCCGGCAGGTCCAGGCGAGCGTCTGTCCATCTCCCATGGACCACGGCGCTGTCCGTGCCGTTCACGTACGCCGCCAGCCAACTCCCTCGACGGTCCACCGTCACCCGCCCCGGCTGCCATCCCGGCAGAGAGCTGAGGGCGCCCACCACATCCGCAGCGCGCTGATCGGACCACGACGCCGGAACCGCCAGGGTGATGCGGCGCCGGTCCTTCAGCAGCATGAACGTCAGGTGCACGCGGTCCAGGTTCTGCGCCAGAGGGACGGATAGGCCCGGCGCCACCCGTGCGAAATCGCGGTCGAACTGCTTCTCGGCCTCCACGATCCCGGCTGTCGCAGGCGCCCGCCGGTAATTCACGCGCGGGATGCCGGCGGCCGAGGCCGCGCGGGCCCCGGCAAGACCGGCCATCAGAATCCCGGCGGCTGCAAGCCAGCGAACACCCTTACATCTTCCCAGTGGCATGTCTGTCTCCCCGAGGCAGGAGCGGCTGCCGCCGCGATAGTTCATGCGTGTTCAGTGCTTCTCCAATGACCTCGTTCGCAGTCTGCCGGGCGATTCCTGCTGCCGCTGTTTGTTTACAGCGGAGCCCATCAGGCTTCAGTCCCGGGCGAACTCTCGCCGGCTTTCGGTCCTGCGGCATTCCGCTTCCGTCGGGCGTCGCGTCCGCAGCGCGCCACCAGACGTACGGTCCGGCCGAGCTTCAAGCCGAAACTCTCACTCTCGGAGCGCGTCCGCGGCTGCTCCAGGCTGTCGCGCCGGGGCAACCGAACGCGCTTCCCGTCACTGTTTAATGGCGAAGGGCTCAAGTAGGAGTTCGGGAATGGGGAAGTGAGCTTCGTTCGTGGTGACCAACACCAGGCCATTCCCGAGCTCCGTTGCGGCGATTAGCGCATCGGGTACTGGGAACCGAACACCCCTCGAGCGTACGCGTAGATCAGGCGAACGGCCCGATCGGCAATGCTGGAGTCGATGGGAAGGCTGTTCAGCGCGTCGAGGAATTCCATTGTTCGGCTCTCCTCGTGGGGACGGATGCCGGCCTGTGTCTCGATACGAGTTACGACCGAGATACATGGCGGGTCTCCGGTATCGAGCGGAATCCTTTCGATCGCCCTGCGGCTCAAGGGTCGCGCCGCCAAATTACTTATCGACTTCGTCGAGACACGCGTAGCGCTTGTACCGCTCGACTTCACGCCCGTCGTTATAGCGAACCGGCAGCAGCACCTCGTAGCGGACGAACGACAAGGGCATCGTAGCCTCCACGCTCCACGACCTCGTATGCGCACTGCCATTGGTCGAAGATGTCGAGAGCCTCGGACGGAATCACAAAAAAGCCGCCGCGCAGCGCAACGACGCTCGTGCGCTTTGCGAGATCGACGACCCGCTCGCGATCGTCGGCATTCAAGAACCGCACTTTGACCATTTGCATCGCTTGCTCTCCTCTCCCGCTGCTCACATTATAGCAGACCGCTTTCCGACCCTGGTGGCGGCGATCCGACACACTATTAGCGCGCGACTCCTTCACCCATCGGACGTCTCCAGGGCCAGCTCGATCGCCTGTTCCAGCGGCCTCGAGCGGCTCTCCCGGGTTCGATCGATGCCCGTGCGCCAGTTAATGGAAGAGTTTGGTTTACGCCCGATCGCTGAACCCTGATCCGGCGTGGCGACACGGCGCAAGATCCCACTTCGCCGGCGATCACGGTGCGTGCGGCAGCCCCAAGTCAGCCAGAACACTGGCGGTCCCGCCCGTGCCATGCAGGGCCTTGAGACGCTGTCGTTCCCGCTGGCGACCCTCTTCGCGGTAAAAAACAGTGCTAATCCCGAGAACCGCAACCAAAGCGCGAGACAGGTCCGCAGTCCATAGCGGCCCTATCCTTCCCAGCCTGCGAGCAATCAAGGAGCGGTTAAGCGTCACCAACTTTGCTGCCCGAATCTTTGATGGTGTGGAAAGCCCGGAAAGGGGAAACTCCGGATGGGCCGGGAGCAGAGCCACCTCACCGACTGCGAGGGCGGTCGCATCGCGGCTGCTGATGAACGCCAGCGTGAAGTCATTTTGATCTGCGGAGAGGACCACCGCGGGACGCCGTTTGGTGGTGGAGAGATCCGTAAAAGGGAATGCAACCAGAACGATGTCTCCGCGGGAAACCGGACGCCTGGCGGGCATTACGTGAGCTCTCCGACGTTGTCATCGTAGATTTCGGGCTCGTCCGCGAGCCAATCAAAGGAGCGGCCGGCCTCCGCAAGAACGGCTATTTCACAAGGGGAGGTGTTGCCGCGAGTGAGACTGCCGTGGGCGCGCAGTCCTTCTTCGAGCAGCAGTTGGACCATCTGCGGTACTGAACGACGCTCCTGCCGCGCAATGCTCCGCAGAGCACGATATAGCGCCGGCTTCATCTCGATGCTTAGTCGTTCGTGTGAGGTTTCCATTCGTGGAGTGCTCCCCTTCTTCATCTTATGCGCCGCGTGCTTTCGCGCTCGCTCCAATCCTCTGTACATAATAGCAGAAGTAACCCGGTCCCAAAAGAACTGCTGCTTCCTTGGGTGTAGCGGCTGGAAGGCGGGCGCTGAACCTGCTCTTGGGGTGTAATTCCGACTCGCGGCTGTGTCGGGGGCGCCGCCATCACCTCGCGCTTCTTGACTGAACTGTCTATCCGGCCCTAAAATGTAATCACTTCCCGCCGTCGAATCACGGGTTCGCGGCGGCTGTGGCGCTGACAGCCACTACTTCCACCGAGGTCGAGCCCCGTATTCCCGACCTCACCGGGAGCCCCGTACGCCGACGACAAAGGAGCCGATATGGATCGAAGAGATTTTTGCAGATTGATGGGCGCGGGCGCGGGGATGATATCACTCCCCTGGATTTCGAACGCCGCCAGAGGAGCGGATGCGGCGCCGGCTGCCGGGACGCCGACGAGCTTCCCCGTGTCCGATTGGGATGCGGTGGTAGGGGAGGGTTGGGGGACCACCGGCCATGGGGCCGGCGCCGATACCTGGGACGGAGTGCCGCTCCAGGCGCCCGCGATCCCCGGCCTACCGGGAGACGGTCCATTCAAGCCGGAGTGGTCCTCGCTGCTCAACTACCAGGCGCCCGAATGGTACCAGGACGCCAAGTTTGGCATCTGGGCGCACTGGAGTCCGCAGTGCGTCCCTGAGAACGGCGACTGGTACGCCCGCAACATGTACATTCAGGGGCAGGGCGATTACAACTACCAGATCGACCACTACAATCACCCGTCAAAGTCAGGATACAAGGAACTGTGCGCCCAGTGGACGCTGTTGAACTGGGAGCCGGACGCGCTCATTGAGCGGTACCAGCGCGCGGGCGCCCGGCTGTTCCTGGCGCTGGCCAATCACCACGACGGTTTTGACGCCTGGAACTCGAAGT
>DASRZA010000254.1:0-12974 GCA_035686845.1 Armatimonadota bacterium | reverse complement strand
AGTACTCGCCACCGCGTGGACAGGGCGCTCTGGGGGATGGTGCCGTCCCCCTCATAAAAACTGTAAGTACTGGCCACGGGAACCGAGCCCTTGACGCCTGCTGCAATCGCATGGTTTCAGTCCCCTATAGAGCGGTGGCTGGCCGCGACCTCGGTCACCACGCTGCGGTTGCCGAGCGAATAATAGCTCCGGCGCGGTTCCCGCCCGATCAGCTCCACAGAGAGCTGCTGGCCGATCTCCCGAATGTATGTTTTCACATCCTGTGGAATATTCTGGGCGGTATCGTCGGATGCACACTTACCACAAATCCAGAGGCCCTCATCGATCTCCTTGTATCCTGGGGAAGACCAGCCCGTATAACGCTTGAGCTTGTCGATGGTCCTTTTGAGCGTGACATAGGATATGAGATCACCGGATCGGAGCGAAGCGAAAGGAAACTGTCGCTGCAGGCCCACCAAGCTGAAGTCGCCGAAACTGTCATAGGGCGGGTAGCACATCGGATTATGCCAGTGGGCATACTTGGCGGCGAAAGAGTAGAAGTCCCTCTCAGCGCCAGTCTTGGTGCGGATGCCATGACCATAGCGGATAGCCTCGATCACCTTAGGATCACCCGCCACGAGCAGCCGGTCTATATTTTGTCCCTGGCTCTGGATATGCCTGGCGAGTCGGCGAGTGTCATACACGTTGGTGCCCCACATGAGGTTGATCAGTGCGACCTTCGCATAGACCTCACCAAAGGAGCCATTTCGGGGACACGGGCCAACAATGGCAGTAATCGCGGCACCAGCCTCTGTAAACGCTGGTATCTTCCGGAACTGTGCAGAACACTCCTGCAAGAACGAACGCAATACTTCCTGCCCCAATTCATCTACAGGCGGCGGATGGGACTTCCCCATAATCGGCTCTCCTACCGGAAGTTACTGAACGAGCTGGTGCATCAGCCGTATCGTTGTTTCAGTCCCGTACATGGCCCGGAGCCGGTCGCGATATTCGAGTTGATGCTGCGAGATCTGTTGGCCCATCAGATAGTCTCCACAATGTCTAGAGACTGGTCATAAGCTCGTATTAACGGAATGAACGACTGCTCGTGAACATTCCACTTCTGATTCCAAACTTCGCGAGGGAATAGGGGTTGGCTGTGAGCCATAACCAATTCGTCCCATTCTTGTTTGCTCTTAATCGGCCGCCGACTGGCTCCTTTTCTCATCTCTTCGCAGCCAATATATCCGAGATAAACCAGTATGACGGGTATGCGAAGTTCCGCTAGCTTCCACGCCCAACTGAATCTGTTCGCCATCTGGTAATTCCAGTCTCTCGACAGACTCCAAACCAGTCTGGTTTCGCTTGACAGGGCGAGGCTGGCCTCTTGTATGCAAGCGCCGATCCGCACATGGTTTCGTCTGCTATCGATGGATACGCCCTTGTTATCCTCACCTCCCAGCGGCTTTCCCCGTTCCTCATTTCGAAGTTCCGCGTCATGAGCCTTTGCCTCTACGAGGAGAAGGCCTCGCTTCCCGTCGATCAGACAAGTGCTCGCAATGTCCAGGCAAGGAGTCCTTGATGTGCCAGCAGGCGCCGCCAGCCACCACATAGAGAGTAAATTGCGCGTTTGTGTATCGGGAATCAACTGCTCTGCAGTGTGGAGCTGCGCCTCATCGATTTGTTTGAATCCGTCCGGCATCCACGAATCGCTTTGCAGCACCTGACCCCAAGGTTCAATAAGAGCGGTCAAACGGCCTGCTACTTCGGACCTCAGACCGCTGGTAAACAGATGGCAGCGTGGTTTGCTCCCTTTTTGCTGTTTTCGAAGGAGCGTCGGGAACGCATGAGGCAGATCAACCATTAAAGCAATCCTTCTCGCTTGAGAGCTGCGATGAGTTTCTCTTCGGCTGCAAACGCGGCCGCTGTGCTTTCCCGCAACTTCTCCATCGCTCCTTCAACCTACGGCACTCTCTCTTCGCTCTTCCGCTCGATGTAGCGGGTGATATTCAGATTGTAGTCGTTCGCGCCAACCTCGCCGATCGTCACGATCTTGGCAATACCTTGCACGTCCTTGTACTCGCGATACCAGGCGACGATACGGCCTGCGTAGTTTCAGTCCCCTATACACCGGGGAGCCGGCCGCGACCGTGCTGATTCTCTCTTCGTGCGCGCGGGCGATATCCCCTTCTGAGATTCAGGAAGTCCGTAAGGCGAATCACCGCGGAGCCGGTGCGGACGGATGACGGATGGCGGAGGAACGGGCGCGGCGCTGGTCTGCGTACCTCGCGCCCCGTACCTCGGGCCCCGCGCCCTCTCCCACGACTCGCCACGCCACGCCCAATCCGGTAAAATGGGAGTATCAGACGATGGATATTCCCTTAAAACTGAACGACGGCAGCGAGGCGGCCGGGAGGTCGGAAGTGATTGAGAGTGAGCTGGTTTCCGCGTTCTCCGACCCTTCGTCGGAGAGGACGACGGTTGAAGTCGCCGCTGCGCTGCCTCCCCATACCCATGTCGACCGGTCGGAGGGACTGCAAAGCGTCCTGCGCGCCCTGGATGCGGCCCCGCTGATCGGAATCGACGTAGAGACGACCGGGCTGAACCCGCGCCACGAGCGGCTCAGGATCATCTCTGTCGCCACCGCGACCGGCTGCTGGGTAGTGGATGTAGAGACTGTAGACCCGGCGCCGCTTTTGGACCTGCTGCGAAGTAAGCGATTGGTGGGACACTTTATCGGGTTTGACCTGGCGTTCCTCGCGCAGCGGGGTTTTGAAACCGACGACGCGCAGGATACACTTTTCCTCGATCACCTGCTTCATTCCGGGGAACCGAACATCCGGCATTCGCTTGCCGAAGCGGCGCGGCGTCATACCGGCGTGGAGCTTTCCAAGGAGCTGCAGCGTTCGGATTGGAGCGGCCCGCTGACTTCCGAACAGATCGCTTACGCCGCCCGGGACGCCGCCGTGCTGATCCCGCTCCATGACGCGCTCTCCCATAAGATTGAGAACGCCGGCCTGTCGGAGGCGGCCGCGGTGGAGAATGGCTGTGTTCCGGCCATTGTCTGGATGAGCCTGGCGGGTGTTCCGGTGGATGCAGCCGCCTGGTCCGAAATCTGCCGCAATCTGGAAACGGAAGCGGTGGCGATGCGAGATGAAATGGACCGGACCGCGCCGCCCGCGCTGACGCTGGATCTCGGATTTGGCCGGAACTGGGACAGTCCCTCTGAAGTGAAGGACGCTCTGAAGCTGGCCGGCTGCAGCATTGAGAATACCAACGAAGAGACACTGAGTGATCTTGATCACCCTCTGGCGAACCTGCTGCGGCGGTACCGGGAGAACCGGAAGCTCGTCTCCACGTATGGCCCGGCGTGGCTCGAACATCTGGATGGCGGCCGCGTATACCCCGATTGGCGGCAGATGGGCGCGTCATCGGGCCGGATGGCCTGCAGCAGCCCGAATCTTCAGCAGATTCCCCGGTCGCATGGGTATAGAGGCTGCGTCGCGGCGCCCCCGGGCCGGGTGCTCATCAAAGCCGACTATTCGCAGATTGAGCTCCGGATCGCGGCTCGCATTGCCGGTGAGGAGAAGATGCTCCGGGCGTACGAAACCGGCAGCGACCTCCATATACTCACAGCCCAAAATGTGCTCGGTAAAGCCGATGTCTCTAAGACGGATCGGCAGTTGGCGAAAGCAATCAACTTCGGGCTGCTGTATGGCATGGGCGCGGACGGATTCCGGCGCTACGCCAGGGTGCAATATGGCCTGCGCCTTACCGAAGAAGAGGCGGCCCGGTATCGAGAGACCTTCTTCACCACCTATCCCGCGCTGCGGCGGTGGCATCGGTCCGTTCGGAATGCGGCGGCGCGTGAGACTCGCACCCGGGCCGGCCGCCGCCGGTTCATTGATGTCAAAACGCCCCTGCCGCTGCGCCTGAATCTCCCGGTGCAGGGAACCGGCGCCGATGGCCTAAAGCGGGCGCTGGGGCTGCTCTGGGAGCGGCGGTCGCGCTGCCCGGGCGCTGTGCCGATCATCGCTTGCCACGACGAAATTGTTGTCGAAGCCCCCGTGGCCGCCGCCGTGGCCGCCGCCGACTGGCTCCGCAGCGCCATGATCGACGGCATGGCGCCGCTCATTCAGCCGGTTCCGGTGGATGTGGAGGTTCAGGTGGGGAAGAACTGGGAGGTGTAGGGCGCGCCCGCGCCTCGCGCCTCGCGCCCGTTACCGCACTTTGAATGCTGCTGTGACCCGTTCGAGCTCGGATTGGAGCGCGGCCTGTTCGTGCGCGGCGAGGGGACGAAGCGGTTCGGGCTGGAGACGGGGCTCCCGGGCGGATCCGACCAGGCGGATTCGGACGGCCAGTATATCCGCGGCGGGAACGCCGGCGCCTACTGAGATGAGCGCCAGATCCCGCGCGGCGAAACCGGCGCCAATCGTCTCGGCGGCGAAGCGATCCAGGCTTCTGTAAGCGTGGAGCCAGTGGTCCATCCATGGAATCACCCTGCAGATCGGTTCTTGCAGCGCCGGCCGATCCCAGAAACTCACCGGCGCCAGAAGCTGCTCGCCCAATTCCGCAATCGCGACGGTTCGAAGCGGTTCGGTGACACCGCCAATGGCGCGGCGGCAGACCTTCTCGGGAAGTCCGCTCCAAACGGCGAAATCCCGCGGTCCCACCGGTCCAAAGGCGTGGATATAGCGGCTCGCCAACCGGGTATACGCCTCTTCTGGAGTTGGCAGCGGACCGAGGCAGAGGCGCGTCCTGAGATGATACCGGTAGGGTCCTTCGCTGGTGTTCAATCCGGTTAAGGCGAGCGTGGTAAGTAGATCTCCCCGTCGATGAAGCGCTAGCAGCACCTGCTGCAGCGCCGTCTCCCGATGCAGCGCCCGATCGCTGCCCCGTTCCACGCTGTGAAGAACAGCGGCCGGCGCCCCCTGCCGAAGCTCGGGGTATGTCTTGCCGCCGCCTTGAATCTGCGCATGAATCCATCGCACCGCTTCACGCACCTCTTCGGGTGGGATCGGCGCAATCAACCGTTCGGCGTCTTCATGGCCGGTCGTCTCGGCCAGCCGGGCGAGCGGCCCGGTTTCAGAAGCCGGCATAAACAGGAAGCCGGCGCGTGGTCCTGAGACGGCCACGAGCGCAGGTTCTGAGCCGCCCAGCGCTGCCAGCAGTTCGGCCGGATCCAGGTCAGGCGCCCGTGCAAGGAGCGAAAGGAAGGGCACGTGATTGGGCCGCCAGACCAGGCCGCCAATCTCTCCAGCGATCCGCTCAAGCTCCGGACGCCCCCCAGCAGCCCCCCGGCCCCCAATAATGGGGGAGTCCTCGCCGGTTGCCCCCCGCCCCCCAATAATGGGGGAGAACTCGTCCGGCAACCCCCCGGCCCCCAATAATAGGGGAGTCTTCGCCGGTTGCCCCCCAGCCCCCAATAATGGGGGAGAACTCGCCGGTTGACCCCCAGCCCCCAATAATGGGGGAGAACTCGTCCCGCGCTCATCCGGCAACCCCACGGAACCGGCTCCCCGTCCTCCGTCCTCCGTCCTCCGTCCTCCGTCCGCGCCCCGCGCCTGCCCGGTCAATTGCTGGGAGATGGCCGACCATTCAAGCGCGGTTTCAAGCGAGATTCTCATCGCAAGATGTGCCGCGCACGGGCATCCGCAACCAGGATCTTCTCCAGTTCGGGATTGCTGGCGTCGGGCTCTTTCAGGTCCAGCCGGGCAGATTCGCGTGTCATGACGGATGCGGTGGTATTCCGGGCATTGATATCAACGGTTTCGGGCACGGCCTGGTACGGCGTTAGATCGGGGTGGTCCGAAAAAACGTCCAGGATGGGCTGCGTCTGAGCGTCGAATTGACTCAATGGCGGAATTCCGAGCAGCAGCTCGATAGTCCGGCTGATGCTGACCTGGCTGTAATGCTGGCTCGTGATCATTCCGGGTCGAACCCAGGGACTGATAACGAGAAGGATGTTACGATGCCCATCCACGTGGTCAAGGCCGGCCTGGCTGTCATCCTCGGAAACAAAGATGACCGTGTCCTTCCACTCGGGGCTGTGCGAGACCGTATCTACCAGGCGGCCGAGCGCCAGGTCGTTATCAGCGACCATCGCCTCGGGGGTGTGAGAGCCGACGCGGGTGCCGGCGGTGTGATCGCTGGGAAGCCAGACGTAGCTGTATCGTGGGAAGATGCCCTTCTTAAACTCCGCTGCCCAGGCCTCCTCGCGATGGATATCCATGTAGTTCAGATTCCATCCGCGGTAGGTCTTGGATTTAAGATCCGCCAGTCCGGGAAGAAGATGACCCTTCGAATCTCGCATCACCTCATCGCCGTACATCCGGCAGGAGACCCCATGCTCCAGGCAGGAGTGGATCAAGAACCCGCCTGCCGGATACGAGATAGGCGTGCTGGAGATGTCGTCCAGGCGGGCATGCCCGGCGTAAATCTGCGGCCACGTCCGCTCGGTATAATCGGATGAATTGGCCGCCAGCGTCCATTCATGACCCTGTGAGCTTACCTCTCCATCGCTGTAGAAGTTGTCGCCGATGGCGAAACGGTCGGCGAGCGCGTGGGTGTTGGGCGTGACCCGCTTTCCGTAGAAAGCAAGGGTGGGATCGCCATTGCCGCGCCCAAGATCGCCGAGGACCTGGTCGTAAGTGCGATTCTCCTTGACAATATAGATAACGTGCTGAATCGGTGGGAGTTTGACGTTCTTGTCAGGTGTCGTGAAGAGGTTGGAGTCCGCCACCTGCCGGGTCCAGGCAGCCAGACCTGTGTCGGCCGACTCTGGTCCGGTGAGCGGCACGGCGTAGACAATTCCATAGTCCAGAACCGCGACTGACTTTCGAGAGACCTTATTCGGGCCGCTGCCGAGCCCTTTCGCCGCGGCGACGTAAAGCTGCGATCCATCCGGGGACACGGCGAGGGCTGCCGGGTACCAGCCCGTGGGGATCAACCCCCGAACCGTCATCAGCGCCGGATCCACAACCGCAACGCAGTTGAGGCCGCTGAGCGCCACGTAAACATCGCCGCTGACCGGGTTTACCGCGATGGCGCCGGGCACGCTCCCCACCGGCGCGTCCGGATAGGGCGCGAAGGAGACGGTTCCGGCCAGGCGCGGCGCGTAGGGCGGCGTGCCCGGCTGCGTATCCACCACGATCATCCGATCCTCATTGGTGGATGCAGCATACACGTAGCGTCCGCCGGGTGAAATCGCCACCGGGCCGGCAAGCTTCCCCACGGGAAAGCTCGCCAGCGGCGTTCCATCCGAGCCGATTTCCTGCAGAGTTCCATCCGACCATCCGGTCACCCAGGCGCCGCCGTTCGCGGCCGCCGCCACACCATAAGGCATGTGCCCGGCTGGAAGCGACGAGGTCACTTTGCCGGATGACGGATCAATCACGGCGACGTGGTTGCCATAGTTCTCGGCGCAGAGGAGCCGGCTGCCATCGGACGAGAGCGCCAGCCCGGTTGGATAGCCGGGCACGGGAATGGCGCCTGACGAGGTGAGCGCGCCGGATGAGGGATCGACGGTATACTCGGCCACCGCGAGGCCGCCGCCTTCAGCCACGAAAAGATGCGCGCCGTCGGCTGAGAAGGTGATTCCCACGAATGCTTTGGAGATCGGCGTGGTCGAGATAACTTTGTTTGTGCGGGTGTCGATGAGTGAAATCGACTCGTTCACCTCGCCGTCGTTCAGCGCCGCCAGCCAGCGGCCATCCGGCGAAAGCGCCAGCCCGAGCGGCAGCAGTCCCACCGGGATCGGCGTCCCGACCGGCCGCGCCACGCGGCCATCCGGCAGCACAACGCCGCCGGGTATGGGCCCGGTCGGCTGTCGATGAATCCAGCCCGGATCCATATCCGGTATGCGACCGCCCAGCGGCTCCCGAACGCCGGGCGCCGGAAGCAGGTTTGGTGTGCCGCTATCCACACCCGGCTGCCCGGTCCCGGAAAGCTCCGGATGATGTCCGGGAGGTTGAGCCACAGCCGGCGCCGCCAGAAAAAGCGCGCCAACCAGCGCAGCCGCGAGATAGCCTGATAGAGGGCGCGAGGCGCGGGGCACGAGGTACGAGGTACGGCTCCCCTTCCCGCCTCGGGAAGGGGCCGGGGGGATAGGTCCGGGGCGCGAGGTACGAGGGTCTTCCCCGAAAAGCGAGCTCGGGGTACTTCGAATGAACCCTTCACGCTCCGACCGCTGGCGGCCCCTTCCACGATAACAGTTCATGCTTAACAATCATCTCCTTAAAATTGGATTTCCTGAAGATAGTATAGGCGCGAGGTACCGCTCCCCTTCGCGCTTCGGGAAGAGGTTTGGGGGATAGGTCCGTCGCTCGGCAGGAAATCCCGGCGGTGAGCAGGTTGACAAAAAAAAACGGTGGTAGACTTTGCGTACCTCACCTATTGGCGGCGTCGGACAGTTGGCCGGCGCCGAATCGGCGCCCCCAGGCGCGGAGGAGCTTTAGAATGCGCCTTAGAAGGCCCGACGGAAACCAGGATCAGCCGCAGCCGGTCCCAGGCGAGGCTCAGCGCGCCGGCCCGCGCCCCCAGAGCCGCCGGCTGCAGGCGCTTCTGAGCGTGCTGCTCCTTTTGATGGCGCTGCTGGCTTACACCTTCCCCCGGTCTCTGCCGCAGAGTCCGGTGCTCTACGGCCGGCTCCTGCGATTTGCCGGCTCCTTCAAAACTGCGCCTCCGCCTCCGCCGCGCAGCCCGGTGAAACCAATTCTGGTTCCGAAGCCGGGTACGCTTCTTCCGATGGGCGGAACAGGCGCCGCGATTCGCCAGGCCGCG
The DNA here is from genome assembly GCA_035686845.1 of Armatimonadota bacterium. Classification (GTDB taxonomy): domain Bacteria; phylum Armatimonadota; class DASRZA01; order DASRZA01; family DASRZA01; genus DASRZA01. Next base: position 4,214 of record DASRZA010000254.1, on the reverse strand, counting down.
CCGTCCGGCGGGGACGCGTATCTTCTCGTGTTTATCGGAAACTGCGCTTCATGCGTTGGCGTGGATCTGAACGACTGGAACACGACGGCCCGCGAACATCACCTGACCATGATCATGTTCACGACAGCCGGAAAGCAGGAGGCCGCCGAGTACCACCGGAGCCTGGGCGTGCCGGCGCCACTGATATCCGATCCTCGCGGCGAGATAAGCCGACGGCTGCATGCAGCTTTCAAGCCCCGCGCGTACCTCTTTGACAGGGATTGGAAGCTGCGATGGGCGCAGCCCGTCCCGGTGCAGGACAACCTTATGGAAGATTCGGGGTTCAAGGCGGCCGTGAAGGCGCTGCGGTAAGCGTTTCGATAATCAGCGGGATGCGATAAGGGTTACGGCGATGAACACGAAGCGTAATGGCTTTACGTTGATGGAGTTGATGGTTTGCATCGCGATCATAGCGGTGCTGGCGGCGCTGCTGCTGACGGCTGCGGGCCCGGTACGTGAGCGAGCGCGGCAGACGACGTGCATCTCCAATCTGCATCAACTCGGCCTGTCGGTGGAAATGTATCGATATGATTACGACGGCGCTGAAGCTGTGCGGGGCGTTGCGATGACCTATTCGCAGTTAGGCCTGCCGGAGGCTGGCTGGCTCTTTCCGGGGAAGGGATCCGAAAAATATATCACGGACCGGCGGATACTTTTCTGCCCGGATTACCACGGCTCGATTCCCATTAAAAGGCTCGCATGGACCTATATCTGGGCGCCCGGCCCCGACACACATCGGCCGCCAGGCCAGCGGTTCAGCGACGAAATCCTGCGGTGGGGATCGAGGGCGTCTATCGTAGCGTGCGATCAGCACAACGCTCTGCTCGGCGTCGATTCGCTTGAGCAGCCCCGGTGGACGAAAATGCGGATGATTATTTTGCGTCTGGACGGCGCGGTTGACAACGAATTGGTACCCGTACGTGAGTCTCCGGAGAACTACTAACGCGTGGTCGTATTTCATGGCGGCGCCGCACCCCAATCGCTCTCACCATGGGAGGATAAAATGATGAAACGAATGCGCAGCGCTGGACGACGCTTAACCGCGCTCCCCGGACTTTTGGCGGCGCTGATTATGGCCTGTGCCGCTGTCCTTCTCTGGCAGGTTGCGGCGCTTGCCTACAACACGAGCTGTTTAGGCAATGCGGACGACTGCCCTGCCAGTCCGAATTGCGTCGTCGGTAAAGGAGAATTCTCATTCTCCGCTTGTGCTGCATACGTGGACGGCGATAATATGGGGTGCTGCCAGTACGTATACACTTACTTTTCCTATCTGTGTATCAACAGCAGCGTAGGCTCGTGTTCGGCGAGAGACGAGGTAGGGGGCGAGAGCCAGGATTTCACTTGCTTCTCCTCCGAGGGCCAGTGCGAGCTCACCTCCAGCACATGAAAGAACGCCCAAGCGTGCGGTTGTGGGTACCACCGTCCGGTGCCCGACGGGGCAGGACTACCGACCGGATGGGGAGCGATCCCCGTTGGAGATAATGCTATGACCCCGCAACTGAAACACTCGAACAACGTCCGCCCGGCGGACTCTGAGGGCGGATCAGAGCGACGCCGCCCCTGGTTCCGCTGGACTCTCGCAGCCGTCCTCACGCTAGCGTTCGCTCTATGGCTGGGCCTGCATTTTTTGGGGCCCCCATCGCCGGAGCTGGTGCGAGACCGCACGATCCAGGCGCTCGAGACGGGGGACACGGCCGAGCTTATTGCGCTCTCTGACCCTCGGGAGTTGAACACCCTGCACTTGACACCTGAGAATGTCTACAACATGCTTCACGAAACACTATGGCGCGGAGGGCATCCGCGCCAGGCCGCGGCCCCAGACGGCGGTATCGGTCCCGCCGATAGGGCTGCGTGGTCTCTCCACTGGCTGAGTGATCGCGCCGGAGGCACAGGAATGGCGGTGACGGTGATTGATTATCCGGACACCGGTTGGAAGCTCAATTTGAGCGGGCTGCTGCATGACGCCGCATGCTGGAGCGCCGGTTCGATCTACCTGGGGAATCGAGAGTTCCACCGTCTCTGTGGCGAGAACGGAATCATTGGCGCACAGGACGGCAATGCCCATTACATCATGTTCAAACGAGCCGGCCCCACTCCGTGACACGAGGGGCGTCTGCCATCCCCACGACAGGGCGACCAACGCCCGTGGTTGACCGCCTCGGCGCCGCCAGCGCACCACCGCCGGCCGTCCGCCGGGCGGGGCTGCTGGTTTCCGGCAGTCTCACCCGTAAGCCCGAGAACACGACCGCCGAACCCGGTTCAAGCGTCGCAGGCCTCGGCTGCGCTCGGGCGCTCCTCAGATATTCGGCTCCGGCCGGCGTAGAACTGTTTGTGCCCGAGGAGAATCTTGGCGACATCGCCGCCGATCTGAGCCATCTCGCGATGACCGGCGGCATCGGCGCTGTTGCTCCCATCCTGACGCCGGTTTCCGGGCTGAAGGCGGCCCTGAATGCGCGCCCGCCGATTGCGCTTCATAACATTGGAGGCATGGATCTTGCTTCATTGAGCCATGCCCGCCAGATGCTCGGCGGTCCAATCTTCCCCATCACCTGCATGCAGTACGGCTTCAGCTATCAGAAGCTGCTGCGGGAAATGGCGACCAACCGTCTTCTGAGCCAGACTTTTCCCTGCGACGCGGTGATTTGCGCGTCTGAAACGGCGCGGCAGGCGACGGCTCGAATCCTTGAGCGGCTGCAGGGCGATTTGCGGAGCGCCGCGGCGCCGCAGCCCTGGAATTTCCAGCTCAGTGTGATTCCACATGGCGTTGAAACCGAAGTTTTCAGGCCTCGCGATCGCCAGGATCTGCGTTCGCTGTTAGCCCTGCCCCTGGATCGGACGCTTATTCTTTATGTGGGTCGCGTCGATCCTTCGAGCAAAACGGACATTTTCCCGCTCTTGATCGCGTTCCAGAAGATCGTCGCGAAGCATGGGGACTCGGTCGCTCTAGTTCTTGCAGGTCCGATCGGACAACGCGTTCAGAATCTGCAGGCGATAGTGAAGGAGATGGGGCTCAGCAGGCACGTTATCCACCGCGATAACATCGCCCGGTCCAGCATCCCGCTCTACTACTCGGCGGCCGATATCTTTGTCTCTCTGAGCGATACGATGCAGGAGAACTTCGGCCTCACCCCCCTTGAGGCGATGTCGTCGGGCCTGCCCGTCGTCGTGTCCGACTGGGCCGGATACCGGGACACTGGCGTTCATGGGGAGACCGGTTTCAAGATCACGTCCCGCTGGATGGAGTGCGACCAGGATATTGCGGATATGGCGCCGTTTCATGATTGGTCGAGCGACCATTACTGCCTGGCTCAGTCCATCGCCATCGACGTGGAGTCTGTCGCGCACCACTTGGACCTCCTGGTGAGCCATCCGGAACTGCGGACTAAAATGGGCGCCGCGGCGCGTGAACTGGTTCTTTCGCAGTACACCTGGGAGAGGAGCGCCCGGATGTTCTGGGAACTCTGGACCGAGCTTTCGGCCCGGGCTCAAACGCTGCCGCCCATCGAGCGCGGCGGTCAATCATTGATGCGCCCGCAGTATTTTGGCGACTTCTTCTCCTTTGCGTCGGAGTGTTTGGATGGCGCGGCGCGGGTGAAGCTCACGGACCGCGGCCTGCGCGTCTGCCGTGGAAAGGAGCGGACGTTGCAGATGGATGACGCTCGAAACCTCATAGACGCTGGGCTGATTCTGACACTGCTTCGATTTGTTCGGATGACGGGATCGATCGGTCAGATGACGTCTGTGGATCACCTGGTGAGCATGATGCAAAAGAAGCACGCCGCGAGCACGGCCGCCGCACGCCGCCATATTCTCTGGCTGTTAAAGTACGATCTGCTCCGGATCGACGCGCGCCAGGGGCCAGGCGCCGCGTCGGGAAGAGTGAACGGCGTGGGGTGAACCGAAATCCAACCCTTACTGCCATACCAACGTTCTTCCGTCTCCTGAGGCCTCTCTCTGGGCCTCTCCCTGCGCCGCGCCCCGTACCCGTCCCAATGCTATCTTTTGCGCGCTGCTGCTGTCTTGTTAAAAGGATCCCTAGAAGCGGGGCCGAGAATAGGGTATTTTAGCAGACGAGCAGTGCATGTGCTTCGTTCCGGTCTGCCCATGTCCAACTGTTCTTCGCGTTGCCCGCTCGCGTAAGACTTGCCGGGATGTCCAAAAAATGCCCGCGCAGA
>DASRZA010000253.1:0-15891 GCA_035686845.1 Armatimonadota bacterium | reverse complement strand
CCCTATGCATCGACGCGGGATAGCCAGTGAGATTCATCTCCACGTCCCCTCCCGCGTCGGTACAGATTGTCACCCTCCCCGATGCGACCGGATACTGTGCTTTGAGAGTAGTTTGCGCAGCGATTGAAAGATCCATGCGTGTCACCCGTCGGGGAGTGACCGCCGAGTGTGTTTTCACCGACTGTATCTCATTCCACCGTAGGGCCCGACTGCCTGTCCAGGTAGCGACTCCAATGCCCGCGTCATCGGTGGTTACGTAGCAGGGACGATAGAGGGCCCTTATCGCCAGGACGAAAGCAATCGAGGGGGTTACAACAGAGTATAAGACGGCGAAGGGATCATGAAGTAGTGCGCCAAGGCCCAGAACGATTGCCACTACAGCAGGGAGGGCCCCCACGAGCATCCAGAGAGTCCGCTTGCGAGGCCCCCACACCTTGACCTGTCCCTGGCTGCCGGCCGTGACGCCGGCCATTAAGGTCGGCGCTCGTTGGTATGGCTCAGGCGCCGTAACACCCGCGGGCACCGGCAGCGGCGCCGTCCGTTCGCCCGGTTTAATCTGAGTTGGGTCCATTGAATCAGCCTTTGCCCGGCGGGATCCCTATTGTCATCGTGATACCCATGGCGGCGGACGTCAACCACCGCGGCCGGTGGGGATTGTAAGAGAATGGATGTGTGGTAAAGGACCACGCCTGAATCCTCTGTTCTACATCTAACCGGCGCTTTCCTCCCTCAAAAGCGGGCGCGGGGTACGAGTCGCGTGGCGCCACTCTCCGGCGCTCTCACCGTCCCACCATCTCACACACTCACACACTCACACACTCACCGTCCTTCGTCCGCGCCCCGCGCCCATTTGCCGCCCTGCAGATCATACCGCAAAGCGCCGATGATCTCCATGAGGCGAATCGCGCCTGGCCGGGCGCTGGCCGGCGCGTTCTCGCAGCGTCATTATACAAAGGGAGGGGGAAATGCGAAGAAATCAGTTCAGGACCGCGGTCGGCTCGGTAGCTGCTGGGCTTTTTGTGGCTTCCATGCTGTTTGCTCAAAACGCAGCCGCGGCGGCCGCGGTGAACTCGCGTGGCGCATTCGGCATTACGCCGCTGCTTCACGCGGTCATTGCCGGAGTTCCGAGTGAGGCACGCGTACTGCTAGCTCACGGCGCGGACGTGAATGCCCGCGATCCGGAGGGACAGACGCCGCTCTTGCTGGCGGCGCAGCAGGGCCGGGCCGACCTGGTCCGGATGCTGCTCGATAGCCATGCCCGAGTGGATATCAAGGATGAAGATGGCATGACGGCGTTGGATTGGGCTTCTAACGGCGGCTACACCGACGTGGTCGAGATGCTGTTAACAGCCAAGTGATCTCAGGGAGTCTTTGATTCCCCGGTCCGCGGCGCCCTTGACAGAGCGCCCGTTCGGTCTGTATTGTACCGAAGGCATGAAGAGTAGGACGCGTTCACTGCCCGCGCCATGCCGGTCTTTCTCGACCGATGGCGCGGTTTTTTGCGTCCCGGCGCCCAACCCGCCGTGCAGTTCATATCATGGCGCGGTTACGGGATGACGAGGAGATGATGGCTCTCACCGATCTGGCGCAGGCAATTCGACAGACGCCGCTCTGCGGACCGCAGGCGCGGCGCCGGAAGCTGCCGCGACGCTGACACATCCATCGCAAGGTGATGTTGCGGAGCGTTTTGAAGCGATCTGCCCTGCATGGGAGGCATCCCAGTTTACGGGTTATGGCGTTGCGGTCCGGATTGTGGCGCGGGAGGCGATCTTCGCCCGCCACGGACGCCAGGCAATTGCGGTGAAGGCGCAGCACGCGTACGGCCGGACGCTGGACTGGCGGGAGCGTTCAAATCGGGAAGCGGAGGCGGGGATACTTCCTGGCCCACGAGCGCCCTGGCCTACGCGTATCAGAGCCGGAAGGGACTCACCCGGGCGCTGCAGCAAGAAGTGGACGAAGGAGACCTGACTGAGCGAGAAGCGCTGGATGTCGCCGTGCGGCTGATGCAGGGAAACGCACGGGCATGCTTCGACATCGAAGGAACCCGATCCGAGCTCAGGCGCTGCGCCGCGGTCGCATAACAGAAGCGCAAAAAGTCGGCTGCGTTTGGATGAGCCTGGCCCGGGCGCCGGATACGAAAGACGCTCCTCAACGCCATGCCGGGATCGCGGCGCCCTTGACAGGGCCGCCGTTTCGCCTGTATTGTATCGAAGGTATGAGAAGGTGAGAAGCGCTCAGTGTCCGCGCCGGAATAACAGAGGGCGCGGTTCGGGAAATAAGTTATGGGTCACCTCGTCCATTCGCTGTTTCAGCATCTTCAGGCCTGGCCGGCGCCATTAGCGCTTCTGGTCATCGCTGGCGGCATGATGCTGGAAAGCATGTGTGTGCCTGTTCCAAGCGAGGCGATTCTACCGCTGGCTGGCTGGTGGGCAGCGCAGGGAAAATTCGGGCCGGGATCGCAGGGATTCGTAGTGGCGTTCGCCGCAGTCACGGCCGGCTGCCTCATCGGATCGTCCATCGCCTACGCCATCGGATACTACGGCGGAAAGCCGCTCGTGGAGCGGTTTGGAAAATATATCCTCGTAACACCGCATCGGCTGAACACCGCGCACGGCTGGATTGAACGATATGGCTCCGGCGCCATCATCATCGGGCGGATGGTTTTTGCCGTACGCGCCCTCATCTCTTTTCCCGTCGGCATTCTGCAGATGGGCTACCGGCGATTCCTGGGCTTCACTCTTGTAGGCTGCACCCTCTGGAATCTGTTCGCCATGTTCCTCGGGTTTCGCTTTGGCGACCGGGTAGAGGGTATCCTGCACCGCATGAGCCTGGGCATGTTCGCCCTCGTAGCGCTCGTTGTTCTCGTAACCGGCGGTTACTACTTCTGGAAGACGCATGTCAGCGTCCCAGCAGTCGCAAAAGCGGGATAAGTCAGCCGCTTCAGCCGCGAAGAGCCTCCATCTTCTTCTCATCCAGCTCCAGACCAAGACCGGGCCCGTTGGGAAGAATGATCTCGCCATTCTCAAACCGCAGCGGCTCAACGAAGAGATCATCAAGCTCCGGACGCCGCCCGGTATACTCCTGCGGCCGTACGCAATGAATGAGCGTCGCGCATAGATGCAGGTTGGCCGCGGTTCCAATGGTTGGCTGTGTCTGGTGCGGCACAAAGAGCCGGTTATACACCTCGCCCAGCAGCGCGATCTTTCTCATCTCGCTGATACCGCCGCATTTCACCACGTCCGGCTGAATGATATCAACCCTCGCCTGCTCGATGAGATCCCGGAACTGCCAGCGCGTATATTCATGTTCACCGGCCGAAACCGGCACGTCAAGCGCGGCCGCCACCTGCGCCAGACCGGCGTAATCATACTGCGGGACCGGCTCTTCAAAATGGTAGATGCCAACGTCCTCAAACCGGCGTCCCTGCGCGATGGCTGTTGGTACGCTGTACCCGTTATTCACATCAAAACTCAAGGGAATGTCGGGGCCGCAAACCTGGCGGCAGAGCCGGAACATCGTTAAATCTTTGGCCGGATTCGCATCCTGCCGCGCGACGCCCCAATCCATCCGGATCTTGATCGCGCGAAACCCCTGCGAGAGCGCCGCCTCCACGCGCCGCGCCATCTCGCCCGGCTCGATATCCGCGCCTCCGCCAATACTGGCGTACATCGTAATCCGGTCACGATAACGGCCCCCGAGCAGTTGATAGATCGGCAGACCCGTGGTCTTTCCCAGAATGTCCCAGAGCGCGATATCGATGCCCGCGATCGCCTCCGGCTGAACCCCCTGCGCTCCCAGCTTATACGTGCGGTGGAACATCTTATGCCAGAGCCGGTCGATATCAAGCGGGTCTTCACCGATCAGCAAGGGCGCCAGGGCCGTCTCCACAAAATGCTGCAGGACACGGCCATTCATTGGCGAACATTCACCAATGCCCGTGATGCCGTCGGAGGTCGTAATCTGAATAAATATCGAGCCGGTTCGCAGGAGCGCTGCTTTGACTGCCGTGATTTTCATGTTACACCCCTATTCTGCGGCGCCGTGCGGAATCCCTGCGGCGAATTATGCACGATGAGTCCAATCCATCCGCAAAACCCGCAATTCTCCGGCTTAAAGGCTCAGCTTTGGCGGATCGGCGCCGGTTCCTAAATAGATCGCCCGAGCGTTGATAAAGTCAGACTGCAGGGCATTCACTTTGGTCCCGGACACCCGATCCAGCACGGCGCCCGGACACGTATGCAGGGCCGGGGTGAGGTTCTGGCGCCTCGCAGGAGAGGGCCGGGGTGAGGTTCTGGCGCCTCACGTCCGGGTAACATCCACCCAGAGGAGTTCGTATCAGAGGAGTCGAATTCATATCCATGCCGAAAAAGAAGAAGAAGCATAAGTCCCGGGCGGGGACGCCGCTTCACTCCGACCAATCCCAACCAGCGCGGCGCCCCCGCTCGATGCCGCCCGCCGGCATTCAAGGGCTGCGTGAGGCGAACGAGCTGATACTCCAAAAACGGTGGAGTGAGGCCTTGGAGGCGCTGCAGAAACTGGAGATGCGGTTCCCCGATCGAACCGAAATCCTGGTGCTCCTGATCAACACCGCGTATGAACTTGAGGATATCCGTACGTATGCCGCGGCTTGCGAGCGACTTCTGAAGCTGGCGCCGGATGATCCCGGGATTCTTACGATGCTGGCCAGCGCGTATTTGAACCTGGAGCAGGGCGCCCAGGCCTTCCTGACGTTCCGCCGGTTTCTGGAGCGCTGGCCGGATGATTCCCGCGCCCCGGAAGTGCGCGAGACCGTCGCCGCCATAGAGCCGGTGATGGAGAAGATGACGGCGCAACTGGGTCTATCCGGCGACGAGGGGTTTGCCATTGCGGCGCTTCATGAGAAGGCGCTTAAGCTGACGGAGCAAAATGATTTCCGGGAGGTTCGTAAGATTTGCAGCGAAATCCTTCGCCGCGATCCCGGATTCGTTCCGGCATTGAATAATCTCAGCGTGGCATACTTCGGTGAAGGGAATTTGCGCCAGGCCATCGAGACGGCTGAGCAGGCTGCCGCGAAGCACCCGGGTGACATTCATGCTCTGGCAAACCTGGCTCAATTCAACTGGCTGCTGGGTCGTTTCGACGAGGCGCGGGCCTGGGGAGAACAACTAAAGCAGAGCGATGAGCCAGCGATGGAGCGATCCGCAACTGAGGCGATCGCGTTCACTTACTTAGGGGATGATGAGGCTGTTTTAGAGTGCCTTCAGTCTGCTCGCGCGAGTGAGAAGATGGAGGGGATCATACCGCTGCTGCCCCACCTCGGCGCTGTCGCCGCCCTGCGTCTCGGTGACGAGAAGCAGGCACGATCGCTCTGGGGTGAAGCATTAAAATTGGACCCCACTTTCGATCTTGCCCGGGATAACCTGGATGATCTGGCGAAGCCGGCGGCCGAACGGCATGCGCCGTGGCCGTTTGAAATTGGCAACTGGCTGCCTTCATTTCCGTCGCAATCTCTATTTGTACAGCTTCGAGAAGCCCTTGAGCGCGCCAATTTGGATGATGTCGAGGCGGTGCGGCGAGCTATGGTGAAATTCCTGGAGCGCCGTCCGGAGGTTCTCCGCATGATGCCGCAGCTGCTGCATCGGGGTGATCCGGAAACCCGAGAGTTCATGCTAAAGCTTGCCGAGGGCGCACACACCGCGGAGACGCTGGCGATCCTTCTGGATTTCGCGCAGAGCCGCAGCGGTCCCGACGACATGCGCCAGGAAGCGGCGCAGTATGTAATGAAGACGGGCGAAGTTCCCGGGGAACATCTGCGAGTATGGTTGGATGGCCAATGGCGAGAACTGGAAGTGAGGACACAGAAAATCGGTTTTGAGCCTCACGAAGAGATAGCGCCGGAGCTGCAAGAGAGACTGGATGCCGCGATGGAGCTTATATTCGAGCAGAAACCCGGGGCCGCTGAACCGCTGCTTCTCGACCTCATCGCCGAAGCCCCCGATTCGCCGGCGCCCCGGTTTTATCTCGCCGTGTGTTATCTAACACAGGGTCGGATACCCGAAGGACGAGCGCAGATGCTCAAGGTTCATCAAGAGTACCCGGACTATCGCCTGGCCCGAGCCGCCCTGGCTCGAATTCGCGCGGAAGAGGGTGATATTACTGGCGCTGAGGAGTTGATCGCGCCGCTGATCTCAGCCCCCGAATTAGACATCCAGGAATACAGGATGCTGGGTTTCGCCCAGTTAGAGATCGCATTCAGGACGAAGAACGCTGACCTGGCTCAGGCATTGGTCTCCATGTTGTCCGAGTTGGTTCCCGATGATCCGGTCGTGAGCACATACCGCCGGCGATTGGCCAAAATGTTAGAAAGCGAGCAGGTGTAATCCGCCTCCTCCTCTTCCTCCGGAGTCATCGCCGCATCCTCGGCTCGCCATTGGCGCAGGAGGCGGATAACGGCCCGGTTCTCCAAATCGGGCTCGGGCGTTTGCTCAATCCGTTTCGAAAGGTAATCCTCCAGCGACAGCCCGGCCTGCATAGCTTCTGCTCGCAGCCGGGTTTCGATCTCTGGCTTGAGTTTAAGCGTAACACTCACGATTTGCCATCCTTCCATCCCCGCGTCAATCGCTCCCTGGATTCCCTATGGCATAGGGAATCCAGGGGCGGGTTCTCGTCTCCCATCCCTACGTCTGGACGATCGCCTGGTTGGAGTCGGGGCCTTCGATGCCCGCGATATTGAATGCCCTGACCGTGTAGTAGTACTTCGTGCCGGGCAGCAAGTCGTTGGTGTCGCTGAAGCTGGTCTGATCGGCCGACGCAGTAGAAAGCACCACGGAAGCCAAATCAAACCCAGGCGCCCGATACACATGGTAGCCGGCAGCGCCGCTGACAGCGGTCCATGAGAGCAGGTCAGCGCCATTCCCCTTCGTCGCCGTGAGCGTTGGCGCGGCCGGGATGGCGGGTACCGGCATGTCCTGGATGGTGATGGTGACCGGAGGCGCCGCAAGCGTGGTCTGGTATGGCTGTGGCGCATGCACCGATCCCTCCTGCGCACCGGAGGACAACCATACCAACAGGGTATATTGACCCGGCGCCACGTAATTACCCTGCTGATCCCGCTGATCCCAATCCACCTTGAAAGGAGCGCTCTGTCCCGGACTGAGAGTCGCAGAAATGACCCCCTGATCGCTGGTCCCCCCGGGGCTGAACTCCCCCCCCTTGGAGATCTGCCAGAATACCTGGCCGTTCTGGCTCACTGTCGCGTCGATAGCGGGGCTCGAGTAATAGGCCGTTTCGGTTCCATTGTTGGTAACGGTGAAGGTGGCATGAACCACCTCGCTCCTGATATAGGACGTCTTGTCAGTTGTCAGCGTAAAGGCGAAAGGAAACGCCTGCGATCCCCCCCGGGGCGTCGCGGTCGGAACGCCGCCGCCATCGCCCTGGCACCCGCACAATAGGAGGGCCGCCGCTAACATCCACACTCCAATTTGAACCCCTCGCCGCTGGACCGCTGCGCTTGAGGCCAGCGCATTACTGCTGCTCCGAATCGTGCTTCTGTCCATCTTCCTGCTCCTTCGTATTCTTAAACGATAACGAACCCGATTACACTGCCCGGCTTCTATGAAGAAGGCCATAGGAGTTCGCATTCCGTGTATGCTTCGATCCAGTAGCCTGCGCCGGAACTGAGATAACCGCCGGAGGAGATCACCTGGCTGTTCTCGTCGAAGACGTGGTTGTCCACCAGCCCGTTTGGATAGCTGCTTGCCGGGAATCCGGGAACCGCGCCCGGCGTTGTCGCCTCCAGCAGTGAAATGGTCAATGGCTGCCCGTTATTGGGGTCCGGATAGCGCACGCGAAACGTGTTGAGGTTCCACTGAACGCTACCTGCGGTTGGGGGCCCGATCAGGTTCCAGGACGCGCCGGGGGTCGCCGGCGCCAGCAAATGCGAAACCGGGTCGTGCTGGGGCAGGGTGTACGGGAAACCGCCGTAGTAGTAGGTGAACGCCGTCGGCGCCGATAACTGCGCCCAGTAGGCGCGGCCGGGGCCGATGCGCGGCATCGTTGGTCCGGCGTTAGGGTAGTTGCCGGTACCCTGGATTTAGTCAACATACCCGCCGGCATTGCTATTCGCCGTCGGGTCCCACCAGGCCATGTTGTAAGTCGTGACGCCGGAGAAGACGCGGGCGGGATCGTTGTACCGGCTTGTCGGGTCAAGCCCGGAGGGCCAGTACGGGATGCTTAGTAAGGAAGTCCCTCCAGGGAAACCGTGATACCAGGACTCGTTGGTATTCTCGGTCGCTCGACTGGCGTCGACACGGCCCCATCCGGTGGCGTTATCAAAGCCTTGTGGGTACACGTCGTCGGATGTGTCTTCCATCCAGTACTTCAGGTCGTACCAGGTCATGGAGGGAAACATCTGGAGGACCAGCGTCGCCAGTCCGCTCACCTGCGGCGCAGCAAAGGACGTCCCTGAATCGTATCCATAGACGTTATCGCCATAAGGGTAGCCGGTCGCCCAGTAGGGCGCTACGATGTAATCGTAGGTCGCGTCGCCTGGCCAGTTGGGGTCGGGATCCGGCGTGTTACCCTCGTTCAGGTAGAGCCCGGAAGGCGCCGACACCGAGTTCCAGGGGACAGAATCGCTGTATGAGGCGGCGACATTGTTGGCGTTCGTGGCCGCCACCGACATTGAGTCCCAGAAAGCGGCCGGATAGATGGGCGTCCCCTGCGGGATCCCGCTGTCAATGACGTTGCCCGCGGCCGCCGAGCAAAGTATTCCATTATGCGCGGCCTTGGTGATGGCGCTCTGGAGAGCTCCTCCGTCATCGGACTGGGCGGCTATGCTGATATTGATGACTTTGACATAAGGATATCCAGCCTGGCCCTGATTAAAGGTCACCAGCGCGTCGATGCCATCCGCCAGTCCAGCCACTGTGCCCGTGCCGTCACTGGCAAGCACCTTTACGGGGTAGATCGGTGAGAGCGGACTGACGCCGGCGCTGCCGTATGCGGTACCGCTGAAAACCGTGTCCGCCGCTGCCACCCCGGCGGTTGCGGTACCATGGCCATCGATATTGTCGTCCGTGGGATATCCGCTCGTGACAAAGTTCTTCCCGAGCGCCTGGCCCGATGGGTTGAGCGCGATCTTCGGGTACAGGTCGGGGTGCGTCTCGCTCTGGATCAGGTCGCCGCTCCCATTGGTCACGGCATCGATCCCGGTGTCCTCATCGCCGATGATGAAGTTGATGTTCCCCTGGGTTCGATCCCAGGCGGGCTGCATGTTCAGTTCGGCGGCTCCCAGGTTCCACTGCTGGGGCCAGAGGGGATTCACCGGCGTCGCCTGCGCACGAACGATGGCATTCAATTCAGCCTTCTCGACGGAGGCATCGCCCGCGAGACCATCCCTCACGGCCTGCACGTCTGCCGGCGCCGGGATGGAGAAAAGATACCAGTCGATCACCTTGAGGTGGTACAGCGGCAGAAGGCCCCACGCGTTGATCGTGTTCTGGATGGCCGCGCTGGAAGCGGTGAGCCTGAACTTCACCAGGATCTGATCGGCGGCGTACTGCGAGCCGCCCACCGTCAGTATCCGCTGCGGCATCGGAACCGGCCCATCCTCCGGCGCGGTGGGACCGGCGCTTTGAGCCGGAGGAAGTTGCGGGCCTGCCGCTAATTCGCGGCCGGCGGGGGTATCAGGCCGAGGGGGGGAGCTCATAGGTCACTCCATTAACCGCAACCGTGCCGTAGCTCGGGCCGGCATAAGCTGGCGCTGTGATCGCCAGGGGAAACACACCTAACAGCGCGCAAACAAGAGGGAGAGCGCGAGTCGAACCGTCCAACAGAATAAGCCTCCTTGCGGGGCGAGTAACCGTCCTGCCATCGTGGCTGTGTGGGGCGCCTATGCGGGCGTCGCGCAGCGGGGTCCAGATTGCCGGACCGCGTAAGTCAGGGCGCCAGGGGCAGCTTGTGTGCTGTAGTGGGCTCGGGCGACCGGTTCTGTTGAGTATAGCTCCGGCGCCGCATAAAGTCAAGCGCGCCGACGCCACCATAACCCGCACCCGTCCGCACCCCGCGCCCGGTACCCCGCGCCTCGCGCCTTCTTCCAGCGCACTGGCGATGATCGTAGGTCAAGAGGTATAATAGCAATCAGGATGGGCTTTGCCACAGGGGCAAGCCAGGCTTCAAAAGGGGTTGAGGAGACAGGCGGCTTATGCTTACGCAGGAACAGGTGGCGTTCTTCAATGAGAATGGCTACGTGCGTATTCCGAAAGTTTATACGCCGGACGAGATTCGGGCGATGAGTGACGAGCTGGATCGGCTCATCCAGGATTGGTCTACGACGAACATGGGTTGGAGTGGTCCGTGGCGGCAGGTCTACATGAGTCCGGATGTCGAGAAGCGGTCGATGTTGACTCATCTGCACGATCTCCATTTCTACTCCCAGGCCTGGTGCAAGGCGGTAACGAATCCTCGCCTGGCTGAGGCGCTGGCGGATTTGATCGGGCCAAACGTAGAGCTCCACCATACAACTCTCCACTGCAAGCCGCCCGAGACGGGAATGCCGTTCCCGATGCACCAGGATTCGCCGTTTTACCAGCACGAGGGCTTCGGATACGTTGACGCCATCGTGCACGTTGATGACGCGAACCTGGAAAACGGCTGCCTGAAGTTTCTGCCGGGCACCCATAAAAACGGCCACCTGGAGCATATTACCCAGAACTGCTCCCCACACCTGCCCACCGACCAGTATCGACTGCAGGACGCGGTTCCCTGCCCTGCAGAGGCGGGTGACGTGGTGGCGTTCAGTATTTACACGGTGCATGGCTCAGAGATCAATCAATCTGATCGGTGGCGGCGCCTGGTGCGCCTGGGCTACCGGGATCCGATGAACAAACAGCTTGCGGGACAGTCGCTCGGCCGCGCCGGTCTCATTGTGCACGGGATGCGACCTGTGGGCGCTCTGAAAGCGGCCTGACCGGTTGAGTGCACAGAATACAATGTCTGTGGCATGAGTTCTTTCCCGTCCACCTGGCTTGAGGTTGATCTGGCGGCCATACGGAACAACCTGGCGTTGATCCGGAAAGAAGTCGCGCCGGGCGCCGCGGTGATCGCGGTGGTGAAGGCGAACGCCTATGGTCATGGCCTGGCAGCGGTCGGGATCGAGGCCGAGCGGGCCGGCGCAGCGTCGCTCGGTGTGGCGCTGGTGGACGAAGGCGTTCAGTTGCGGGAAGCGGGAGTTCGCATCCCGACTTTGGTGATGGCGTCCATTCAGCCGGCCCAGGCGGCTGAAGCGGTTCGGCATGGGCTGACGTGCGCGCTCTGCGAGGCCGACGTGGCCCGGGCGCTCTCCACGGCCGCGGTGGATCAGGGCCGGCGTGCGAGCGTTGAGATAAAGTTAGATACAGGAATGGGGCGGGTCGGCATTCCGCCCGATCGGCTGCCATCGTTTTTGGAAGAGTCTGGATCATTGCCGGGGTTGGTGGTTGAGGGGGTGTTTTCGCACCTCAGCGCCGCCGAAGAGGCCGATCCCGCTTATTCTCTCTATCAATTAGAGCAGTTGTTGAAAGCGCGGTGCGATTGCAGTGATCCGCGATGGCGATGGCATCTATCGAATAGCGCCGCCGCGGTGGGCCTGCCGCAATGCCGGCTGGATGCGGTGCGCGTGGGGCTGCTGGTATACGGATTGAATCCGCTTGAGGCAGTCGCGCCGCTGGCGTTGGAGCCGGCCGCGTGCTGGAAAACGCGCGTGGCGTTCGTGAAGGAGTGCCCGCCCGGTCGATTCCTATCGTACGGACGCGCTTATGAGACGCGATCTCCAGCCCGGATTGCGACTCTTGCGGTTGGGTACGCGGATGGCTATCCCCGGGCGCTTTCGAATGTGGGCGAAGTGCTCCTCGGAGGCAAACGGGCGCCGATCCGGGGGCGAATCTGCATGGATCAGATGTTGGTTGAAGTCCCGGCGGGCGTTGAAGCGCGGGTGGGCGATGAAGTCGTCCTGATGGGCCAGCAGGGGCAGGAGCGCATTACAGCGGAAGAACTCGCCGAACGAGCCGGCAGCATCACCCACGAGATATTGGCCCGGCTCGGGACGAGAATGGAGAGATGGTACCGCGGACGGAGGACGGAGGACTAAGGACGGAGGAATAACTCACCGCGGACGCGCGGAGTCTTAAAGGGGAAACTGGGAAACTGGCGCCGAGGGTGGATGACGAGGGGATGCAGTCCAATTGAGGCTCATCCGATCCGGTTCTGGGGTTGGGGAGAGATCTCGAAGAATGGATCGGCAAGAAACTGATCCTGACATTCGTCACACTCTTTTCCGGTTCTACTGTTTCTCCGCGAATCTCTGCGGAACTCCGCTTCTCCGCGGTGAATCCTCCACCGTCCTTCGTCCTTCGTCCTCCGTCGAGTTTTTGGGAGGAGTGTGGCTGAGTGAGTGACTTGCGACGTACTGCGACGGATAAGCGGGCGCTGACGCGCCTTTCGGCGGGTGTTGAATCGGCGGCCTCGCGGGCGACCTGCGGTGAGTGCGCCTTCCTCACGTTTTGTCCGCAGAATCTGGGGCGGGATCCGGTGGACTTCGTGCGGCCGACGGATATCGCCTGCACGATCTTTGTGCGGGCGCTGCCGCGCGAGATGAGCACGATTCAGCTCCGGGCGCAGCGTTCAATGCCCGAGCCGGGTGGCCCGAAGCCCGGTCTCCCGGTGATGAAGACCAGCGGTAAGATCGAGGGTGAAACGGCGGAGTGAGGCGAATGCAAGATAGCCGGGGGCGTGAGTTCGGCTTCACCCTTATTGAGCTTCTTGTGGTTATCGCGATTATCGGGATTTTAGCCGCTATCTTGCTGCCCGCTTTTGGAACTGCCCGGGAGCGAGCGCGCCAGACAGCCTGTCTTTCTAATCTACGGCAGCTAGGCATGGCGATGTCGATGTACAACCAGGACTACGACGATACTTATGCGCCGGCCGTGGGACGCCAACCGGGCCAAACCAACCTGTACCTGATGTCGTGGGAGCATCTGATCCAGCCGTATATGAGAAGTCGAGCTGCGCTGGTCTGCCCCTCATCCACCCATGATAATCTGGATTATAACACCGGGTGCGATCTTTCGGATGATGCCAGAGACAACTGCGACATCCTGAGAAACTACGGGTACGCGCCGGCGAGCCGCACGCATGGAAAAGTCTACCTGGAGCTCTCGGCCGGTCCGTTTGGCACGGCGGCATGGGATGGCCTGGGCGGGTTTTACGGGCCGAGCGTCGGGCTATTCGACACCCCCTCAGCGGGCCGCCGTGAGACGGAGATCGCGCGCCCGGCGGATACCATTGTGTTGTGCGATCACCGGTGGTTTGATTGGGGCTTCACAATTTCAGATTCGGACGGGGACCTTCTCTATCCTGCGCCGCGCCATATCCGGCAGCCTGATCTCGTGCTGCCCAATGGATCTCACGTGCCCGAAGGCATCCTGAATTGCCTCTTTGCCGATGGCCACGTCCGCGGCCTTAAACACGAAGCCTTCTGGGAAATCCGGCGAAATTATCCTACGTCGTTTGGGCCGCTGGACGTTTTCTGGCACTTCTGGCCGTATGGTTGAAACGCCGCCGCTGGCGGCAAATGATCCAATTTCGCCCATGAGCAATCCCGAACACACAGATTCAGTCGCGTCCGCGCCGGAAGCCATCCCCGAGACGATGAAAGACCGCCTCTCTGAGGCTATCAAAGTCGGGCGTGAAGTGCTGGCCGCTGAGGCGTCGGCGATCGAAGGACTTATTCCTCGCCTGGACGAGACGTTCACCCGCGCCGTGCGCCTGGTCCTGGATACCTCCGGGCGAGTGGTGTTGACAGGGATGGGAAAATCAGGGTTAATCGCCCGCAAGGTCGCCGCCACCTTCAGCAGCACCGGGGCGCCGTCGTTCTATCTCCATCCGGCCGAAGGCGTCCACGGCGATCTCGGCGCCGTCACGCGAGACGATCTGGTGATCGCTCTCTCCTACTCGGGCGAGACGGGCGAGCTATCGGCGATTCTGCCAGTGCTCAAGCGCATTCCCGTTCCGATTGTGGCCCTGGTGAGCGAACCCGACTCCGCACTGGGACGCGCGGCCGACATTACGCTGGACGTGACGGTCGACCGGGAGGCGTGTCCGCTGGGTCTGGCGCCCACGGCGAGCACTACGGCCATGCTGGCGATGGGGGACGCGTTGGCGATGGCGGTGATGCACGCGCGGGCGTTCACCCGGGAGCAGTTCGCGCTCTATCATCCGGCTGGCAGCCTCGGGCGAAAACTGCTCACCATTGATGAGGTGATGCGCCGGGACAATGAAAACTGCCTGGTCTCCGCTGACTCGCCGCTGTTAGATACGCTCTGGAGCATGACCCGGGCGGGACTCGGAGCGGCCATCGTGGTGGATGAGAGCCGCCGACTGCTGGGAATCATTACGGATGGAGATATTCGCCGGAAAGTGTTCGAGCTTCATGATCTGAAGCAGTACCACGCCTCCGACATCATGACGCCAAATCCGCGGGTAGTGCATTCCGGCCGGCTGGCGTCGGAAGCCGTCGCCATCATGCAGGCGCCCCCGCGCAAACTCAACGTTCTCCCCGTCGTAGACGACACCGGCCGGGTCATCGGCGCCACACATATCCAGGATCTCACCCAAATCGGGATCGTTTGAGGCGCCGTCGACTCTGACGAAAGCCAGTGGATCTGCGGAGGCCCAGGGAAGCGGTGTCAAACAGTTCCGGAAAGCCGGCGTTCTGAAGATCCTCACCATCCGCGAAGTTGGACGCGCTATCTCGCGGGTTTTGATGGCGCGTAGGTGCGGTAGCGCCACAGGGCCGCTAAGGAACAACCTCAAAAGCGTGTCTCCCGTGGATACGGTAGGCGCGGAAGTGGCCGTCCAACGTGAAGATGCGACGCAATTGCAAGCCTTCCGCCGCCACAACCAGAGAAGCGTCCGCCAAATCCATCGGAGTATCTGAGTACTGCGCCATGAGCGCCGTCATCCGCGCTGGGTCGGAGTCAGCAAGTGTATAGAATTGGATCATTCTCTGCTCGTAGTAGGTCCACAAAAGCCGCTGCATTGGCCAGCCACCGACCCGTTGACAGAGGTACATTGCTTCCGTGAAACAGGGCCAGGTGGTAATCACCGGTTTCGAAAGCGCTGCCAGAATCGTCCGACACTGCTTGCTCGCCCTCTGTTTACTGTCTACCAAAGCTACGAGCGGTCCCGCCTCTCCAAGCGTCACAGATCGAGGCCCTGCTTAAGGAATTTCTCGCGGATCAGTTCGCTCACCCTGGCCTCGTCCGGATCGGAGAGAGGTTTGCCCGGCTCTGCGACGAGGTTATCAGCCGCGTCGAACAGCTCGGCCAGGACGGCATCGTAGTCGATTTGGGGCGAATCTCCTTGAACGATAATCAGGCGGAGTTTACCGCTTGATCGCAATTCCTCAGCCCGATCTGAGAGCTGTGCGCTGACCTCATCGAAGGTGCCTTCCAATACCTGTGAGTGGAGCATTCGTCCTCCCTTTCCATATACTTTACCCCCTACCATGGGCTCGGTTGATTGGCCTGGCTCTTCCGCCAATCAATGATGTATTATACTCCGCCCAGCAATCCCCGTCGGCGCTCGTGGCGCCCCTGCCTGCGCCAAGTTGAGGGTATCCCGAAGGGAGCCATCAGCTTCAGACCTTAATGCTCCGGCGGCCTGTCAGTCCGACGTGCGATTAATTCCCGGGTTGTTGGCATAAACGCAGCTCGGGCGCTATCATTTGTTATCCAGGTCCATAAGGACCCAGGTAACAAATCAGGGGAAATATGATGCCGGATGCGATAGAAGCACAGGGAAAGATCCCGGTTGATCGAGTGCAGGTCGGGGTTCGGCTCGAAAAGCGAATGGTCAAGGTCCTGAAGGCCATCG
>DASRZA010000252.1:0-67450 GCA_035686845.1 Armatimonadota bacterium | reverse complement strand
GAGTGGCGGCCGGAGTCGGCTGCGTGCGAGGCGTGCGGGAGTCGGAAGCGGTCCCACCGGCGCCTCCGGGTTCGCCGCGGATATGTCCCGCCGGCTTCTCGGAATGATCAGCGTCCGAGGCGACCGGTGGAACCGCTCGCGCATCATCCTCGAAAGGGTCTTCCTCCGGAAGGTCCGGTTCAAAAGGATCGTCCGATGACGTGGGAACCGCTGACGGAAGCGCGTGCGGGTCAGGTCGCTTCGCCGCGGGCCGATCACGCTGCGCGCCGGTCGAGGATGGGGGCTGGAGGCCGGCCGACGGACGAGATCCGTTCTGCGGCGCCTCACGTTCGGTGCGGGGCGGCCCGGCGCCCGGTGCATTACTCGAGCCTGATGCCGGTCGCCGAGCCGCAGGCGGGGCGTTAGAAGGGGCATTCAGGCCCGTGCGGCCAACCTCGGGCCGCGCGGGAGTATTTCGCGCGGCCGGCGGAACCGCGTGTGGGGGAGCGGCACGAGGAGGAGAGATGGCGCTCTGCGCCCCCGCCGACTGAACCGCTGCCATCAATTCCAGCAAGGCGGCGGCGCGCGTGAGCGCACGCTCTTCCGCCAGGCTCCAGTATTCGCCGCTCTCAGACTCGTGCGCCGCGCCGTGAGCCTCCGCGAAGGCGCCATCCACGCGTGTCAGCCGGACTCGAAAAACCGCCTGCCCTGTATCCCAGCGAACCAGGCTGCTTTCAAGACGGATGATTCCCGTCAGCGCGGCGCTCGCGGCCGCTGATGCCGTCACTTCGTCGGCGCCTTCGCCGTCTCCCAGGGTGCTGCTCATAAGACTATCCTCTCTCGATGATTTATCATCGAGAAACGCCGCGGCGCCGCCATCTCGCGGCCTACCGCATCTCCGCCGGCTTCATCCACGTCCGGTTCACGGCGGACTGCTCCACTGCTTCCAGAACCTGCTGGCATCTCAAACCATCCTCAAAGGTTGGCGAGGCCGGCTTACTGTGCGCAATCGCGTTCATCAAGTCGACGACCTGGTGTGTAAAGCTGTGCTCCCACCCGATGGTGTGTCCCGGCGGCCACCAGCCCTGCAGGAACGGGTGTTCCGATTCAGTAACCATGATCGTCCGGAAGCCCTGTCGGTCCGTGGGGTCACGGCGAGAGAAGTACTGCAGCTCGTTCAGCCGTTCCAGGTTAAAGATGAGGCTCCCCTCGCTGCCGTTCACCTCGAAACTGTTAAAATTCTTATGACCGGTGGCGAACCGACTCGCCTCGAAGGCGCCAATCGCCCCGTTCTCAAACCGGGCGATGAACGCCGCTGCGTCGTCGACGGTTACCTCACCCATCTTCTCGCCCGCCGTCGCCGATATACCTGTCATGGACGTCGGTTCAGGACGCTGCTTGATAAAAGTGGTCATCAGGCCGCTCACTTCCGCGATTTCGCCGACGAGAAACCGGGAGAGATCGATAATATGAGCGTTGATGTCGCCATGAGCGCCGGACCCAGCCAACTCCTTCTTGAGGCGCCAGACGAGAGGGAAATTGGGATCCACGATCCAGTCTTGAAGATAGACCGCCCGCCAGTGGTAGATTTTGCCCACAGCGCCTTCCTGGATCAGCTTTCGCGCAAACTGAACGGCTGGGACTTTGCGGTAATTGAAGTTGACCATGTGCCGGACGCCGGCCTTTTCCGCGGCATCCAGCATCTGTCGGGCCTCGGCCACCGTCATTGCAAGCGGCTTCTCGCAAAGGATATGCTTCTTTGCCGCGGCCGCCGCCAGCGCTATCTCGCAATGGGTGTCGTTGCCCGTGGTAATATCCACCAGGCCGATATCATCTCTTGCTATCACTTCTCGCCAGCTCGTCGCGTGCTCCCGCCAACCAAGCTGATCGGCCGCCTGGGATACGCCGGCCGCATCCCGTCCGCACACCACGCGCATATCCGGAACCAGATCCAGGTCAAAATAATGCCCCGCCTGTCGGAAGGCGTTGCTGTGCGCTTTCCCCATGAATTTGTAACCGATCATGCCTACACCGATTTTATCCGGCATTCTCACTCCTCCGATGCTTTTTGGCTGCGGCTTGAATCGTTAACATTTCGACGCTGCGTCGAACCTCCTTCGACGCCGCCGATCTATTGCGTTGGTCCGGGTGGCGGAAGCACAATGGCCCCGCCGCTGCCGCCTGCGCCTCCCACGTTCTTCGGCGCCGGCGGCCTGATCGCGTCGGGCTTGACCGGCGCCGGCGCAGCGGGAGGCGGCGCAGCGCCCGAAAATAGCGCTTTCCGGCTCTCTACCTGTTTTTCTATCGCGGCCCACCAATCCTGCAATGATCGACTAATTTTTTGCTGGAGAAGAGATTTCGCGAAGACCTGCCGGTCGGCCTCAGTCAATGAATCCGCCGGCATTTGCCGGGCCACAATTAGGACCTCGTAGCCCGGCGGATCGACCGATACCGTGGGAGGGAGGCATTCGCCTCGCTTAAGTGTAAAGAGCGTGCGCTCGGACGCAGGATCTAGACGTTGATCGTACCGGAGGATTTCAATGTTACCCAGAAGCTGTGGGTTTTCAGCCAATCCCTGAATCAGCGTCCCGAGAGTCCGGCCATTGATGAGCGCCTGATACGCGTCGTTTGCCTCTTTCTCGGTTCGACACCAGATCCGTTGGACCTCTACCCGGTCAAAATCCGCGTTGTCAAGACGAGTTGACTTTGTTATAATCTTTATCGCCAGCATTTCCTCACGCATTTCCTCGCGCCGCAGCGCCGTTGTCAGGAACCCCTGCGATAAATTACCGCCATTGGTATCCGCCTGCCCACCGTTCCATTGCGCCATCGCCGCGTCCACTTCCTGAGGTGAAACAGAGACGCCAGCCTGCTGGGCGGCGCGATCCACCAGCTTCTGGCGGATAACCTGGGCAACGGCCGCGTCCCTGAAATAAAGATTTAGCGCCTGGCTAATCTCCGCCGGCGTAACGGCGCCACTATCCGAAGACGGAGCGTCAGCGCAGGCAAATCGCACGCCAGCCGCTGGGGAGAGCCCAAGAATGATACCGAGGAGCGGCGGCATGAGGAGGCGCCCGTACCCGGTCAACCGCATATTTCGGCGTCGAAAAAGAGTTGAAAGCGTCACGAAAGTTCCTAACGAGAGCCGCATCAGGTCAATCAATTGATCCGGAAGCCGAAGCCTCAAAGTGTTATCGCTCTCCCAAAGAGTATAATGCGAGCATAAGCGGGGTGTCAAACCGCGCGCGCGCGACGATCTCAAATCACGCCTCTGAAGGAGTCACGCTCGAAGCGTGGAAAGCCCGGATTATGAGGCGGCCCATGATCGCAACAACCATTCTATGACTTTCAGAAACATCCGATCGATATCCATTCTCCCACTGTTGTTGCTGCCGGCGCTCCTGGCCGGATGCGGCGAACGCGGAGTGCGCAGCAGAACGCGACGGGGTCAAGAACCGTTACCCCCGCTGATCCAGGCGGCGCCATCGGCCTCCGAGGAGGAGCTGCTGATCGACGCGCAGAAAAAGGTTGTGCTCGGGCGCCCCGGATCATATGATCAGGTGCGCGACGTGGCGGAGAACGTCGAGCCGATCCTTCGCCAGGCCCTGGATCAGATCACGATCGGCGGGCTTATTAAGCAAGACGCGGCTGGCGCGGGCATGTCCGTTCCACAGTTCAAGAAATACTTCGTCGGCAAACAGGCGGCCGACATCCTTCTGGAATCCGGAGGCGATCCCAATGCTCTCTCCTCCGCCGGGGCCGCCGGGGTCGCCCAGTGGCTCGCAGGCACCGGCCGCGCCCGCGGTTACTTGAAAATTGATGAAGCCCAATCGAATCTTATAACGTCGCAGATTGACCTCGCCGCCGCTGACCTCGCGCGGCTGCGCAAGCTGCCATCCAGCTTCACCGAAATCTGGCCTCCGGCTGCGGCGGCCGCGCCAGCTCACTCCAGCGCGGGGTCGGCCTCCGCGACACGCCCCGCGACAAACCGAGCCGCCGGCGACAAACCGAGTGTAACTCCGCGGACCACCGCCCCCGCAGCGCCCGCAGCGATGGCTCCCCAGCCTCGGTCGTGGACCCGCGACGAATTGATCCAGTTACGGAAGAATCAAATTCGTGGTCTCGTCGCCCAGCGGCGCCTCGTAGACCAGCGGTATGACCCGAAGCTCGCTCTCTTTGCGCAAACCCGGTATCTCATCTGGATGTGGCGAAAATATCCGAGTCTGGACTGGGTCTTCGAGGCGTATCATGGCGGGGAGATGGGGGTGGAGCGGACACTTAGAACCTTTCTCGGCGCGCGTTGGAGTAATGCGGGATCGGTCACCCACGCTATTCTTGGCGAGGACCGGTCCGGCCGCAAAGTCGAGCGTCCGATTAGCTATTCCAGTGTCTTCTTCTCCACGACTCCTCGCGCATTTCCCGCGACCTTCGCCTATCTATACGGCCGGCGGGATGACCATCGGCTCTACTGGTTCAAGCTCTTGATGGCCGAACGAGCCATAGAGTGGTATCAGAAGAATCCGCGATCACTCAAAAACGAATGGGAGGCTCTCCGGCCCGGTTACCGACTGGAGGATGCCTGGTATCCGGATCTTCAAGACCGGCTCTATTCCGATGTCCGGGCCGTGAACACGGCGAGAAAACGCAACCGGCTCACGCGAGTCGGAAAAACGCCGGTTCCGGGCGCGGCTATCGCAAAAGTCACAGGGCTGCCCGGTTCCGGCGACCCGGCCCTTGACGTGACTCGCCCCGAGGTCATCGGCGCGCTGGCGAAGGTTGTAAAAACTTATCGTGAGCAGAGCCTGCGTCCCGAAACCATCCTCGTGGGCGCGCTCACGCAGCCGCAGACGGTTGTGGATGAGATTCGGGCCCGATTTCCCTTGCCGAGGCGAAAGAATCCGCTCCCGCCCGGCTTCGTTCCTCCGTCCGATCTGCCCGATCTTCACGCCGCCGGTCTCGCAGTCGATATCTTGCAGCCGAACGACAAATGGCAGGCGCGCGTGCTGCAATACGCGCTCAGTTACTGGGAGGACCGGGAACGAATCCATTTCAACAGCGAGGTATGGGGCAGCGTGCACGCCTGGCGAATTGTTCCCAACCCGGAATTCCGCACCGAGTTGAGGAGTGAGGTTAGTCCCCACGCTCATCGGGCGGCCTGAAGCCCGTTGGGCGCCACCAGGTTGACATGCCTCCGCCCTGCTGGTAGAATAGCGAAGTTTGGCAGAGGTTTCGGAGCAGGCGTTGGCGACAGGCGCTAACGAATCAAAGTTGTTCTCGAGGGAGTTATAAGTGGCAAATATCAAGTCCTCAAAGCAGGATGTGATCAAATCGCGCGAGCGGCATCTGCGCAACCAGATGCATAAAGGGCAGATGAAGGGCAGTATTCGCCGTGCCCGTCTCGCCATCGCGGCAGGTGGTGATGAAGCGGGAGAAGCGCTGCGGGATGCGGTTTCGCGCATTGACAGGGCGGCGTCCAAGGGCGCCATTCACCCCAACGCCGCCGCGCGGCGAAAATCGCGGCTCGCTCTCCGACTCAACGCGCTTCGGTCTGCCTGAGAGCGCGGCGTCACAGCGCGCCTGCGATCGACGCGCAGCCTTGCGCCGGCCCTGACTTTGACATCGCCCAAAGGTTCGATGAACGAAGATTTCCAATCTTTTGAGAGAGCGCCGTGATCAAGTTGCGCACCGTCTATACGAAGATCCCGGTCGTTTACGTGGATGGCCGCATTGTGGGTGATGACGCCAATAATCTGAAGTCAACGCTCCTCGACCTCGCAGACCGCGGTTATGATACCGTGGCGCTGGAACTGGGAGAGGCGCACGAGATCGATAGCTCCGGGATAGGCGCCCTCTTAGCAACCCGCGGACGGCTCGCGCAGATCGGTGGCAGCATGTCGCTCGTGAACTGCTCAGGCCAATTGCTGGAAGACCTACAGAATACCGGTGTCACCGATCTCTTCGTCTGCTACGATCGTCTGCAAGACGTGTTGAACCCCTCGTGAAAGCGAAGCTGCTGAAACTTATCGGCGGCCTGGCGGGCGCGGCGGCCGTCGCCGCCGGCGTAGTCTATCTGTTCGAAGATTTCTTTATCTTCTGGCCGAGTCGCCGGCTGCACGGGGCGCCCGACCCGCCTTTTCACGACATCGCCCTCGAACCGGCGCCAGGCACGCACATCTACGGCTGGCACATCCCTCACCCCCTACCCCGCGCGATGGTGATCTATTTCCAGGGAAACGGCGGCAACCGATCGGATAGAGTGGCGCACGTAGAGATGCTGCGGGGCATGGCCGTCAGCGTTTTGCTCGTTGATTACGAAGGCTATGGAGTTAGCGAGGGAAGCACGTCCGAAGCTGCCGTCTATCGCGACGCGCGGGAAATTATCGAATGGGTTAGGCGTGATTCTAAGCTCCGCGAACTCCCACTGGTCTACTATGGGGAATCTCTTGGCGGCGCTGTGGCGACTCAGATGGCGCTTGAAAACCCGCCGCACGCCCTGATCATCGACCACAGCTTCACCACGATGGGTGAGATGATCGATCGAGTGTGCCGCGGTGTCCCGCTGCGCTACGTCTGCCGCAGCCGGTTCAATTCCATTGAGAATCTCAGCGGCTACCATGGCCCTGTGCTGGTGATTCATGGTGAAGAAGATCGGTTGATCCCGATCTTGCATGGTCAGCGACTCTTCGAGGCCGCCAACAACCCGAAGTGGTTCCTCTCGATTCCGGGCGCCGGCCACAATCATAACGATCTGCTTCGAATCGGCGGCGCCGCGTATCGAGCAGGAATATACGCGTTCCTGGATGAAACCTTAAAACGAGTGTAAGGCGCGGGGTACCGGCGCGTGGGACGACGAGACGGGAGCGGATACGTGAAGCGACAATTGATCAGCCGGCGTGGGTTTTTTCGACGGGCGGCGCTAGGGGCGACAGCGCTGGCAGCGGTTGGCGCTCCCGCTTTCGCCGACAGTTCGCCGTCGGCACGGCCGTACGGGCCATTTAAGATGGGCATTCAGAGCTACTCCCTGCGCGGATATGGTTTTGACCAGGCGCTCGAACAAACCATGGCTCTGGGACTCACTTACTGGGAAGGATTCTCTTCCCATATTCCCGAGAATACCAGCCCGGAAACCGTAGCCGACGTGAAGGACAAGCTGCATATCGCCGGCATCCGAATGCCGAACTATGGCGTGGTAGGCTTCGGCGCGGATAAAGACGCCAATCGCAAGATGTTCGAGTTTGCGCACGATATGGGAATCAAGGTGCTAAGCGCTGACCCCGACCCGGCTTCGTTTGATCAACTTGATGAGCTCGTGGACGAGTTTCGGATTCGCATCGCCATTCATAATCATGGCCCCGGTTCACGTTATTCCACCCTGCAAAACGTTACGGACGCGATCAAGGGACGGCATATCCGAATTGGCGCTTGCGTGGACACCGGGCACTACATGCGGTCGGGCGTCGATCCGGTCGAGGCGGTGCAAACCATCGGCCGCCGGGTCTTTGATGTGCATCTTAAAGATGTTAAGAACCAGAACCAATTCACCGTCCTCGGCCAGGGCGACTTGAAACTGGTGGAACTGCTCAAGCTCCTCCACGGCATGAATTACCAGGGTCTCACAGCTTTGGAATACGAAGACAAGCCCGAAAATCCCATTGCCGACATCCAGGCGAGCCTCGTGGCCATGCAAGCCGCCGTGAAAAAGATTTAGAGACCAGTGGTGTCTGAGCTGACTAATCCATACCGCCCGTGTAAGCGGTGGCTCCGCGGCAATATCCATACGCACACCTCGGCGTCGGACGGCGAGGCCGATCCTCAGACCGTCGTGGACTGGTACGCGGCCCGGGGTTACGATTTCCTCGCAATCACCGATCATAACGTGGCGCTTCCGCTCACGGGACTCAATTCGCGAGGGATGATTCTCATCACTGGCGAGGAGTTGACGCATCCTCATTCCCACGTGGCGGGTCTCGGCGTTTCAAAAACACTCCCTCGCGGCGAGAGCTTGCAGGAACAGATTGACCTGATCCGCAATGATGACGCGATCGCAATCGTCGCGCATCCAAATTGGATGGGGATCTCAGCGGAACAGATCGAGCCGCTGATCGGTCACCTTGCCATAGAGCTTTCCAACCAGGTCTGTTATCGGCTGAACGGTAAAGGGGATTCCGTCGCCTGGTGGGACGCGCTGCTGACGCGTGGTCAGCGCTGCTGGGGCGTGGCAGTCGATGACATGCACTGCATCGCCACCGATGCTGGTTATGGCTCACTCCTTGTCGACCCCGATGACTGCGCCTGGCCCGCGCTGCGCGCCGCGCTGAATGCCGGCCGGTTTATCGCCACTGTCGGGCCGCACATAGACCCTATCGAAGTTGAAGGCCGCTGCGTACACGTCGCATCCGCCGAATGCTCCAGCATCCGATTCGTGGGCCGGGAAGGACGAACGCTGAAACTGGAGACCTCACCGAGTGGAGGAGCCGCCCGCTTTACCCTGCCGGACGATGAGCCATTCGTTCGAGTGGAGGTAACCGACTCGAAGGGCCGGCGGGCCTGGACACAGCCGTTCTGGACCATTTAAGCCCGAATCCAATGACTCCTTCCCGTCGCTGCTAATGCTCTATTTACCTCCGCCCATCCACTGCGGGTAAACGAAGTTGACGAGAATCCAGCCCAGAAGCATCAACAGCGCCAGCCCCACCAGCCAGCGAACCGCCGCGCCCAGCCAATTGTGGAGATGAATCATTCTGCGAATTCGTCCTCGAGTCGAATGACGTCTCTTTCGGCGTAATCGTTCTGCCGCCACCACGCCAGACTGCAATACGGGCGCGGCCGCGTCTCCAACCGATGCAGGCGCCTTCGCCGGCGGTTCTTCGAGGCCCTCTATGTTTGAGAACGAACCCTCGGACACCAAAGTTGCGTTCGCGCCTGCGATATTCTCATCCTCGGATCGGGACTTCGAAACTTCCGAAGATTTGGATAGCGTTTCCGTTGTCTTCATTACCTATCCCTCCTCAACGCATGAAGAGTTTTGACCGCAAACTGCGCTCCCGCGTCGCTCCCCGCAAGACCCGCCACACCGTGACTTTTCGGTCTGCGTACTGAAGATTTCGTTCCCGACAGCGGTATTCCTTCCAACGAAAGTGCGGTTTGCTGCCCGGACTTCACGATTATTCGTTCGCTCCTCAGTTGGCATTGTGATCCGCGGCGGTACCCCATACAGCATCGGGGGTCCTTTGGATAACTTATCCGACCTTACTTCAAGGTACCTCGATATCTCAACCCCGTAATCGCGTTAACACCTGTCTCATTACTTCTGCAGCACGAACAGCGACGGACGCAGACCACCGGCTTCGATCTCGCGCTCGGAGACGAGGACGAGATTCGGATGAGATTCGAGGGATCGGCGAAGGAGGCGCTTTTCGGCGGTGAGGAGAACAGCGATGCCGGATCCGCGGAGAATGCGGTCAATTTCAAGGAGTATCGCCGGGTAGAGCGTGAGGTTCTCTTGGTGCTCACCGGACCGGCGGCCGTACGGCAGATTCGCCACTACGGCATTCACCGACTCGTCGCGCAAGGGAATGCGGCGAGCATCCCACTGCACGAGGCGAACCGGCTGCGCGCCCGCGGCGACGTTCTCTCCGGCGGCCTGCAGGGCGGCTGGATCAATGTCTCCCGCTAATATTGCGCGAGCCGGCCCATCCAGCGCCCGCTCAATCGCGATGGTGGCGCTCCCACACGTAAGATCCACAAAGACATCACGCTCCCCCTGATTAGCGAGTCGAGCGAGCGCGTAGGCTGTCGTCGGTTCAAGCGACGCCGGAAGGGTGCGAACACGGTAGCGACGGAGTCGCCGCGCGAGCGCGATTTCCTTGGGTTCGGCGCCGCCCTGCGCCAGTCGACGAACCGATCTAAGAATCGCGCCGGCCTGCGGACTGCCCGTCCAATGAAACGTCACCGTGCCTTCGCCAAATGATTTGAGCGAGGCGCCCGCCAAACGCGCGCTGATCTCTTCCCAGGCCACAGCTTCCAACCCCGCTGTAACGACCGCCAGGTAATCAGAGCGAGAAGGCAGATCGACCTCGGGCAGCCGCGAAGCGACTCTGCGCGTCTCTCGCGGCGCGAGGTCGATCTGGTGCAGCGCCCGGCGCACCGCCTGGGCAGGGCCTTCAGGTAAAGCCGGATCCTCCCGGTCCAGAACCGATTGCAGCGCGGGGCCGGCCGCCGCATCCCCGAGCGCGGCCAGCGCGTTCGCCGCAACTCTCACCTGCTCCGGGTCACCGCCCAGAAGCGACTCCAACGCCGGTCGCGCGGAAATCAAACCCAGCGCGCCAGCAGACCGGGCCGCGTTCCGGCGCACCCGGCTGTCTTCATCACTCAAAGCCTTTGCCAGGCCTGCCTCGATCGACGCGCGACGATTATTCGCGGAAGCGCCCGCCGCGGGAATCCGGAGCGTCCCTAGAATATGGGCGGCCGCGCGTCGCGACTTCACCTCGGTTGATTCTAAGAGCGGGAGGATCAGTGGCACGGCATTCTCGCCGAACCGGGCCAGGATATGCGCAGCCCGCGTCCGTTCGGCGACAGATCCGGTCCGAAGCAGCGTGACGAGCGACTCAATCGCCTCGGGACCGATCTCGGCGAAGGCGAGAGCGATGGTCCGGAGCTTCCGGGGAGACGCCTCGCCCAGCGCCGCGGAGAGCGCCTCGAGCGCGTCCGGTGTCCCAATCCGCCCGAGCGCCCACGCCGCGGTCGTCGAGAGATGGCTGTTTGGAGAGCGCATCGCCGCGATGAGCGCCGGGGTGGACTCTTCGTCTCGGATCCGTCCGAGCGCCCACGCCGCGGTCCGCGCGACTCTCGGCTGTGGATCTTGAAGCAGTTCCCGGAGAGCAGGACCGGCCGCTGTGATACCTCCGCGGCCCAACGCGTGCGCAGCCGCCCACCGGGCATGGCGGTTCGGATGTCGCAGCGCCGCAATCAGACGGTCCGAGGCCGCCGGCGCCAGCGACGCCAGTTCTTCGGCGATGATCAGACGCTCGTCCGTCGTCGCCGCTTTCAAAGCGGTCAGCCGGTTAGAAACAATGTCGGCTGGCATTTTTTCAGTTCTCAGCGTCTCAACCTCTCTCCCGACCTCTCCCCGAAACGGGAAGAGGGGCCTCTAACTGCGCCCGTTGTGATTCATCCTTCATCCCTCATCCTTTGGTTTGCCTTTCTCCCGACCTCTCCCCGAAGCGGGAAGAGGGGCCTGTAACTGCAGCCGTTGTGATTCATGCTACACCCCCCCGCAGACGGGCGCAAGGAGCACGCGAGATCCGTCGTCCGTCCTCCGTCCTCCGTCCTCTGTCCTCCGTCCTCCGTCCCCCGCCTGAGTTGACGCGACGCGAAGCGGAGGACTACAATGCTGGACATAATCGACTATGGCACAACGACTACGGCCGTTACCTTCACCCCTCGACGAACGACGCCACGGTAACGCGCCGGGGTCCCGATTGCCCATGGAGGATTTCCGATGCATCCATTGACCCTTCTTGATCGTCTACCGTTTGGCGCAGCCCTTTCAATCCAGGTTTCCGTGGCGCTCTCGATTGGACTTCTGACCGCGTGGCTGATGCGCCGGCGCGACCCGGTTTCGCGCTCCCTCTTCTATCGTATCAGTTATTACGGCGCCCTTCTCGCCGCAGCGGTTGGACTGGGTCTGCTGCTCTTCCCGGCG
Source organism: Armatimonadota bacterium (assembly GCA_035686845.1). Taxonomy (GTDB): domain Bacteria; phylum Armatimonadota; class DASRZA01; order DASRZA01; family DASRZA01; genus DASRZA01. The sequence goes on along the minus strand of DASRZA010000252.1, from coordinate 55,767 downwards.
CATGCCCGCCCGGGCCGAACCAATCGACCGACCCAACCGGATCGGCAATCCGCGCAGTCGATTATACACCAGGCCATTCTGGCCGAAGCGCGTGTCAAGACGCTCACCGGACGTATCACGATTGATTCGACCGGCGGCATTGATCAGCCCGCCGGTAAGAAAATGCCCGAAGAGACCGCGGTCGTAGAGCTGGAGAAGCTGGATATCGGCCGTATCGTCATGTCCGGATGGTTCCGCAGCGTGGACGTCTCCGACGGTAAGATGCAGTCCGCCTGGATGGACTGGGAACACCACCAGATCAGATACAACACCAATCCGGTGAGAAAAGCGTTCTTCACACTGGGCGGCATGGATCTACCTCCCGTTGAGGCATTCTACGGGGACGATCCGCGCGCTCTCCGCAATTATCTCAGCCGGCCCGACCTTCATGCCGCGGGGACAGGGGTGGTCGATGGCGTTCGCTGCCAGATTGTGGAATCGAGCGTGACCAGCGACCGTAGGACGTTCTCGGGTACCACTCGAAGGCCCGATGGCTACTACATCGTCGTACATCCGGTAAACCCGTACTGGCATTCGCAGAGCCGTCTCTACTTCGGCCCGGACCATCTCCTTCGCAAGGTGACTCAGATCGGCGTAGGCGCTTCGAACACGGTCACCCTCCACGACATCCACTTAAACGTCCATCTCAACCCTTCCGATTTCGTGTTTCATCGCCCGGCCGGCGCGAAACCGTTCAGTCGCGAGAACATGCACGCGAGTTTGGTCCATGGGCCAGCGCCTCAATTCAACATACCCACTCCGCACGGCGGAGCTGTCTCCCTCGCCAGCACGCTGAAAGGCAAGAAGATACTCCTGCTCGCGTTTATCGATCACTTTAAGCTTCGCCGCCAGGGGCTTCTCCAGATTGAGAAAGACTATCAGACGTTGAAGGACCAGGGATTCACCGCTCTCGTCATTGATGCCAATGATACCCCCGCCGAGCTCAAAAGCGAGTTGGCGCAGACCCATCTATCGTACCCGATCGTGACACTGCAGCCGGGCGCTCCTCAGAAGGCGCTGCTGACTCGCTACGGAATCCGTGTCTTCCCCAGCAGCTATCTGATCGACGGGCAGGGCGTCGCCATCTGGTCCGATTACGGTTACCTGGACCCTTCGGGGGGCTACATTAAGCTCCATATCGACCACCCGGAATGGTGGCGGCGGGCAGCCGTGCGTCGCTAACCCGCTGCCTGATTCCACGTGGGGTAATATCGGCGCCGTTCGATGCTGCGCGCGCCGGACGCGCCGCCGCGCTCCGAAAGGGGCTCAAGGAGGCGCCAATTGATTGCAGGAGCCGCCGTTGAGCCAACCACCGTTCGATAAGGATCATCCCTTCAGAGTCCTCCTCGCCTCACGATCGTTTGGAAAAGACAGCGAGGCAGCGGTCGACGTGATGAGAGCTGCGGGCTGCGTACCGATTCCAAGTCCTTTCGATCGCACGCTCACTGAAAAGGAATTGCTGCAGTTCGTCCCCGATATAGACGCTCTCGTAGCCGGCAGTGAGCCGGTTACGGCAAGGGTCATTGCGGCGGCCCCACGGCTCAAGATCATCGCTCGCCATGGCGTTGGCTACGACAACGTGGACGTGGAGGCCGCCCGGGCACGCGGAATCCCCGTGGCGCTGACGGGGCCGGTGATGCTCGATTCGGTTGCCGACATGGCGATGACGTTAATGCTAGCGATCGCAAGGCGACTGCCGGAGGCCTTCGATAGTGTAAGGGCCGGCGAATGGAAGCGGTTCATTGGCGTCGAGATGAGCGGCAAGACCCTTGGCGTGGTAGGACTCGGACAGATTGGCCGCGGCGTCTGCCGAAGAGCGGCCGGCTTCGGCATGAGAATCGTCGCCGTCGACACCCGGCCGGATCTTGCGTTCGCGACTGAAATGAACATCGAGTATCTGTCTCTGAATGAGCTGCTCCGTCGGGCGGATTTCGTAACTGTCCACGCGCCGGCGTCACCCGAAACCCGTGGGCTGATCGGCGCGGCTGAGCTATCAAGTATGAAGCCAACGGCGTTTTTGATCAATACCGCGCGCGGTGAGCTGGTGGATGAAACCGCGCTTTACAAGGCGCTTACGACCGGCCAAATCGCCGGGGCCGCGGTCGACGTCCTGCAAAAAGAGCCGCCCGGCGAATCCCCACTCCTGGCGCTCGAAAACTTTATAGCGACACCGCATGTTTCGAGCCAGACGACCGACAGTCTTCGCCGGATGGGCGAGGTAACAGCGGAGAACGTCGTGCGCGCGATGCAGGGGCGCGCTCCACTCTACCAGGTGGTATAGTCGATGACCCGGGCGCTCGGAAAGATAGGGAGATAGATGGCAGCTGCTCATGACGATGCGTCCTGGAACTTTGCTCACGGTCACCTTGAAGTATCCGCCAACCGGCATTTCCTGGTCCATGCCGATGGCGCCCCCTTTTTCTGGCTCGGGGACACCGCCTGGGAGCTTTTTCACCGGCTCAACCTCAACGAAGCCGAGCTGTATCTGGAGAACCGCCGCGCGAAAGGTTTCACCATAATCCAGGCGGTCTGCCTCGCGGAGCATGGCGGCCTCGTGGAACCCAACGCATACGGTCACACCCCGTTGATCGAAAACGACCCGGCGCGGCCGGATGTTAGAGCGGAAGGCGACTACTGGAGTCACGTGGACGCCATCATCCTGATCGCCGAACAGAAGGGACTCTACGTCGGTTTGCTCCCTACCTGGGGCGACAAAGTAACCAAAGGGTGGGGCGAAGGTCCCGAGGTGTTTACTCCGGTGAACGCTCTCGCCTACGGCCGGTTTTTAGGCACGCGCTATCGTGAAAGCCCCAACATAATATGGATTCTTGGAGGCGACCGGAATGAGGAGGGAAAGCGGCTGATCTGGGAGGCGATGGCTGATGGACTTCAAGATGGAGACGGCGGCCGAAAACTGATCGGCTATCATCCGCAGGGCGGCAGCTCCTCTTCAAGTTTTTTCCAGGATGCGCCATGGCTGGCGTTCAATATGCTTCAATCCGGCCACAGTCAGCGAGATGAACCGAACTATCGGGCGATTGAACGAGATTATCATTTGGAACCGGTCAAGCCTTGTGTGGACGGCGAACCGCGGTATGAGGATCACCCCATCGGCTTCAATCCTGAGAACGGCTGGTTCGACGATTATGACGTTCGCCAGGCGGCTTACTGGGCCCTCTTTTCAGGAGCGTTCGGCCACACTTATGGGTGCCACGACGTCTGGCAGTTTTATTCCCCCGGCCGTGCGCCAATCAGCCACACGCGCACACCCTGGCAGGAGGCGGTGGACCTACCGGGCGCGTCCCAGATGATCCACGCTCGACGGCTGATGCTTTCACGACCCTTCCTCAGTCGTATTCCGGACCAGTCGCTGATAGGGTCCGGCCAGGGCGAGGGAGCCGGCCACGCGCGGGCCACGCGCAGCGATGATGGCAGCTACGCCTTTATCTATCTGCCGACGGGCCGACCGGTATCCGCCGATCTCGCCCGGCTGTCCGGCATGACCACCAACGCCTGGTGGTACGATCCGCGAACGGGAGAATCCACCACGATCGGGAGACTCGCCACCTCGGGACAGCGCCAGTTTACACCGCCTTCCAGCGGCCGCGGCCGCGATTGGGTCCTCGTGCTTGATGACGCGAGCCACTATTTTCCGGCGCCCGGCACGGTGGACGCTGAGTAAAAAGAGACAGCCGAGGCAGACTCTAACGGGCCATCTCAGCCGCGGCTGCGTCTATAGTGGGAAGGGCGAGGCACGCACTACAGAGGAAATTGGGAGAGTGGTATGGAGGAACTCGCGCTCCGGGCGCGATGCTGGCTGCTAAGAAACGTAATCTTTCCGTTGGGCGATCGGGCGTTTGGCCAGAGGACCACGGAGCGTCTGAAGTTTCTGGAGCAGGCGCAGTGGTGGGAACCGGAGCGGCTGCACTGCGAAAGAGACCGTCTGCTGCAGACGCTCATCCGGACCGTTTATGATGAAATGCCCTACTACCGGGACCTCATGGACAGCCGCCGGTTGAAACCGGGTGACATCCGCAGCCCTGCAGACCTCTACAAGCTGCCGATCGCGACGAAGGCGAGCCTACTCGCGGCATATCCGGAACGCATCACCCGGCGTACCGGGCAGAAAACCTGGGAAGGGCGTACGTCCGGATCCACCGGATCCAATTTTGCCGTTCGTCTCGATAGAGAGACGGTGGGTTGGTACCGGGCATCCCTTCTATTAGCGATGGAGTGGTCTGGCTGGCGGATGGGCGAGCCAACCCTGCAAACCGGCATGAATCAAGATCTAACCCTCGACCGCCGGCTAAAAAACATCCTGATGCAGTGTCATTACGTGCCGGCGTACGCGCTTGATGACGCCACCCTCGATCACAATCTGGACATCATGGAAAGGCGCCGAATCCGCCATCTCTGGGGCTATCCTGGAAGTCTCTACTGCATCGCTCGCCGCGCCAGGGAACGCGGGTGGAATCGACCGCTAACCGGAATGGTCACCTGGGGCGACAACCTTTTCGCGCACTACCGGGAGACGATGGAGACGGCCTTCGGAGCACGCGTCACCGATACGTACGGATGCGCAGAGGGGACCCATATTTCGGCGCAATGCCCCTACACCTACCATGTTCATAGCCTCGACGTGATTGTAGAATACCTGGACGATAACGGTGATTCGGCCGCGTCCAACAGCCCCGGCAATATCGTCTTCACCCGGCTGCATCCCGGGCCGATGCCGCTCATCCGGTACAGAGTGGGCGACCTCGGTGTCGCAGGAACCGGCGCAAAATGTGAATGCGGACGCGGTTACGATACCATGGAGTCCATTCAGGGACGCGATACCGACATCGTCACGACTCCGTCGGGCAATCGGCTGATCGTACACGTGTTTACAGGTATCCTCGGCAAGTTTCCCGAGATTGGCGAGTTCCAGGTGGTGCAGGAGGATCCTGGAGGTTTTCAGTTGAAGATCGTCCCGCGCGAAGGGTTCTCAGCGGAGACCGCCGAGCGAATCGTCTCCCGTCTCGAGGGCGCCGGAGCCGCCGGCATGGAGATTCAGATCGACCTGGTAGATGAGATTCCCATTGCTCCCACGGGGAAGCGCCGGTTCGTGGTCAGCCGGACCTCGGCGGCACGGACAGCCTGACTCTATGCGCCTCGGAATCCTTACCCAGTACTATCCACCCGAGATGGGAGCCCCGCAAGCTCGCCTCTCTGAGATTGCGGCCCGATTCGTCCGGAAGGGGCACGAAGTCGTGGTGCTGACCGCGATGCCAAATTACCCGACGGGCCGTATCTTCTCCGGTTATGGGGGTTTTTACCGGCGCGAAACGATGGACGGCGTGAAGGTCATCCGATCGTTCATCTACCCCACCAAGCAGGTAGGGCTGCTGCCGCGGCTGGCGAACTATTTCTCGTTTGTGCTCTCCTCCCTGCTCGTTGGCGCTGCGGTCCTGCCGCCGCTCGACTTCCTTCTCACCGAAAGTCCACCGCTCTTTCTGGGAATGTCCGGTTATCTGCTGAGCCGGGCGAAAAGGGCGCGTTGGATTTTCAATGTCTCGGATCTCTGGCCGGAATCGGCGGTAAGACTCGGGATCATCGGCGAAGGCTGGCCGCTCCGAATCGCCTGCGCGCTGGAGCGATTCTGTTATCAGCACGCCTGGCTGGTGACGTGCCAAAGTCACGAAATCCTGGCGAACATCCGGGAGCGGTTCCCCGGCGTGCGAGCTCATCGCCTTTCCAATGGTGTGGACACTTCGTTCTTCACCCCGGAAAAAAGATCCGACGTGCGCCGGCGAGAACTTGCCGACGAGGCCCCCTGTGTAGCAATATATACCGGGCTCCATGGCGTGGCTCAGGGTTTGGAACAGGTGCTGCAGGCCGCAGCGCTGTTGCGAGACCGAAATGATATCGAGATCGTTCTCGTGGGCGACGGACCGACGAAGGAAGCTCTCCGGATCCAGGCTAAGAGCCTGGGCCTCACCGCCATCCGATTCCTCCCTCCCTGCGCCCGTGACACGATGCCTGAGACCGTTGCGTCGGCGGATATCGCCATCGTTCCGCTCAAAGGCGCCATTCCGGGCGCCGTACCGTCTAAGCTATATGAGGCGATGAGCGCGGGACGTCCGGTGGTTTTGGCGGCGGAGGGCGAGCCGGCTGGTATCGTTCGTGATACGGGATGCGGGATCGTGGTCGCTCCAGGCGACACCGCTGCTCTCGCCGGCGCCATCTTGCGGCTTGCCGATGATCCACAGGAACGCGCAAGGATGGGCGCTCGAGGTCGCGAAGCTGCACGCGCCCGCTTTGACCGCCAGGCGATCGTCAACGAATTCATGGAACTCCTGGAGCGAGAGCTGCAATCTTCCGAGACGCGTCAGGGGCCACCTTAGCTCGCTCAAAATCGGGAATCAAGACTGACCATGCTGATTTGCAACGTGGTGGGCGCGCGCCCCAATTACATGAAGATCGCGCCCATCGTACACGCGCTGGACAGGCGGGGATTGGCGCATTTCCTCGTTCACACCGGGCAGCACTACGATGAGAACATGTCGCGCGTCCTGTTCGAAGAGCTGGAGCTGCCGAAGCCCGACGTTTACCTCGGTGTAGGCTCAGACACCCACGCCCGGCAAACCGCCCGGGTCATGATGGATTTTGAAAAGGTCTGCCAGGATCGAAGACCGGACCTGGTAATGGTCGCGGGGGACGTGAACTCGACACTGGCCGCGGCTTTAACCGCCGCCAAGCTCGGGATCCCGGTGGGCCACGTCGAGGCGGGACTCAGGTCCTCTGACCGAACCATGCCGGAGGAGCTGAACCGGATCGTCACCGATCATCTCTCCGAGATGCTCTTTACTACCGAGGAGAGCGGAAACGAAAACCTGCGGCGCGAGGGGATTCCGGACGAATGGATCCATTTCGTCGGGAACTGCATGGTGGATACTCTGCTTCGGCGGCGCGAGGCGGCCGTGAGCGGGGCGCCGTGGAAAGAGTTTGAATTATCGCCCGGCGGGTATGCTCTTCTGACGCTGCACCGTCCCTCCAACGTGGATGTTAAGGTGACACTCCAGTCTCTGATGCGAGCTATCGCTGCAGTAGCGGCGCGGCTGCCGGTGCTGTTTCCGGTACACCCGCGCACTCGAAACCGAATGATGGAGTGGGAGATCGCCCCGCCGGACGGAGTTCAGCTTTGCGATCCGCTCTCCTATCTGACGTTTCTGGGCCTTATGGCGAAAGCGCAGCTTGTGCTCACGGACTCCGGTGGAATCCAGGAGGAGACAACGGTTCTCGATGTACCCTGCCTGACGCTGCGCCGGAATACGGAACGGCCGATTACAATAACATGTGGGACCAATCAGTTAACCGAGCCTGAACCGCAAGCGCTCGTCCGGAGCCTGGAGCGCATCCGGGCAGGAGATTGGCCTAAGAATCGCCGCCCGCCTTTGTGGGACGGGCGCGCCTCGGAACGGGTGGTGGACGTTATCCAGAATTGGGCCGCCTCCCGATTGTAAGCAGTCAGCATCTGGCGCGTTATGCAGGAGTTAGCATTTTATGATTGAGAGAATCGCGGTCATCGGACTCGGTTATGTAGGGCTGCCTGTAGCGGTTGCGGTGGCCCGCGCATTTCCAGACGTCATCGGCTTTGATGTCAATGAACGCAAGATCGCCGCTCTCCGACGTGCGGTCGACGAAACGGGGGAAGTCAGTTCTTCGGACCTCGAGAGCTGCGGTCTCAATCTTACCTCAAACCCCAACGATCTGCGGAGCAGCAATTTCTTTATCGTGGCGGTGCCAACCCCGATCGATCGGAATCATCAGCCCGATCTAACGATGATGGTAAAGGCGTCCGAAATTATCGGATCCGTGATGCAGCCGGGAACGGTCGTGGTCTATGAATCGACCGTTTATCCTGGAGTCACAGAGGAGATTTGCGGTCCTACACTCGAGAAGGTCTCCGGATTGCGGCAGAGTATCGACTTCAAGCTGGGCTATTCCCCGGAACGGATTAACCCTGGCGATCGTGAGCACACTCTGTCACGAATTGTCAAAGTTGTGTCGGCGGAGGATGAGCCTACGTTGAACCGCGTCGCCGCCGTCTACAGCGCTATCGTGCAGGCCGGAATCTACCGTGCGCCAACGATTAGAGTCGCGGAGGCGGCGAAAGTTATTGAGAACACGCAGCGAGATCTCAATATAGCGCTCATGAACGAGCTGGCCCTTATCTTCGACCGGCTCGGCATCTGTACGCGTGACGTACTGGCTGCGGCGAATACCAAGTGGAACTTCCTCCCCTTTACACCCGGTCTGGTTGGCGGCCACTGTATCGGCGTCGACCCCTATTACCTGACGAAAAAAGCTGAAGAGGTCGGCTACCACCCGCAGGTCATTCTGGCAGGACGACGTATCAATGACGGAATGGGGCAGCAGATCGCGCAGCGCCTTGTTAAGCTGCTGATCCACGCCGACATCCCGGTGAGGAATGCGCGGGTGGGTATTCTCGGCCTGACTTTCAAAGAAAACGTGCCGGATATTCGCAACAGCCGGGTGCCCGATATTGTCTCTGAGCTGCGGCAGTTCGGTGTGGATCCCCTCGTGCATGATCCGCTTGTAGATGCGCGCAGAGCGCACGACGCCTACGGTATCTGCCTGACGGACTGGGAGGAAATGACAGAGCTTGATTGCCTGGTGCTGGCCGTGGGGCATAGGAAGTTCCTCCAGATGCCGCGCGAAAAGCTGCTGTCGCAGTTGCGACCGGATGGAGTGCTGATGGATGTTAAGTCGCTGCTGGATCCTTCCGAGATTCCGTCGACGATAAGCTACTGGAGCCTCTAAGAGCTAACTAATTGGTAACTGGAGCGTTTATTTCTGGAATGTTTACTTCTGAAGCGTTTACTTCTGGGGGTTATTAAGGAGGGATAGGATGGCCGGACGTTTGGCACATTTTCAACTGCGCGTTTCAAGCGACTGGAGCCTTTGATTGCTGGGCCGATGCGTGGTGACCGGCGGGGCAGGGTTCATCGGGTCAAACCTGTCGCGAGCGCTTCTCTGCGAGGGATGTGACGTTACGGTGGTGGATAATCTCTCCACCGGAAAAGAACTCAATCTTGCGGACATGACGAAGGATCTGAAGTTCGTAAAGGGGGACGTTCGCGATCGGGATCAGATGGAGCGTCTTTTTCGCGGTGTCGAGATTGTCTTTCACCAGGCCGCGCTCGCTTCGGTAGCCCGGTCGGTGGAGAATCCCTGGGAGAGCAATGACCACAACATCAATGGAACCCTGAGCGTGCTGCTGGCGGCGCGTGCGGCGGGTGTTCAACGTGTAGTTTATGCAGCGTCCTCCTCCGCCTATGGCAACACCGAGACGCTCCCCAAGGTAGAGAGCATGCAGGCGATTCCACTCTCCCCGTACGCCATCACCAAATATGTGGGTGAACTCTACTGCCAGGTATTCTTTCAAGTGTATGGCCTGGAGACTGTGGCGCTGAGATACTTCAACGTGTTCGGTCCGCGGCAGGATCCTCACTCGGAATACGCTGCGGTCATACCTCGCTTTATCCAGGCGCTGCAGCGGGGCGATCCCCCGGTCGTGTATGGAGATGGGGAGCAAACAAGAGATTTTACGTATGTCGAGAACGCCGTTGCGGCCAACATTCGAGCAGCGATGGCCCCAACATCCGCCGCAGCAGGCAAAGTCTTCAACGTAGGATGCGGCCAACGGATCAGTTTGAATGATCTGTTGGGCGAGCTTCAAAAGGTCATGGGAGTAGCGATCTCACCGGTTCATGCGCCGGCCCGGGCCGGCGATGTGCGCGATTCGCTGGCGGATATTACCCTGGCAAGGGAGAATCTGGGCTACGAGCCGCGCGTGGAGTTCCTGGAGGGGCTCCGTCGGACCGTGGCATGGTTCGTCACCACCGCTGCGACCGCCGCTTCCTGAGATTGAGCGTTTTGCAAATGGAAATGCTTGAGGTTGTAGGTCGAGTGTTCAGGAGAGCGTCCGAAGGAGCGACCGGATGAAGCGGAATATCCGGCATTGGAGTGAAGGATGATCGCGGTTGTCATCATGGCGGGAGGAGTGGGCACGCGCCTCTTCCCGGCCAGTACGAAACTGCGGCCGAAGCAGTTTGTGATGTGGCCGTCAGCGTCCGGCGACGATGGCGCCTCTAGCAGCGGGCCGGGCCAATCCTTGATCCAGCAGACTTATCGCCGGTTGGCGCCGCTCACCACGCCCGACGCCATCTTTATTGCGACCACCGCGGAGCTGGTGGAGCAGGTGCGTGAACATCTGCCCGAAGCGCCTCCGGAGAACATCATCATCGAGCCGATGCGGCGCAATTCCGCAGGCGCCTGCGCGCTGGCGACAGCAGCAATCGCGGCGCGGTTCGGCCCCGAAACCGCGGTCGCGTTTACGCCGTCCGATGGCGCCGTGTCCGACAACCACCTCTACCAGGAGACGCTGCGAAGCGCGGCCAGAGTGGCGCAGGAGCGGCGCGGGATCGTGGTGGTCGGTATTCAGCCGCAGCGGCCCGCCACTGGTTTTGGTTACATTCGGCCGGGAGAGTGCGTGGGTCGGGACGTTTATCGCGTTGCCGTTTTTGAGGAGAAGCCAAATCATACGAGAGCGCTTCAGCTCGTGGAAGAAGGCTGCCTCTGGAACGCTGGCATCTACGTCTGGCGCGCGGATGTCGCCTACGACGCTTTCAGCCGGTTCCTGCCGCATCACGCCAGGCTGTTCGAACCGGGCCTCTCGTCCAGTCGACTCCAGCAGCTCTTCGAAGCGCTGCCTATCGTCTCGGTAGACGTGGGAATCGCCGAGCGCTGCGATAACATATTCTGTGTCGCCGGCAGGTTTGGCTGGGACGACCTCGGAACCTGGGACGCGTTCAATCGTCTATTGGAGCGCGACGCCTCGGGAAATGTGGGACTCGGGTCGAACCGGTTTGTTGATTCCTCGCACTGCGTGGCAATTGCTGATGAAGGACAGGTCATCGCCCTGGGGGTTACGGGGCTTGTTATCGTACGTTATGGGAATACTGTTCTGGTCTGTCCCCGTGAACGTGCCGAAGAAGTCGGGAAGTTATAGTCATGCGAGAGACGTTTTTACCCTTCTGCCCGCCGAATCTGGGTGAGGAGGAGATCGACGAGGTGGTCGCCACGCTGCGCGAAGGGTGGATCAGCACCGGTCCCCGTACGAAGGCGTTCGAGAGGCAGTTTGGAGAGTACGTGAACGCGCCCGGCGGGACCTGCTTGATGCTGAACTCATGTACCGCCGGTCTCCACCTCAGCCTTGTTGCGCTGGGAGTGGGACCCGGGGACGAAGTCGTTGTCCCCACCATGACCTTTGTAGCGTCGGCCAACGTCGTCGAGCACGTTGGCGCTCGGCCGGTGCTGGTGGATGTCCTACCCGACACCCTCTGCATTGACCCGGCCGCCGTGGCGCGCGCCATCACGGAGCGAACCCGCGCCATTATGCCGGTTCATTATGCCGGGCATCCGGCGGAGTTACACGCGCTGGACGCGCTGGCGCAGAAGCATAACATCCCCATTGTTGAGGACGCCGCCCACGCCGTTCCCGCCTGGTATCGGGATCCCACAAACCGGGAGGTGATGATTGGATGCCGGAATAACCTCGCCGCGTTCAGCTTCTATGCCACGAAAAACCTCACGACAGCCGAGGGCGGCGCGCTCACCGGCCCTGCTGAACTGATCGCGAAGGCCCGAACGCTGAGTTTGCACGGCATGTCACGCGACGCGTGGAGGCGATTTGACCGCGGCGGGAGCTGGCGCTACGACGTGGAGGCCCCCGGCTTTAAGTACAACATGACCGACATCCAGGCGGCGATCGGCAAGCAGCAGTTGCTAAAACTGAAGCGATTCCATGCCCGGCGGCGGGAAGTCGTACAGGCGTACAACGAAGCGTTCGGGCGTCATCCGGCCCTGGAGATACCGGTGGAGCGCGAGAACTGCCGGTCAAGCTGGCACCTTTACGTGCTGAGGATCCGGCCGAACGCTGTGGAAATCAACCGGGATCAGTTTATCGAGCGGCTTACCGCTCTCAACATCGGAACGAGCGTCCATTTCATCCCGGTTCACATGATGTCGTTCTACACGCGGAAATACGGTTACCGTCCGGAAGACCTACCGGTTGCGGCGGACGCCGCTACCCGCAACATATCACTTCCGCTGCATCCCGGCCTCACCGACGAGGATATTCACGACGTAACCTCCGCCGTGCTGGAAATCGCGAATTCCGGATAGCGACCAACGGTCGCGGGACGTCAAGCGCGGGGAGCGATTTCGCGGTCCCGCGTTCTCCGTTTCATCAATGGAAATCGCGATGAATTCCGACGAGGTACTTGAGATAGCTCTCCAGAGGGGTAATGGCGACCTCGCCTTTAGCGCCGGACGCCTCAATGAACTGGCCTCCGCCAATATAGATCCCCGTATGATCGACCGTTGATCCGTGGCAGATAAACGAGAGGCGGTCGCCCGGCTGAATCTCGGAGAGTGAAACCGGCGCCCCGACTTCGGCCTGTTCACGGGCGGTGCGAGGCAGATCAATCCCCTCCCGTGCAAAGGCCGCTTTGACCAGGCCCGAGCAATCGATACCGTGGTCAGTATTCCCTCCCCAGCGATACCGCACGCCGAGAAACCGGAGGGCCGCGTCGACAACGCGACGGCCGGCGGGGGTTGAGCCGTTGTCGCGGATCGAATCCGGGAAGAGCACCGGGGTTGGTCGAAGACGATCCGAGGGAGACTGCTGGTTGTTGGGGACGTCGGGGACCGGGCCGGGACTCTCCCATGTCACGTTCACGCGGTTCACGAGGATGCATCCCAGCGATGCATCCGCCATTTCGACGCAGTACCACTGCCCGAGCTGTCCGACAATCCCAATCGATTGGCCCCGCGCGCAGGTAAAAAGCACTGTCATACTGCTTGGACCCGCTCTGCGTACGATCTGGGCGCCGTCCTCGTTGACGTTTCCCACAGCGATAACCGAGAGGTGATTGAAGTCAGGCGGCGGGAGTTGGGCTATCGCGCCGTTTTGTGAAGAAGCCTGGCCGTTATCCTGACCCGGCGCCGGAATGGAGACTGAGTTGGAGGGGATACCTGCCCCATTGTCGGCGGGTCCGGCGCCGCTATCAGAGGGTCCGGCGGCGGCGTTTGAGCCCCCGGCAGGGAGCGTGATCGTCAGAATCTGGTTGCTGGACGCTGTGTCATCGGCACGAGCAGCGCCTGCGTAAACCGCGATTAGAGTGAGCGCGGCAATGAAGACGAGCCCGTACGATTGTCGCGACCGGTGTAACGTTTTGTGGCGGACAGCCGCTGACGATGTTTGGGAAGCGCTCCTCGGCAAAAACAGCATCGTGTCGATCTCCTGGCTCAGTGGGCTATTAGAATACTACCACGCGGGCATCCCGTTCTCCTTTTTTTGCCTGTTTTGCCGGCCATTTAATTATTGGGCTAAGAAGGCAAAGCCGTTAGATAGCTCGCGAATGGGCGCGCGAGATGAGCTAATAATCAATCCAAGGGTTGAATCGCGCACGCTCTGGTAAAATTCCGACTCGCCGCCGATCCCGCGCGCCTCTGCTTTGATCTGCCTTCAGGCAAATGGTATAATACCTCGAACTCGATCCGAACGAATCCGGTGCGGCGATGAACCGGTTTGCAGCGAACAACTGGTGAATTAAGCGATGCGACTGATTTCCCCGGCGTCACTTGACTGCGGGACGCTTTAGGGGAGAATCGAAAGAAGGAGACATGGCGGATCACGCGTCGTCCCGCGACGAGTACGAAGAGCAATTGGATACCGCCCGCCTGACTGGCGATCATGCTCGGGCTGCCCGTGCCCTGTATGAGCTGGCATACTTTGATTATCAGTCCAGGGAATGGGATAAGGCGGCGTCACAATACGATGAATCCGCGCAATGCGCCGCAGCGGCCGGAGACCCGCTGCTGCAAGCTCAGGCCCTTTTTGAGCTCGGGGCTACCGAAGAGAATCGGGGCAACCTGCAGGCGTCGCGCGAGGCGCTCGAAAGAGCGTTGGAAGCCGGGGAATCTGCCGAAGACGCTGCGATGCTGGGCCGGATATTGGAACAGCTCGCCGGAGTCACCGAGCGACAGGGGGATCTTGCCAGCGCCAGGCAGTGTTGGAACCGGTATCTCTGGCAGATTCGTGAAAGTGATGACTTCCGGCGGCGCAGCTTCGGGATGTACCGCCTCGGGCTGCTGGCGTCAAACGAAGCCGCGTATTATGAGGCGTACGAATGGCACCAGCGAGCGCTCGATGAGGCGCAGTTCGCCGATGATGATGAAGCGCAGGCCGCCAATCTGTGGGAAATGGCCGTGGTCGAGCGGCGTCTGCAAGATCATCGCGCCGCACGACAGCACTGGAACGAAGCCCTCGATATCCGCCGTCGTCTGGGGCACGAAATGGCCGCTGCGGACATTCTCTTTCACCTTGGCATGCTCGCCGTAGATGAAGAAGCGTCCTATGAAGCCCGCACCCTGCTCCGCGAGAGTCACGATCTGGCCGTGCGCTGTGACACTGGCGCGATGGCAGCGCGGGCCCTGCGAGAGTTGGGCGCGATGGCGGGTGACGATGGCGACGTGCAGGAGGCCCGCCGGCTTTATACTCAGGCGATTGAACTTTATAAAACGGCAGGTGAGGAAACCCGCGCTGCCGAAACTGAAACAATGCTGGGAGTGCTGCTGGTAGAGGCGGGAGAAGCCGATGTCGGCCGCCAGCTATTCCGGGGGAGTCTGGAAGTCGCGCGGCGCGCCGAAGATCCCGTGTTGATGGCCAGCAACCTGTATGAGCTTGGTCTACTCGCCGAACGTGATGGCGAGTGGAAGGAAGCCGAATCGCTCCTGGACCGGAGCGTGGCCCTCTTTTCTGAATCGGAGCACGAATTTGTAGGTCAGGCTCAGGACGCGCTTGAGCGTATTAGAAGACGCGCCTGATTATTCCAATTAAATGTGGGCCCTCGACGTGTATTGAGGCCGCATCTATCTGTTTGAGAACGCGTAAGAAGGAGAGTGTCCCGTGCCTCAGTATGGTCAGGTGTACCCGATTGCGGAAGATCGCAACGTCGATTTACCCTCTATCGAGCGCGAATTACGCAATCTCTGGCAGGGTACCGCCGAGACACGCGATGAAGCCGATGCGCCGGTTACCCGGGTTTGCACATTGAACCTTGTGGCCGTGGCGCCGGATGCGAGGTCGGCATGCCGCGCATCCGAGGCCGGTACTTCTATCACCGCTCGCTACCCCTGCCGGGTTATCGTGGCGACCGTGGATCGTTCCGGATCGGACGCTCTCGAAGCCTCGGTCTCGGCCTACTGCCATCCTGCCGGCGCAAGCTCCAAACCGATCTGCTGCGAGCGAATCTCTCTTTACGCCTCCGGCAAGTCTGTGAGCCAGATCGCCTGGGCGGTGACGCCGCTGCTAGCAGCCGACGTGCCGGTCTTCGTCTGGCTCCAGGGAGACCCGGATCCCGGTGACGATCTTTACACGCGGCTGGTCGCGATTGCCGATCGACTGGTGGTGGATCTGCAGAGCTCGGCCCGGCCCGACCGCCTGCTGCCGGTGCTGGCTGCCTATACGAACGCCTCGCGGCCGGATGTTACGGACATGGCATGGCGGCGCACGGCAAATTGGCGGGAAATGGTGGCAACGATGTTTGACCCTCCTTCGTTCCGCGCGTATTTAGGTGGATTGAAAGACGCTGAGGTGGGCTACGTGCCCGGCGGCGCCGGATGGACCCAGGCGCAGGCCGCGCTCATCGGTTCGTGGCTCTGCGAGCGGCTCGGCTGGCTGCCCAAGGGCCGGTTCAAGAGAGATGGTGACTCCTGGACGCTCAAGACCACAACGGGCGCCGGCGCCGGGCAGTTGACTCTAAAGCCCGATGCTCGACCGGGTGTGGCGCCGGGGGATCTTACCTCGGTGGTCCTCCCTGGATCCGGCGGGGTTCGCCTCTGCTGCGAGCGAAGCCACCGGCCCGACATGGTCGAGCTCCAGATTGATCGGCCCGACACCGATCCTCTCATCTGGCGTCAGCCTATCGAGACGCCCGATACCGCGTGGCTTCTCGGCCAGGAGTTGGAACGCCCACATGGGAGCCCGGCGTTCGAGAAGGTGCTCGCCCTGCTCGCTACGGCGATCTGACCACGGGGTCAGAGATTAATCGACGCCCGGCGTCCGTTCGAGGCGGGAGGCGCGGATCGGTGGGAATGGTCGGTGTGGACCCTCCCGCGGGCGCCACCCAATGCCGCGACAGGGGCGCGAAGGCCCCGCCGATCGCCGCAGCCGCCATGCCTGCAATGACTTCAGTAAGTGTGCTCTTATCGACCAGCGCCATCCAGAGCGTGGCCAGCAGCACCCACCAGGCTATCGCGGCGCCCAGGCGGCCCCGCCTGGCCTCATTGGTTCTGGAATCTTTCGTTCTTGGATCGTCTGACATCGTAGATAGAGCCGGCGCATTTCGGGACAGCTGGCGCCTTCAGTATTGGGCTGGTTGTCACCTGGTCGCGAGTGGGGTGAAACTGTCGCGATGAGGGCTTGACAATGCGGTCCAGTTCCTACCGACTGGCGATCCCGCCCTTTCATCGGCGGCTGGAGCGCCCTCTGCCTTCGCAGGGTTACGGTTTTCAAGTGGAGAAACTCTACCCGGCCTGGGGAGAGCTCGCCGCGCGGATTTTAGAGATTCCGAGTACGTTTCGTGAACTCCGGCGCGGCAACAAGGTTACCCCGGGTGGAGTGTCGAAAGGTTGAGTCGCGCTCGTCGGGCGCCGGCGGCCAGCGAGGATGGTGGATCGCGGCGATAGGGCTGATGCAATGGCTGCGAGCGCGGATTAGCGACGGAGGTAGCACCCATGCGGCGTCGGTCCGGTTTCACGCTGATTGAGCTTCTGGTGGTCATAGCGATAATCGCCGTTCTCGCCGCCATTTTGCTTCCCGTCTTCAGCGCCGCTCGGGAGTCTGCTCGCCGTGCTTCCTGCAGCAGCAATCTTCGCCAACTCGGCATCGCAGTAACCATGTACACACAGGATTATGACGATCGACTGCCAAACGCCACCGATGGTTCGGCCGGCAATGGCGCTCGCGGTGGTTGGATTTACTACACGGAGTTCGGCGCCCCGACGATATTCGACCCCTCGCAGGGCGGCCTCTACCCCTATGTCAAAGACAAGAACGTCTACACCTGTCCCGATGACCAGGATGACGCCGGCGCGTCTTACGCCATCAACAGCCTGCTTTCGATTGAAGGCACACCCCAGCCCCATCCGGGAATCCCGCTGGCCGCCGTCAGCAGCCCTGCCAACTGCATCCTCTTCTGCGAGGAGAACGCGGGCCCGATCAGTACCACCAATGATGGTTACTTCCTTGTCGGGTTCGACCGTCTCAGCGCCCGGCATGGCGATGGCGCAGACTTCACCTTTGTGGACGGGCATACGAAGTACTTCAAGAGCTCTCAGATTGGAAATAACGACGTGCGATTTCAACCCCGCCAGTGAAAATTTCTGAAGGAATGCCAGCGACATTCGGGCGGAAACGCGCGATCGGCTCTCGAGTTTTCTCCCATCCAAGCCGCAGCGTCTGCTCGCGGCGATGTTGAAATGGCTATGAGGCGCCCAAAACCCAACCTTTCGGTTTCATGAATGATAGCGGCGGAGCGCCCGGCGCGGGCCTTCCGGTGCGAGGCTGAATCAGGGTCACGGTGAATTGATCACCGTGAGTCGCCACCTTCGTGAGATAATAGAGGCGGCCGGCCGGAGGCTTCCCGTCCTCCGAAACGTTGGGAGTGATTTCGACGACGCCCGAGTCGCCGTTACGGGTCAGCAGTCCCATTGCAGCCGTGCCATCGGTAAGCCGCATCGGCAGGCGCATCGATTGCGTCGTGGATCCCAGCTTCGCACGCGCCTGATCGTAAAGAGCACGGTAGACGCCATCACCGGTGTCGAAACGCCGATTAATCTTGGAATGATCCAGAAGCTGTTGCACCGCCGGCGCCAGTCGCCCCGCCGAAAGCGAAAAACTCTCCTCAGAAACATCCTGCAGCGTAGATCCCTCGGAAGCCCACATGGCCACGCACGAGGTGTCGCTCCCATATAGCCCCTGTTCCGCTTCCAGATCCAGCAGCGCCCCGATATGCGAATCAAGCTCCGGACGCGGCTGACCTTCCGGCGTGAAGACCGTTCCCGGGTCGACCCGCACGGCGACCGGGGCCGAGGTCAGATTCACGATGTGGAAATCGAGAAACTGGCCATCCGCCCGGGGTCCATCGGTCAAAGAATCGTGTCCGCGAACCGCAATCAAGCCCTGCTGCTCTGCCGTCAGTATCGGCATGTGTACGCCGGCAACCTGAACATCGCCCGCGCCCGGATCGGCGAGAAGACGCACCGCACCGGTTGGGGCGTCCGCCATCAAATCCGCGCAATAGGTAACAAGTCCCACCGACGCGCCCGGAGTGATCTCCGAATACCGGCCCGGCGCCGTGTAGCCGGGATTTCCCGCGGGAGGCGCTTCCTGAAACGCTCCGCCCCCAAATGCGCCGCCGCCATACCTGCCTCCGCCGAACCCGCCGGTCGTGGTGGATACGCCGCCGCCCGGAAATCCACCACCATACCCGCCACCATACCCGCCGCCCGGGAATCCACCGCCGTAGCCGGGGACTGTGCCGGTTGTGCCACCCGTGATGCCGCCGCCGTACCGGCCGCCACCAAATCCGCTCCCGCCAAATCCTATGCGCGGCGTGACGCCAGGCTGAAATCCACGCCCCTGCTGGAAGCCTTGATTGAAGCCTCCGCCACCAAAGCCCTGAGCCAGCACCGGCGCTCCCGCCAGCAAAACCGCCGTCACCGCCAACAAAGTCATTCGCGCTTTCATGGTTGTCTCCAGTTCCGGAGCAGTGGATTCAGCCCCTCACTCCAGTTTGACCTGTGAACGCCGATTCTCCTTCAAACATCAATTTCGAAGCCGGCCCCTGGTCGCCGCCGGGTGTTCCAAGCCGAGGCTCAGGGTTTATCCGGTTAAAAAACAAACTCCTCTAAACATAGCTGTATACTCAGAGAGGATTACTTCCTTCGAACCCTAAATGGTGTCCACATGAACCTGAATATGCCATCAGCTATATCCACGACCGCGCCGGAGACGTCGAGTTCCGATAACGATGAGATCGCTCGTTTGCGGTCCGGCCTGGCCCATGCCCACGCGCTCCTGGCCGCGAAGAACGACCTCCTGGCCGTCCGTGAAGAGCAAGTGCGTTACCTGCGGACTCAGTACGATGATCTCCGCCGCCAGTTGTTGAAGACTCAAGAGCTGCTGGAGAAGACTCAGCGCTTTCTGATCTCCGCTCTTCGTTACCGCAACGATCGCGCAACTCCGGAGCCGACAAACATATCGGCGCGGGCGATGGGTGACCTGTCCCCTACCTCCAGACGCGATGAGCACGGGGGGAAGCGTCTTAACCTGCGTCCTTATCAGCCGGACCGCGCCGTGCCAAGGTCGGCCGACGATTCTCCAACAAGAAACTAACCGTCTAAAGCGCTTTGCTTAGAACGGTGAATCGGCGATCGATCCGGAACTGAGCGTTGTCGTACAGCCGCCGCGCGGTCTTCTCATCTGACCACAGAAACCATCCCACCCGGAACCCCTCCTGCCCCATCGCCCTCAGCGCGGCAAACATCAAAGCGTGCCCTACCCCGCGCCCCCGGCGCGACGCCGCCACTCCGATCGGTCCGAACCGCTCATTTTCATGGTGAACAAAGCCCAGAATCTCTCCTCCCTCGTGCGCGATGACCAGTCGAGCGGCCGCAGCGCCGCTCAAAACTGCTCCCATCGCCTCGCGAACCACTCGCACCCAATCGCCCGGAAACTCTCGCGCCACGAAATCGAGCAGAGGGACCGTTAGCGCAGGCTCATACGACTCGATGCAGATTCCCTCGGCTTTAAGTCGTGCGGTCATTGCCTGCGACCAGGCTGGGGGACCAGGCTGGGGGAGGGAAGTCTTCATAGAAATCGCCCGGTAGAGCTCACGGTATCCATGTCGCGCAAAGAAGCTTATCGCGGGCGCGTACGCCTCCGGATCCACGCCCGGTGTAAAGTAGCCAGGGGAATAAGGAGAGATCAGCGCTGTCGTCCGGTCCTGCGACCTCAGGTACGCCTCTGCGTGCTCCAGCAGCTCCCCGCCGATCCCCTGGCGCTGCAGATCCGATCGAACGGCGATCAGCGTGATATATCCCCGATCGAGATCCGTCGGCGCATTTTCCAGCGGCGTTTGGCGGGCGATCGCAAGGCAGAAACCGGCCACCTCACCATCGCAGCTCGCGACCAACGCTCCCTCGGCGCGAAAATTGGGATCCAGCAAAACTTTACGCGTGAACACAGATTCGGAGATGGGATCACGCCGCAGACTGTCATCAAGCAGCGGCAGCACGCCCGCCAGTTCGCTCCAACGAAATGGATTTATTCTCACGCTCATCATTTCCACCTACAGTCGCCGATCTAAATCGGTTTATCAAAACGCCGCCTGATAAAGCGCCCGCATGTCCTCCGCCGAACAGGGACGCGGGTTATTGAGATGGCACCCATCCTCCATCGCCTTTGGAACCATCGCGGCAATCATATCACGCCCGACGCCCACTTCACCGAGAGCCGCCGGAATCCCGATCTTGCGGTTCAGCTCCCTCACCCATTCGCTCAACGCGCCCGACGCGTCCGGCACATTGAGAGTCCTGCTCAGATCCCGGTACCGGCTCTGGCAGGCGCTCGCGTTGAATTCCAAAACGTGCGGCAGGAGGATTGCGTTTGCCAGCCCATGGTGAATCCCGGCGACACTCGATAATGGATGCGCCAGTGAGTGCGTTACGCCCAGCCCCTTTTGAAACGCCGTCGCGCCCATCATAGCGGCCATCATCATATTCGCTCGCGCTTCCCGATCTTGCCCGCTCTCCACCGCCCGGGCGAGGTTTTCGGCGCAGAGACGCGCGCCGTAGAGGGCAATCGCGTCGGCGAGAGGATGATATGGCGTCGAGAGAAAAGCTTCAATATTGTGGGTGAGAGCGTCCATCCCGGTCGCCGCCGTGATCGGGGGCGGCATTCCAACCGTCATTTCTGGATCGCAGACCGCGTACGATGGCATCAGATGAGGACTGAAAATCACCGTCTTTCGTTGGTTAGCACGGCAGATGATCACCGCGCTGCGCCCCACTTCACTGCCGGTTCCCGCGGTCGTCGGTACTGCAATCATGCGGGGCATATCACTCCGGATCAACTCGCCGCCGCCGGCGTTGTCGTCGTAATCAATCAGCGGACGGGAATGGGTGATTCGGAGCCGGATCGCCTTGGCGGCGTCGAGTGCACTGCCGCCTCCCACGCCAATCACGAAGTCACATCCTTCCTGGCGAAAAAGCGCAGCGCCCGTCTCCACATTCTCCTCAAGCGGGTTCGGCGCCACGCCATCATGGAGCACCGAGAATAAACCGGCCGCTTCGAGCGAACGCTGAACCGGCGCCACCAACCCGGCGCCCACGACCCCCGGATCGCTCACGATCAGCGCCACCGTTCCCCCTGACCCCTTCACAAGCGCGCCGATCTCCCCCACCGCGCCGGGACCAAACAATACATTCGTCGGAAACGCAAAGCGCGTGATCAACGTATCAGACTCCCGTGGGGAGGGCCCGAGGTACGGGGCGCGAGGCGCGGGGTACGGGGCGCGATCCCCGAGGCGCGCGGCGCCGGGCGCTTCTTGACTCGTCCTTCATCCGCTGCCTTGCCTCCGTCACCCTTCGTCCTCCACCTCACGCGCCCACATACTCACGCACCCACATACTCACGCACCCACACATTCACGCATCCACACATCCCGGACTCCTAAATCACCTCAAAATACCTCCGCACTTCCCAATCGGTGACTGCCTTTTCGAACTCGCGGCACTCCCATTCACGAGAGCGGCAGAAATGATCAATGAACTCATCGCCGAACCAATCACGCGCCAGAGCACTCTCGCGCATACGTGTCGTAGCGTCGGCGAGTGACCGTGGTAGACCGGGCGCGCCGGCTTCCTCGTACGCGCTGCCGGTCGTGGGCGCCGTGGGTGTCAGTTGATGTTGAATCCCATGCAGGCCGGCCGCAAGGCACGCCGCCATGGCGAGATGCGGCGACGCGTCCGCGCCGGGAATGCGGGTCTCCACGCGAGTAGCGCCATCGGATGATCCGGGAACCAGGCGCAGCGAATTCGTCCGGTTCTCGACGCCCCACGTCGCCGCCGTCGGCGCCCAGAGACCGGGTACCAGCCGCTTATACGAATTGATCGTGGGCAAAAGGAGCGGCGCCAGTTCCGGAAGCGCTTCCTGCTGCCCGGCGATATAATGCTCCGCCAACTTCGAGCAGGGACTTCCGGCGAATAGGTTGGCGCCGCTTTCAAAACCGATCAGGCTCTGGTGAATGTGCCCCCCACAACCGGGCATGTCGGCGTTCCACTTCGCCATAAAGGAGGCCATCAACCCCTGGCGAGCGGAGAGGATCTTCACCGCCGTTTTGAAGAGCCCCGCGCTGTCCGCGGCGCCCACTGCGTCCGCGTAGCGGATGCAGGCTTCGAAGGCGCCCGGTCCGGTTTCCGTATGCAGACCCTCGATTTCGATGCCGAAGTCGCCCAGTTGATCCATCAGGATCTGAACAAAATCGGCGCGTGCCGCGGCGCGCAGTATGCTGTAGCAGTACATGCCGGGGGATTCGGGGCGAAGCTCATGAAAACCGCGCTCCTCCAGCGATCGCGGGGTCTCCTCGAAGAGGAAGAATTCATATTCCGCGGCCATCCGCGGCCGATATCCCATCCCCTCGGCCCGCGCCGCCACACGCTTCAAAACCTGGCGCGGGCAGATAGGGAGCGGAGGCCCATCCGGCGAGTAATATTCAACCTGCGCGAAGCCAGTTCTCGCCTCCCACGGAATCAGACGGAAGCTTTCGGGAACGAACCGGGCGCGGAGATCCGGAAATCCGGTATGCCAGCCCGTGAACCGGCTGTTGTCGTAAAGATGATCGCCGCAGTCCCAGCCAAAGATCACGTCGCAGAAGCCGATCCCATCATCAAACGACGAGAGGAATTTATCCCGTGAGATATACTTGCCGCGCAAAACTCCGTCCAGGTCGAATCCGCCAACCTGCACCTTACTTACGCCCCGATCCTTGATCAACTGCTCAATCGTCTCCCGATCCACTCAGCGGCTCCCTCGACGATGATTCTCCGCCCGGACGCAGGTCCCGATTTCTGAAGATCCCCCGTCGCGATGGCCCATGGCACAGTCACCGGCCCATCGGATTCGGAGCAACCCGGCTCTATGCGGGCTGCCGGTTACACGCCGATTTCCTGGAGACAGCGATTCAGATATCCGTGAGCTTCAGCGACGATCCCCATCGCCCTTGACAGCTCCCATCCGCCCGCGCCAATGACCTCCAGGTTTAAGGGGCCAGTGTAGCCACTCTTCTTCAGGGCCGCCAGTGTCGCAGGAATGTTCACGACGCCTCGCCCCGGAATCTGTTGATCGGGCGTGCCCGGGCTGCCTTCACGCCAGGGGCAGTCTCGAAAATGAGAGGTAATGATCCGGGATCCCCAGCGAGGGGCCACGTCTTCCGGAGTCTCATTGGCCCGGAAAAGGTGACTCGGATCAAAATTGAGACCCAGCGCCGGATCATTCACCTCGGAGACCAGGCGCAGCCCGGTTTCAGCGTTGTAGATGGCCTGTCCCACGTGCGGCTTGACCGCCAGCTTAACACCCTGCTCACCCGCCAGCTTCGCGAACTCCCGCATCAGTTGAATGGCGTTTCGAGTCGACTCTTCATCCCCCGTCTTACCCCCCGACCCAATGTTGACAATGGGTACGCCGATCTCACGCGCCAGGGCAAACAAACCCATCAACCGCTCCCGATCATTCGTCGCAGCCTCCATCGCCGTCGCTTCCAGGCTGTGTTTCGCCAGGAGATCCTTGATCTCCGCCGGGTCCTGCCCGATCCGGACGTGCTCGCACATCCCTTTGATCGCCGCCAGTTCCACGTACTTATAACCGGCCCACTCAACGTGCTGAAGCGCCGCAGGAAAATCCGTCGTCCCCAACACCACCGTATTACATCCGAGCTTCATAGCATTCCCTTCCCTTCGCAATCAGGCGCGAGGTACGAGGCGCGAGGTACGCATCCCGCGGAGCTTCACGGCTCCGTCCTCCGCCCACCACAGACCTCTCTCACGGACTCTCCTCCCAAGCAGGAACAGGCGCCTATAACTCCAGCGTTTTTGATTCATCCTTCTTCCAACACCGTTCAGATAAGACGCTGCTGGCCTCGTTCCAGGAGTCCACGTAGGTGGACTTGGTGCGGTTCTAGCCCGTGATTTCAATCACTGGGCCCGTTATTTGAACGGTATTGATCCTTCTTCGGCCGTCCCCGTCTCAAACCGCCTCTTCCTCCGGCCGGGCTGCCCCACGGGCTTGCAGTTTCTGGGCGGCCCCCGGCGATCCAATGTACATCGAGTCGTACGCCTGCTGCGACGAGGTAAACGGTCCCTCGTGCCCCTTCGCTTTGCCATGCCAGTTGAGATTCGTGAACATTGGGTTCGGTACGCCCGTCTCCGCTTCCCGCTTCTCAATCCACGCGTCCATGCGCGCACGCAGCGCGGCGACAAGCGCCGGTTCCTCGTCCGCGACATTATGGTTTTCCAGCGGATCCTTCACCAGATTATAGAGCTCCACCGCCGGTTTGAAATGAAAATCCGGCTCGAGCGCCACGATTAGCTTCCACTCGGGCGTGCGCCATCCATGCTTTCTCATCCACGTCGATTCCGTGATGTAGAATTCGCTGTGCAGGCTGAAGGTTTCGCCGTAGAGCATCGGAAGCAGGCTCTTTCCCTCAAACTCCGTCGTGGTGGGCACGTCCAGAAGCTGCAGCAGCGTTGGAACCAGGTCCTGGTGCAGCGAGTATCCCGGAACCCGTACCCCGGACGGCAGCAGATCAGGATGCCTCATGACGAGTGGAACGTAAAGGGTCGGATCATACAGGCCGTGGTGATCGTAGTAACATTCGTGCTCA
This sequence comes from Armatimonadota bacterium, assembly GCA_035686845.1. Lineage (GTDB taxonomy): Bacteria > Armatimonadota > DASRZA01 > DASRZA01 > DASRZA01 > DASRZA01. The sequence continues at coordinate 30,652 of DASRZA010000252.1, read as the reverse complement.
TCCAGCGTCTCGCCGTGGTCACCGTTCAAGACGACCAGCGTCTCCTCGTCGAGTCCCAACTCCGTGACCCGCGTAAGAATCTGCTGGATACAAGCGTCCATATATGCAAGGGCGCCATCGTACTGCGCGTTCACGTATTGTGTATCCGTGATTCCTGGGGGCATCCAGGTCGCGAAATAATCACAAAACGGCTTGAACTCCATCACCGGATCCATTGAGTGATTCTCGGGATCACATTCGTTCCCGCTGTAGAACATTCGCTGGAAGGGGGGTGGCGGAAGATAGGGCGAGTGGGGGTCCATGTGACGCAAGAAGAGAAAGAACGATTCGCCCGTCGCCGCGAGCCGATCCAACTCCGGTATGGCGACCTCGTTCAGCTTCCCCGCTTTCGGACTCGGGCCGGCTTCCCACGATCCCCAGCCCGGGTACTCGATATACTTGTCGAAGCCCCGCGAGCTCGGATTGCCGCCAAAACCAACGCACGTCGTTGTGTAACCGGCTCCCCGCAGTAGCTCCGCGAGGGTTGGAACCTCCGGCCGAAGAGGACCCTCATGACGCAGCGCGACCACCTGCGTTCCAAAACAGTCGCGCCCGGTCAACATTCCCGCGTAAGCGCTGGTAGTGGGAATATGTGGGCTGTAGTTACGCTCAAAAAGCACCCCGCTTTGAGCGAATCGGTCGATATGGGGCGTGGTTTGACGCGGGTATCCATAACAGCTCATGCGGTCTGCCCGCAGGCTGTCGACGCCAAACAGGATCAAGTTCTGCTTTCTCGCCATAGTTTTTACTCCAGTGAAATCTCAACTCGACGGTGAGCGCTTGCGCTCTCGATGGCGCCAAACACCATCGCCAGGCTCTTGATGTTGTCGGTACAGACAGTCTCGGGGGTTTCGCCCGAGTGAACACAGTCCAAGAACTCATTGATGGCGCCGGCGTGCCCACCCTCGGATGAACTCCTGGCCGGATTGATTTCCAGATCCGTCAACTCAGAATGAAACGCGCCGGAACCGGTCGCGGCCTGCGCGCGAAAGACGTTGGCGCCGTTCCAGGTAGCGCTTCCCTTCGTGCCGATAGCGCGCCAATCGCATTCCCACGTGGTGCTCAAGCCCTCGGCGCACCAGCTTCCACGGTATGTGTAGATAACGTCTCCAGTCATCTCAAAGACGCAGATGGCGGAGGCGTCGTGATCGTACCACGATCCCGTGGGATTCCATTCGTGGCAGTAAACAGCCACCGGGTCAGCGCCCGAGATCAGTCGCGCCTGGTCAAAAGTGTGGATCGCCATGTCGAGGAGCAGCACGTGCTCCATATGATCGCGAAAGCCCCCGAAATGCGCCCCAATGTAGAAGTCGCTGTTGAGGGTGGTCAGATCGCCGAGCTGCCCCGAGTCCAAGAAGTGGAGGAATCCCCTGATCCGGGAGTCATATCGCCGGTTCTGCATCACGGCGTACAGCTTCCCGGACTGCTTCGCCGCGGCGACACTCCTCCGGGCGTTCTCCATGCTGTCCGCGAGCGGCTTCTCGCCCATAACGTGACAGCCATGAGCGAGCGCCTCCAACGTCACCATCACGTGGCTGCTCGGGATGGTGCAATCCAGAACCACGTCCGGATTGAGCCGTTCCAGCATCTCACGCACGTCGTCGCCCACTGCAGCGCCCGGCAGGTCAAACTCATCACGTCGTTTGTGCGCTGCCTCCTCCCTCAAGTCAATAAGACCTACAATCTCGACGTCGGGGCGCTGTTTGGCCACCGTAAGCCATCTGCCGCTCATTCCCCCGCAGCCCGCCAAGACCACCCTCAACCTGTCCGCCATAACGTGGGATCCTTCCGAAGTGGTACGCCCGGCTCTTCTACCGATCAAGTTTAACCATATCGACGTGCAGAATGTCGGGTCTAATCGTGAGCCGGGCGCGCATTTCTCAGTTAGGTCGAGAAACGAGCGCCGCAACACAGCAAGGAGTTCCCATCGTAGTCGCAGAAGTTCACGGTATGCATAACAAGAAACAGGCGTTATCTGGATGGAGATTGGCCGGCGCCGGAGGATTGATTGGGGCCGCCGTCGGCGCCGCTTCAATACGTGCAGCGACGCGAATGCCGGGCCGCAGCCATCAAGGCTCTCTCCCACCGCTCACTCCGGAAGAGCAGGAATTGGCGATTGCGCTCAGAAGCGACGTAGAGACGCTCGCGGTCGGGATTGGAGAACGTCACACCCTCGCGCCGGACGCCCTCATGGCCGCGGCCGGTTTCTTGGAGCGGTCGCTTATCGCAGCCGGATGCGAGACGCGTCGTCAGGTTTTCGAGGCCGGCGGCGTGGAGTGCGTCAACGTGGAGTCCCAAATAAGTGGCGCCGGGCTCGAAGAAGAGATCATCGTCGTCGGCGGCCACTACGATACCATTCCCGGATGTCCCGGCGCCAATGACAACGCATCCGGCGCCGCCGCCACGGTGGCGCTGGCGCGCGCCTTCGCCAACACCCGACCCGCGCGCACCATCCGTTTCGTCTGCTTCGTCAACGAAGAGCCGCCCTATTTCCAGACGGCGGCAATGGGGAGCCGTGTGTACGCCCGGGAATGCCGTGAGCGGGGTGAGCGCATCGTTGGAATGCTGAGCCTGGAGACGATGGGCTGCTATTCGGACCTGCCCGGCAGTCAGCATTACCCACTCCCAACCGGCTGGCTCTATCCCTCGACGGGCGAGTTCATTGCGTTTGTCGGCAATATCGCATCCGGTGCACTTACCCGGTCGGTCGTCGAGCGCTTTCGCCGGCTCGCTCATTTTCCGTCGGAGGGAGCGATACTGCCCGGCGCGATAACCGGCTTGGGCTGGTCCGATCATTGGTCGTTCTGGCAGGAAGGCTATCCAGCAATAATGGTCACCGACACCGCGCCGTTCCGGTACGTCTATTACCACACCCCTGAAGACACGCCGGATAAGATTGACTACGAGCGTTTTGCCCGTGTCGTTGCGGGCCTGCAGCGAGTGGTGGCGGAGATGGGGGGAATTTCAAAATGAAAGGACCTGCGAGCGGTGTCTCACAGGTCCAGATGTGGTTCACGACGAACGCGCGAACGCTATAACTGCAGCGCAAACTACGTGCGCCAACGCCTCGGTCCGAATTAGACCGATCGAACGTTTTCCGCCTGCGGGCCTTTCGGACCGCTCACGGCGTCAAACTCCACCGCCTGCCCTTCACGCAAAGTTCGAAAACCCTGCATTTTGACAGAGCTATGGTGGACGAAGAGATCTTTGCTGCCATCATCAGGTGTGATGAAGCCGTAGCCCTTCGAATCGCTGAACCACTTGACTGTACCTGTTGCCATGCTATACTCCGACCTATCTCAACTCTTGCAAGGAGTTTCAGAGTCAACTCCGAAAGCATCCCCTGGCAGGACCCTCGATAGGGATGGTGAAACCGCCGGCCCAACGCCGGACGCTCAAGTATAACACACGAGGATATGAGCGCGCAATAGTTTTTTCTCAAAAAGAGGAACCATTTCGCGCGAACTGGTGTCTGTGACGCCTCAAATGCGGTGATTACAGGCCGGCGACCAGCGTTAAACCGCGGGAGGACGTTCTTTCAGGAGCGAAGCAGATCCCTCATCCAGGTACATCGACGTCTCCGGATGACGCTGCAGAATAGATGCCGGCGCTTCCGGGGACACGGGACCTTCGATACATGCTTTCACTGCCGCGGCCTTCCGTAGGTCCGGCACGCAGCAAACGATCGCCTTCGATTTCATGATCTGTCGAATAGACATCGAAATGGCCTGCATCGGAACCGCCTCCAGACTCGGAAACCACCCCTCGCCAAGCTGCTGGCGGCGGCAAGCTTCATCAAGCGTCACCAGAAGGTACGGCGTCTCCGTCTCGAAGTCGGCGGGCGGATCATTGAACGCCAGGTGGCCATTCTCGCCGATGCCGACGAACGCCACGTCAATCGTCTCGCCGGAAATCAGGTTGTTGAGCCGGCGGCATTCGGCGGCAGGATCGTTTTCCCCGTTGATGAAGTGAAACGCCCGGGGGGCTCGCGGCAGCCGTTCAACAAACCGTTCACGCAGGTAGCGCCGAAACGACGACGGATGGCTTTCCGTCATGCCAACATACTCGTCCAGGTGAAAGCCGGTGACCCGGCGCCAGTCGATGCCAGGTGCGCTCGTCAATTCCGAAAGCATCTCAAACTGCGACGTTCCCGTCGCCAAAATGATTGCGGACGCGCCCCGCGAGCGAATCGCCGCTCGGATCAGGTCCGCTCCCACGTCCGCCGCCTGCCGCCCGATATCCGCCCGATTCTTGCCCACGATGATTTTCATGAACTACCTCCGTACTTTAGATTAGCAGGTTAGGTCGGGCGCGGACGGAGGACGGAGGACGGAGGACGGAGGACAGGCAGAGGGCGCGAGGCGCGGACGGAGGACAGAGGACGGAGCACGGAGGACAGGCAGAGGGCGCGAGGCGCGGACGGAGGACGGAGGACGGAGGACGAAGGATAGGCGGAAGGCGCGAGGCGGGGGAACGGGGTACGCGACCGCATAGTGGCGCACGCCTCCGCTCGTGCGGCGCGGGGCCTGAGGCAAGAGCCGGCGCCGGTATGAGGACGCGGGTAAGGTGTATAATGGCTCTGCTGGCGTCGTAAATGAATAGAATCCTTTGAACCGGGGACGAGTATGAGTTCTGGCATTGATCCCAAGGTGGATTTTGCATTCAAGTGGCTGTTTGGCAGACTCGCCACTGCTGCCCTCCTGATCGACCTGCTCAACGCCGTCCTCCAACTGCCTCCAGGCCAGAGGATTGTGCATATTGAAATCCTCAATCCTTTCACCGAGAAGGCTGCTTTTGATGAGAAGCTCTCCATCCTGGATATCAAGGCTCGGGACCAGATTGGCCGACACTTCAACGTCGAGATGCAGATGATCGGGTTTGCGGAGCTGCCCCAGCGGATAATGTTCTATTGGTCCAAGCTGTATACCGAACAGCTCCCAGCCGGCCGGGACTACAGTCTGCTTCAGCCCACGATCTCAGTTTGCTTCGTCGATGGAACAATCTTTCCGGGAAAGGTGTATCACTCGCGGTTCGGGCTGATCGACCGCGCCACCGGAGCAGTGTTCACGGAGGATCTGGATATCCACCTCTTTGAGTTGGCGAAGTTCAACAAGGGAGCGGAAGAACTGGAGAGTGAGATAGACCAGTGGCTGTACTTTCTGAAGCATGGGGAAACATTAGATGAGAAGGCGCTGCCGGCGACGATAGACGACGAAGCGATCCGGCAGGCAGTGGAGGAACTGATGGTGCTTTCAAAGAGAGACCTGGAACGGGAGATCTATGAAGGCCGCGAAAAGATGCGGCGAGACGAGAACGCCCGAATGAGACACGCGCTCCAACAGGGGCTGCAGCAGGGGCTCCAGCAGGGTATGTTGATTGGCCAGGTTCTACTCCTTCAGTCTTCGCTTGGGGACGAGGCGACACCGGAAGCATCGCTGCAATCAATGAGCCTGGACGAGCTGCGACAACTGAGAGACCAATTGCAGCAGCGCTCCCGCCTGTGAAGCCAGCAGTCTGTCGGGTGCGCTCTGGCGTTTACCCCGCCGCGGCGTTCTTTTGCGGCTTCGCGTCTTGGGGAATGCTACTATAGAATACGTGCTCGTATACGAGTCCTACACAATTGGAAGTCAACGTATCGACTCGATGGACACCACTGCGCCAACCGGAGATGATCTCCCTGCGAAGGGCAATACGTTCTCAAACTCTCCCGAATCCCAGTCAAAATGGGAACTTGAACGGCGGCTAATCACAGCCAGCGAGTTAATATGAAAATCAACAAGCATTCGAAGCTCGTAATGATCGGTGACTCGATCACGGACGCAGGCCGCGCTCAGCCATCGGGGGAAGGTTTGTTCGATGCCCTCGGGCGCGGTTACGTGGCCCAGATCGACGCCCTCCTCGGCGCTGTCTATCCCGATCTCGGTATCCGTATCATAAACCAGGGAACGAGTGGCAACACCGTCCGTGACCTGAAGGCGCGATGGCAGCGTGATGTTCTCGACCGCGAGCCTGACTGGCTCTCTGTCATGATCGGGATTAACGACGTCTGGCGACAGTTCGACTCCCCGCGCCAGACTGAAACGCACGTTCTCATTGACGAATACGAGTCAACACTCGACGATCTCATCGGCCGCACGGCGCCGGCGCTTGACGGGCTCGTGCTGTTGACCCCGTTCTATATTGAATCCAATGAACGAGACGCGATGCGTGTCCGGATGGACCGGTACGGCGGCGTCGTGAAGAGCCTGGCGCGGAGATACGACTCCATCCTGGTGGATACCCAGGCCGCCTTCGACCAGGCGCTCGCAACCTATTATCCCGCCAGCCTGGCGTGGGACCGGGTACATCCGAGCCAGACGGGTCACATGATCTTAGCCCGGGCGTTTCTAAAGGCTATCGACTTTGAGTGGTAGAACGTCCAAAAGTCGGAAAACGACGGTCAAAATCAAGATGCACACCTACGCGAAGTCCGAATGGCGAGACTTCCACGTGGAGGTGCCCCATGGCGCCGAAATCCCAGAGATTGTAGAGGCGCTGGGCTTTTTGACGATGCCCGCCTTCCACGTGCCGGGCCCGGGCGCCGGGGCCGATGTCTATTATCCCACGCTCGATAATCCCGACATCGACAGCTACTTAGTCCGCTTCTGGAGCCACAACGGTCCGCACGAGGGGAAACGGCATCTGGAACATAACCGCTGGATCACTTGCACGACCCTCGCCGATCTCGTGGAGCTGCTCGGCAAGATCGCCCCAATCGTTAAGGCCACCGGGCCACCCGACGGGTAAGAGCATGCGAGGCGCGGGGTAAGGAGCGCGGAGGAACGGGTGCGGAGGATGATGGGAAGTCATTGCGCCCCGCGCCTCGTACCGCGTACCGGTTTTGGGGGAATGATGACGGTTCGAGAGAGGATACATTCGCGAGAGCGGGAAAGCCTGGCGCCATGGGCGAGCCGGAGCGAGGAGAGCCGGGGACGCGCGACGCCCGAAGATCCCTGCCCGATTCGCACCGACTTTCAGCGCGATCGGGACCGGGTAATTCACTGCCGCGCCTTTCGGCGGCTGGCGCACAAGACACAGGTCTTTATTCTGCCCAGCCAGGATCATATTCGAACCCGCCTGACACACACCCTGGAAGTTACCCAGATCGCCAAAACGCTTGCCCGCGCTCTGTCGCTCAACGAAGATCTCACCGAAGCCATTGCGCTGGCGCACGACCTGGGGCATACGCCATTCGGGCATTCGGGCGAAGCGGCGCTGGATGAGGTGGTAAAGACCCATTCCGAGCGGTTTTATCATTGGGAGCAGAGCCTCCGCGTGGTAGACGTATTGGAGCGAAACGGTCGTGGTCTTAACCTCACGTGGGAAGTGCGGCAGGGGATTTTGGGCCATACCAAAGGGCGGAACGACCTCACGGAAACTACGTCGGGACCGGCGACTCTGGAGAGCCAGGCCGTGAAGCTGGCAGACCGGATTGCGTACGTAAACCATGATATGGAAGACGCGATCCGTGCGCGCTTCATCCCCGAGGACGCGGTGCCGGAATCGCTTCTCGCCGTGCTCGGATACACTCACAGCGACCGGATCGGCAAAGTGGTGGCCGATATTGTCGAGCAGAGCACGGACCGTCCCGAGATCAGGATCAGCCCCCAGATTCTTCAGGCGCTGAACGACCTCAAGGAGTTCCTGTTTGAACGGGTATACTTGCCGAACTCATCGGGTGAAGATCACCGCGTCCGCACGGTGGTTCACGGTCTGTTCGATCATTACTTCACCAATGCTCTTGAGGAAATTGAGGACGCCCGCGCGGAGGATAGGGCGAGCGCGTCTAAAACCGCCTGCCGGCAGGCCTGTGATTACGTGGCAGGTATGACCGATCGCTTTGCGGTGCAGCGGTATATGGAATTGTACGTTCCCGACTCAGCCCGCTTCGTGGAGAATTGAAAGGAGATGCCGCGTTTCACCCGGTCGGTGGAGATTTCCGCGCCGATCGATCAAGTCTTCGAGTTCCATACGAATCCCCGCAACATCATTCGAGTGGCGCCGCCGGGCAGTCATACGGAGCTGGTTTCCGCAAGTGATGAAACACTGAAACCGGGGTCGCGGGTCATCGTCCGATCGACGCAGGCGGGAATCCCCGTTCGAATCGAGGCGGAGGTAACCCGGATCGAGGCGCCGAATCTGCTCCAGGACCGGCAGGTGAGCGGACCGTTTGCGCACTGGATTCACACGCACCGGTTCGAGAAGACACCCGGCGGCGCCCGGTTGATAGACGAAATCGATTACGAGCTTCCGATGGGACCGCTGGGCAGTTTTCTGATGGGACGGTTGGTCGCTCGAGAGCTCCGGGAGACCTTCGCCTATCGTCAGGAGCAGACCCGCCGGCTGCTGGAGAACCCTGTCCGGGTTGAGAAGAACGATCCGGCGTAACGAGGCGCACGTTCCACCGCGCCGACCGGACGCCGAGACTGCCGCGGGTGATCCTCGTGGCGAAACGGGTATTATTGAGGAGTAAACCGTGCTGGAAGTAATCCCCGAGATGACACCCGAGCGGATGATATGGCTCGGGCCGCCACGGCAGTGGACGATGATCCACGAAGCGGTCGATAAAAGCGGGAGGGTAGTCCCGCCGCGGCGGGTGGTGGTTTATTGCCCACCGTTTGCGGAAGAAGAAAAGTGCTCAAGGCGCCTCTATGTTGAGCTGGCGCGGAAGTTAGCGAAGCGCGACATCGCCTCGATACGGTTTGGTTACATGGGGACAGGCGACAGCGAAGGCGATTTCTCGATGTTCACGGTCGAGACCGCTCTGGACGATATCGCCCGGACGCTCCTGTTCGCTCGCGTGCGATTTCCCGACGCGCCACTTTCACTCTTCGGTCTGCGCCTCGGCGGCGCACTTGCGCTTCGCGCCGCTCCCCAAACGGCCGGCGTTGACCGGCTGGCGCTTTGGGAGCCCGTTACGAATGGCCGAAGCTATGTGCGCATGAATATTCGCAGAAAGTCGATCCGTCAGATGATCAACGCAGGCGCCGCAGCCGAGCCGGCTCTTCCGACCACCGATGAGATCTTTGATTTCGACGGCTATCCGGTCGCTCAGGCTGCCTGGAATCAGATCGAAGCGTTGGATGCTGCGGCGCCTGCCGGATGGCCCGGCAGCGCGCTCATTATTTCGGTGAGCGCCGGGACACGGGCCTCCGCACCCTGCGTTACGCTGGCCGGCGCCCTTGAATCAAGCGGCGTTCCAACTCGCCTGGATCATGTCACCGCGCAGCCGTTCTGGAACCTGCTCGGGCTGGTGGATTGCCCGGAGATCCTTGAGCTGACGGCAGGATGGCTTGCGCAAGATTCCCCGGTGGACGGGAACGAGCGGTGAGAAGGTCGGCGCAGTGTCGAAACAGGAACGCGGGACCGTCGCTTGAGTGCGCGACACATGCCTTGAAATCGCGTTACGCTGAAGATCGCCTGCGCGCCATCGCTGAACTTGAGCGGATCGGGGCGCCGACGGCCACGCCCTGGCTTGTCGAGGCGCTCAGGGACCGGTTGAGCTACGTTGGCGCCTCGGCTGCCCGTGCGCTCGTGAAGCAGGCGTCGCCCGAGATCGCCGACGCGATGATTGATCACTTTTTCTGGGCATCCAAAGACGGCGAGCATCGTGACGCCGGCTGCGCGGTGCGAATTGAGCTCGCCATTGCGCTCGGTAATATGGCTTATCTTAAGGCCGACGAGGCGCTGCGTTTGGGCTTAAGAACAGTTCAGATAGAAATGGTGGGAATGGGGCCGGCGGACACGGCGATTCCGCTTCGTGGGAGCTGTGCGCTGGCCCTGGCGCAGATCCGGCCGCCCGGCGCGCTGCTGGATATTTCGCTGCTCCTTTTTGAAGCCGGCCTGGACGCGCCCTTCGGCGCCGATGCGCTTCCCGCCGGCCGAGCGGCGGCAAAGGCGATCGGCGTTTTGGGCGACCCGGCGGGGAATGTGCCGCTAGCGCTAATGCTGCGTCTTCATCCGAACGCGGACGCGGATATTATTGTAGAGTCCATGAATTCGCTTGTAAGCCTGGCCGATCCTCGCGCGATGGAGTTCCTGATCCCCTACCTCGACTCCGAGAACCGGTTTCTTGCCGGCGGCGCGGCGCTCGCGATGGGACGCACCCGCAATCCTGCAGCGCTGCCCCCGCTCATTGATCGACTCGAGAAAGCGCCCCGAGAGTTGGCGGCGGCGCTCGCCGCAGCCATCGCGACACTCCGTCTTCCCGAGGCGCGAGCGGCTCTTCTCGCGAAAACTTCTCATCAGGTGGCGACAATCCGGGCAGCCTGCGTGGAGGCGCTGGCTCTTTTTCCCGATCAGGAAGTGAAAGACCGGCTCAAGACGGTGGCGGAGAAAGATCGAGACGCGCGGGTTCGCCTTGCGGCCGCGAACGCGCTGGGCCTGGAATCAAAGCTTCCAGAAAAGGAATTGCGGCAATGACCACGGCTCTCCCCGAGCACACCGCGATCGCTGAGGACCTGGTCTGCTTTGGCGTGGGCGAGAAATCCACGCTGCCGGTTTATGGGATAATACACCGGCCCTTTCCGACGAACCCTCGAAAACCGGACGCGCGGAAGACGGTTGGCGTCGTGCTGCTCGGCGGCTGGTCGGGAACACGCGTTGGCCCGCACGGCATTCTGGTGTCGATGGCACGGGTGCTTGCGGCGGCCGGTTTCCCCGCTCTCCGTTTTGATTTTCGCGGCCGCGGGGATAGCGGTGGCGAGCAGCGATCAGCGCACATCGGAACAATGGTCGAGGATACCCGCGCCGCCGCGCAATACCTCCGCGAGAAAACGGGGGTTGAGTCAATCCTGCTGATCGGAATCTGCGCTGGAGCGCAAGTCGCCCTGGGCGCGGCCCCGGGGATCTCGGCGCTCTCCGGTATGGCGCTCTGGTCCCCGCCTCCGCTTCACCCCGACCCGGTTCCTGCGTCGGACAGCGGCGCGACTGCCCCAACCGTTCGGTCCACACGATCGAAGCGCAGGCTGATCAGCCTGCTTAAGGTCTATGGCGCCCGGCTCTTCGATTCCCGGACCTGGGCCAAACTGGCGCATGGGCAGCTCCAACCGCGCACGATTTTAAGAGTGTTGAAGGGAGGCGACGCGCGGAAACTGCGAGGCGCGAGCGCCGGTTCCACGGCTGAGACCGACTGGGCCGGACCAAAGCCCGATGAACGGACGTACGAACTGGCGCTTTCGACGCTCACGACCCCGGCGCTCTTCGTTTACGGCGGCGCCGATCCCGAAAGGCAGGAGTCGATCGATTATTACGCCCGTGTCGGCGCCGCTTTCGTCGAACACGCACGGATTCACGTTGTGGAGGGTTCCAATCACGCCTTCTATTCTCTTGCCTGGAAGCGAGAGGTCGTCCGTGAAACTCTTGTCTGGATTCAGGAATTATGTTCCGAATCCTGTACGTAGACGCAGCGCCGTTTCCGGGCGGGGCGCAGCAAAGTCTTGCCGGTCTTATTGAAGAGTTAGATAAGGCGGCCTGGGAACCGTGGCTGGCCGGGCCGCCGCTAATTGCCCGCATGGCGCCTTCGGCCTGCTGGATTCCTCTTTGTCTGCCGGTTTCGAGCGCCCGCTCCCGCGGGCCGGCCGGCGCCGCTTTTCTGGTGGGCCAGACGGTTATCGCCGGAGCGCGCCTCGCCCTCGCAGCCCTGAATGCACGCCCGGCGATCATTCATGCAAACGGTCGTGCGGCATGGATCCCCGCCCGGATCGCCGCAACCTGTCTGCACGTCCCGCTTATCTGGCACGCGCGAGATCTCGCGGGATCAGAGCGATTCGACGGGGTTGCGGCGGCGTTCTCACATCGCTGCATCGCTCCTTCGGATGCGGTGGTGCGGCGGCTGCAGGATTCAGCCCGCTCCTGGCGATTCCTGCCCGGTCACCCCGATCGCCCGGTGAGCATGATCCCCAATGGCATCGATTTGACCCGATTCCGACCGGCCGATTCCATCGCGGCGCGGCGGTCGCTCACGCTTCCCACTGACGGCATCATCGCCGGTATGATTGGCCAGTGGGTTCCGTGGAAAGGCGTCGAGCATTTCCTCGCGGCCGCGAAAGAAGCCGCGAAGCGAGACCCGCGCCTCTTCTTTATTCTCTGCGGCGCTCCGCCCCCTGGAGAAGGGCCGGCGCTGCGGGAACGGTACGCAGCGGAACTAGCCGGCATCGGTCGAGTTATGCCCTGGATTCGAGACGTGCCTACGCTGTTATCCGCGCTGGATCTACTCATTCACCCCGCCGCTGATGAGGCATTCGGACGCGTTCCGGTTGAAGCGATGGCATGTGGCGTGCCCGTCATCGCGGCCGGCGCCGGGGGCGCGGCCGAAACCGTCGTCGATGGCGAGACGGGACTTCTTATCCCCCCGGGAAATACGGCGGCCCTCAGCGCCGCGATCTTAGCGCTTGCTGGAGACCCCAGCCGACGCCGGGCGATGGGGGCGGCTGGCCGCCAGCGCGCCGAATCCCATTATTCTTCCACCTTACACGCGCGCCGCGTCGAACAGCTTTATCGAGTCGTGATCGGATGAGGTACCATGAGGCGCTCTGAACTCCTATGAAGATCGCCATTGACGGGAGCGTCCTCTGGGGACATTACTCGGGCGTGGAGAAGACCGCCGACCGCGTGATCCGCCGGCTCCTCGCAGACCCGCGCGGCCATCAAATACGGATCTTCGTCCCCGGTGACTGGCCCGGGTTCGAGGAGGACGGAGGACGGAGGACGGACGACAGCAACCCCGCGCCCCGCGCCCCGCGCCCGGCGCCGCACGCCCCGCGCCCCGCGTCCCGCGCCTGTTTTCTTCCGTTCTCCGGCGCGCGCCGGATGCGCCGCATCTTTTGGCAGCAGGTGGAACTGCCCTGGATCTTGCGGCGGTGGCGCGCCGACGTTTTGTTTTGTCCGGCGTACGTCATGCCACTGCTCTCCCCCTGCCCTGCCGTAACCTTCGTTCATGATCTCCATGGGCTGAATCTGAGGCAGACCCGGTTGGAGAACTATCTTCACTACCGGCTGCTCCTGCCGCCCACCATCCGGCGGGCCCGTGCGCTTATCACGCCCACTCGAGCCGTGCAGCTCGAAGTGGAGCGGCGATTTGGACGCCGCGCGTTTGTGGCGCCGCTCGGCGTCGATCCATGGTTCACACCGCGGGACGCGCAGAGTAATGAGCCTGGCGTCGTTCCCTACATCCTCTATGTTGGCAATCTCGAGGAGCGAAAGGGCCTCCGTCTCTTGATAGAATCCTGCGGGAATTTGTTCGCCCGGCAGCCGAACTTAACACTGATCCTGGCCGGCAAAGATCGCGGGCTGCGGCCGCAATTAGTTGAAATCGCGGCCCGGCTCGGGATTGCCGAGAGGGTGCGGTTCCTCGGTTACGTGGAGACCGAGCGGCTGGTGGATCTCTATCGCGAAGCCGCGCTCCTCGCTCAGCCTTCGACCGCAGAAGGCTTTGGGATACCGCCGTTGGAGGCGATGGCGTGCGGGACTCCGGTCGTCGGCGTTAACGGCGCGGCGCTGCGTGAGAATCTGCAAGACGCCGCGGTCCTGGCGGAGGGTTCACCAGAGCCGTTCGCCCGCGCGCTGGAGCAGGTATTAACCGACCCATCGCTCAGGGACCGGCTTAACGCCGCTGGTCTCGAGCGCGCTCGTCGTTTTATCTGGGAGCGCACGACCGCGGTGGTATGGCAGGCAGTCGAGGATGCGGGAGCCTGAGCCGGAGCCTGTGATAGAATAAGCGACATGAGTAAGAGGGCTGCGCTTCCGCATATCGGATACCTGCTGGACCGGTTTCCGGCTGTTTCGGAGACATTTATTCTGCGGGAGATTGAACGGCTACGAGCAGAAGGCTCCCGCATCAGCGTCGCGGCGCTTCATCGGCCGATCGAAGTCCGCCCCGAATGGCAGGATCTGGTCCGGTCAACCCACTATCGACCTTCACCCTGGCGCCTGGAGTTCTGGCAGACTGCGGGTCCCAATCTGCTGCGGCCCTTATTCTGGCGCGAGGCGATCAGGGCGATCAGGGAGGGAATGGGGCATCCGGAATTGCGTACGCTCCGGAGTTTACTGCCATCGGCGGCATGGGCAGCCGGGCTGTTCCGCAATGCGGGTGTACGTCATGTCCACTCCCACTTTTTGGGCGCTCCGGCTCTTGTAGGCCGGGTTGCGGCGCGCCTTCTCGGGGTAACCTTTAGTATCACGGTTCATGGCAGCGATCTGCGGCGTCTGGACCCATTCTATGCGGGAAACGTATCCGCGGCGCAGTTCGTCTTAACCTGTACGGCGGAGAGCGCCCGCCTGGTCAGCAGCCGTTTTGCAATTTCGGACGAGCATATCCATCTGGTATACCATACGCTGGATCTGGAACGGTTTGCGCCCGGAAGTCCCGGTAACACCGGGCCGCCGGCTCTGCTCTTTATCGGCCGTTTAGTTCCGAAGAAGGGGATTGACGCGCTCATCCGGGCCTGCGCTCGTTTACGAGATCGAGGAGTCGCGTTTGAGTGCGAGATACTGGGCGACGGGCCGGACCGGACCGCGCTTGAGAACCTAATTCGGAACCTGGCGCTCGAAGATCGGGTATTCATGAGGGGCGCGTGTGACGAGGTTGGGGCGCTGGCGGCTTACCGGCGGGCGGCGCTCTTTGTGTTGCCCTGCCGTGTGGCGGCGGACGGGGATCAGGATGGATTGCCCAACGTGCTGGTTGAAGCGCTGGCGTGCGGGGTTCCGGTGGTGACCACGCCCGTGGGCGCCATTACGGAATTGATTTCGCATGGCGAGACGGGGCGACTGGTTCCACCGGATGACCCAGAATCGCTCGCCGACGAAATCGGCCGGCTTCTCAACCGCCCGGAGGAGCGCCGGTCGCTGGCAAGGGTGGGACGTGACCGGGTGGAGCGCCAATTTAACCGGAGCGCCGATCCGTTGATGAAAATATTGCAAGAGGAGTTGGCGGGGAGATGAACCAACAGCCGAAGGTAATGAACGTGAATGCGCCGCTGCGAAATACTCACGATTTAGCCTCCGGGTTTGAAGTCCGGACAATCACGCGGCCGGTGGGAAGCCCTGCAAATCCGCGCCATCGATCAAGGCAGAGGTAGTCATTTGTCAGAACGCCCAGAGGATGGCGCCAGTCCCCGCGCGGACGAACCGACTCCGACTCCGATCAATCCGATCGTACCCGATCCGCCCGACGTGATTCCGCAAGGGAGCGATCAGCAGCCAACGCTGGCGCCTGGTGAGGACGGCTTCGACAACGTTGTTGACCAATCTCGGGCAGAGAGCGCCGGCGCTTCCAACGGCGCGATCAAAGGCGATGGCCGGAGGGATGGCGGACATCGGGAGCGGGTGGGCAAAGCTTCCTTTGCCATCACGGGTTTCACTGCGCTCGGTCGCGTGCTCGGTTTTTTGGAAGCCTGGCTGGTCGCCCGTTTTTTTGGCGGCGGGAGCATATCGGGATCCTACTTCGCCGCCGGAACCGTCGTCTGGAATATCTTCGGTTTTGGCGAACAGCTTCTCACCCATTCGTTCCTCCCCCCATTTGTCGAGAGCAAGGAGAAGCGAGGTGAAGAGAGCGCCTGGAAGCTGGCGAGCATCGTCGGCATTATCCAGATCCTCGTGCTCCTGCTTGTAGTGGGATTGGCCGAGCTCTTCGCGCGGCAGATAGTCGGCCGGATCACTCACGGATTTACCGCAGGCGAAATGGCGCTCACCACTCACTTGCTCCGGATCATGCTCCCGGCGGCGATCACGATGAGCGTCGCGTCGCTCACGTATGTGGTGCTGAACGCCTATAAGGAGTTTGCGCTTCCGGCATTCGCCGATACCGCTCTCAAGGCCGGCATTGTCATCGGGGGGTTCGCCCTCTGGCGCTGGATCGGAATCGACGCTTTCGCCATCGGCCTGGTTCTCGGCGGATGCATAAAGCTGGCGGTTCACCTCTTCGGGCTGCGCCCTCGGCTGCGGCTGCTGCGATGGAGCCTGGATGTTCAGGATCCCGCGTTTAAGAAACTGCTCATTCTCATGGTCCCGCTGATGTTGGGCAACCTGCTCTCATCGGTTCGTCCGGTGCTGGATATCTACTTTAGCGGGGCATCATCGCAAGTCGCCGCGCTCAAGTTTGCCACCAAGCTGACCAACCTCCCTTTCCTGCTTATCCCGTACGCACTGGCGATTGCGCTCTTCCCCTTTCTCGCCGAAATGGCCACGCGGGGTGATCGGCGCCGCCTGGGCCAGGCGCTGCTCTCGGCGCTGCAGATGATCACCTTCCTGATGGTCCCGATTACTGTCGTTTACATTATGCTCGCGCATCCGATGGTGGAGACGGTCTATCTTGGCGGCAAGTTCACGGCGAGCGATGCCGGCCGCGTGGTGGGTCCGCTCGTCTGGTCCTCACTCGGAATGCTGCCCCTAGGGATTGAAACGGTCATCCTGCAAATCTACTTCTCCATGTCGGACACCAAAACTCCGACGATTATCGCGTACGGCACATTCGTGGTTTACCTGCTGGTCGCCTATTTCGGGACTCGCTATTTTCTCTGGGGCGCCACCGGTGTGGCGCTCGCCTTCACCGCCTCCAAAACCGTGAAAGACTTTATCCTTGTGGGCGTTCTCGCGCCGCGGTTAGAAGGGCTCGATCTAAAAGGCCTCGTCAGCTTTATCGCGCGGATGGCCGTCGCGACTTTCGTGATGATCGTGGTCCTCTGGGCGACGTTGAAGTTCGTTTATCACCGGCCCGAGACAACGCTTCGACCCATGCGGGCCGCCGCAGCGACTTCGGCCGTCACGATCCCGACAACCACTAATCCATCAATCACCAGTCCGGTCGGGGGCAAGACCGGGACGCATCCGGTAACCACAAAAAAGCCGAAGAAGTCGGGCAGCAAACGAAAAGCCGTCATCATTTTCCTGGCTTGCGCCGCGCCGGCCCTTTTCGCCTTCGCGCTTACGGCGTACTGGCTCAAAATCGCAGAGCTGCAAACTGTTTTGCAGGTCCTCGAGCGCCGGCTCTGGCCCCTCATCCGCCGCCTCATTATGCTCGCGATGGCGCCGTGGTAGGAATCATAGGGGACAGCCGATATCGCACCTTCAGTTCCCGGACGCGTTCGCTCGGCTGAATGTGATATCTCGCACGATCTCCCGAAGGCGGCTCTATGATGCAGCGCGGGCGCATTGTTCACATTCTGGAGGCGTTCACCGGCGGGACCCGGCGGCACCTCACCGAGCTTTTGACGGGGCTTCCGCAGTGGGATCAGAGCGCCATCGTCTCAACGGGTCGGGATAAGCGGGCGCCGGCGGCGGCCGGACGGCTCCGGGAAGCCGGACACCGCATCGATGTGATTCCGATGCGCCGCCAGGCTGCCCCACTCGCGGACGCGCGGGCTCTCCTCCGGATTATTGCGCTGCTGCGCGAACAGCGGCCTGAGATCATCCACTGCCACAGCGCCAAGGCCGGGATTTTGGGACGAGTGGCGGGAGTGGCCGCCGGCGTCCCGATCCGCATCTATTCGCCACATTCGCTGCCATTTCACTCCGGAATGCCGGCAGCGGAGCAGGCGATCTACCGGACGATCGAACGATTTGGCGGGTTCTTGAGTACCGCCATCGTCGCTGTCTCGCCGACGGAGGCCCGTGAGATCCGCCGTGCCCGGCTGATAACCGCTGGTCGGCTCCGCATGATTCCGAATGGTGTCGTGATTCCGACCGGCCCGCGTGAGCGAGAGGAGAGCCGGCGTCGGCTTCGCCTGCCGAAGGACGGACCGTTGATTGTTTGCGTGGCCCACCTTCGAGCGCAGAAGGCGCCGCTGGACTGGATTCGCATGGCCGCCGCCGTTCGCCACGGCTTCCCCGACGCCCATTTTCTATGGGTAGGGGATGGTGAGTTGAAGGACCAGGCTCTTGCTGCCGCGAGCCGGTCGCTCGGTTCCGCGTTCCATTACATCGACTACCTGGCGGACCCGGGCGCTGCCTACCAGGCCGCTGACGCCTTCGCGATGGCGTCCCTGTGGGAGGGCTTTCCCTATGCGCTTCTGGAAGCGATGTCATGGGGGCTGCCATGCGCCGTGACCGCGGTGGCCGGCTGCCAGGACATTGTACAGCACGGCCAGAATGGGCTATTATCGCCCCCCGCCGATCCCGAGGCGCTGGTCGGCAGCGTCTCACGTCTCCTCGCCGCGCCCGATGATGCCCGCAGGATGGGCGAAAACGGCCAGCGACTCGTGGCGAGAGATTACACCCTTTCCCAATTCTTAGAGCGATACGACCGGCTCTACCGAGAGCTCAGCGCGAAAAACCGGTAACTCGTTCTCTGTTTCGGCAAAATCACCGGTGTCCGTTGCTCGTATTCGCTGCCCTCCCTTCCCGCGATCGCTTCCGCGACCGGGGAATCGACGTGATCCAGCCCGGTTCCCGGACATGCTCCTCCTCCATGCGCCTGAGACGGGCCGCCATCACCTCCGGGCGTCCCAAGTAACCCACAACTCGAGTCGGCGCCGCCCGATCCACCACCGGCAGTCGGCCCACGTCATTCGAGAGCATCCGGCCCACAGCGTCGTACAGAGGTTCATCGGGATAGGTCACCAGTACCCGCTTTTGCCCCGCGTCCAGAACAGTCAACTTCGACTCGGGCGCATCCACCACGATCCGCATCACGTCATTACGAGTGATGACACCCACCAACCGGTTCTGATCATCCATCAGAAAGAGTCCATGATGCCGGGTGACCAGCGGGTCGCGCTTCGCAAGCAGCCCCGCCAGTTCATTAACCGTCATGCTCGCCGGAATAGTCGGCACGTCCGGATCCATCACGTCGGCCACGTTCGCCTGTTGAAAGACGTCTGCTTCGTACTCCTGATGGATCCGCAGGCCTCGCCGAGCGAGCTTCTCGGTCATAATCGAGTTATGCATGAGGAAAAGCCCTACACCATCGGCGATGACACAGACAAGCATGAGCGGAAGCACGGAGTTATAGTTTCGCGTCAACTCAAACGCAAAGATGATGAATGTAAAGGCTGCGCGAGACGCGGCGCCAAACACCGCCGCCATTCCCGTGAGCGCGAAGGCCGCAGGAGAGAGATGGGCGCCGGGGATCAGATGATTGACTGCTATGGCGAACACGCCCCCGAGCGCGGCGCCGCACATAAACATCGGGGCCAGCAGGCCGCCTGAAGTCCCCGATCCGAGAGAGACCACGAGGGCTATCGCCTTGCAGATCATGACAAGCAGCAGGATTCCCCACGTCAGCCTGTTGTTCAAAATATCGGAGATGGTGTCGTATCCCACGCCCAGCACCCGCGGTACGAATAAACCAATGATCCCGAGCGCGAGTGCGCCGATGGCCGGCCACCACACGTCGTCAATGGGCAGCCGCTCAAACTGGTCTTCCACCCAGTAGAGCAAGTTGCTAAACGCAAAGGCGGCGACTCCGCAGATGAGACCCAAAACAACATAATAGGGGAGATTCCACGGCAGCCCAAAATTGACCGCGCCAACATGAAACATGGGACCGGGCCCGAGCAGCTCGGAATGGACGCTCGTCGCTAACGTGCTCGCGATGACGAGCGGAATAAACGATCGCGCTTTGAATTCAAAGAGCAGCAGCTCAATCGAAAGAATCACGCCCGCGATAGGCGTATTGAACGTCGCCGACATCCCCGCCGCGGCGCCGGCGGCGAGAAGCACTTTCCGCTCTGAAGCCGTGGTGTGAATGATCTGACCCAATACCGAACCGATGGCGCCGCCCGTCTGAATAATCGGCCCTTCAGCGCCGAACGGTCCTCCGGTCCCAATGGCGATTGCCGCCGACAGCGGTTTCAGAATGGCGACTCGAGGGGAAATCCGGCTCCGGTTCACAAGCACCGCTTCCATCGCCTCGGGAATGCCATGCCCTTTGATCTTGGAACTGCCGTACTTCGCCATGACCCCCACGACCAGTCCGCCTCCTACGGTAATCAGCAGGATCCAGGGCCCGACGTGATTCATCCGAGTAGGGGTGAGCGCGAAAGAACACCGCTGGAAATAGAAGAGATTGGTGAAGAGGCCGATGAGCCGGTAAAGCAAAAACGCCACACCACCGGCTGCCAGGCCGATGGCGGCCGAAAGAAGTGAAACGTAGAGTAATCGGAATTCCGCCGACAATTGCCGCCGGGACTCCGGACCGTATTCTAAGCTGCTCCTATCTACCACGATCCGATCCTGATCCCTCGCACAACGTCGACGAACACTTTCACTCTGATAGTTTTCCGTCCTTCACCAATGAAACGCCTCGAACATGCTTGCGTCGCGTCTGCCCCAAATTCGTCACTCCGGCGACATTCACCACAATAGATCGCGGACCCTGGTGCAGCAAGTGGTTGTCGGAGTCGCGGACACGCTCCGCCATCTTATTATAGGTCGTTTCACGATAATAATCAAGAAGCGGAAGAGTCAAATGATCGCGTGTTTCAAGGAGCCCCCGCACCTTAATGACGGAGCCGCCGCCGCGGCCGGCGGGGTATGGGATGAGTCGATCTATGTCGCCGCGAGCCTATATTCTGTCGATCGTCATATAATTGTGTATGGCGTGTGCACGATTAGCTGGCGCTCAACTGACGACGAACAGGATTCCTCCATGAAGAAATCAGATTACGAGGCTCTTGCGGCTTTCCGCTATGCGCTGCGCCGGTTTGTGCGCTTCAGTGAACAGGCGGCGCTGAGTGTAAATTTAACGCCGCAGCAGCACCAGGCGATGCTCGCGATTCGGGGTTTTCCAGGGCGTGATTATCTCAATATCAGCGAGCTGGCCGAGCGTCTCCAACTACGGCATCACAGTGTCGTTGGATTAGTCGATCGGCTGGTGACCCAGGGGATGGTTAACCGGGAGCACAGCAAGGATGATAAGCGGGTGGTATTCATTTCGCTGACGCCCAGAGGCGAAGAGATGTTGGAGCGGCTCACGGAAGCGCACCGCGACGAAATACGGCGCGTCGTGCCCGAAATGACCCGACTGCTCCAAAGCCTTCCTCAAGGCGGCGAAACGCAGCCCGCGCCGAAACGCAAAAAACCGGGCGGAGACTAGGGTTCGCCGGTCACCGGGTCTATGATCAACTGCTCGAGGTCAGCCTGGAACGGGGTCAGCGCCTCAGCGCCGGAACGTGTCACAACCACAACGTCGCAGTGACGAAGGCCGCCATATCCTTCGATATAAATCGCCGGTTCCACGTTGCATACCATTCCTTCTTCGAGCGTATCCGGCGAGCAAGGATGCAGTCGCGGCGGCGCGTTATGGTCAATCGCGGTGAATCCTACACCGTGTCCGGTCGGGTTCTTGAACTCTCTTCCGTAGCCCCGGTCCTGCAGCAGATCTCTGGCCGCCTTATCAACCTCCGAGGCCCGCGCTCCGGGCCGTATCGCATCCAGCGCGGCGGCGCGTGCGTCAAAGACGGCTTCGTACATCCGCTGGCGCCGATCGTCGGGCGCTCCCAGGCAGTAAGTGCGAGTGACATCGGTCCAGAAGCCGTCCATGTAAGAGTTACAATGAACCAGAGCCAATTCACCCAGCTCGAGCGTCTTTCCGGCACGGGATCGCTGGAACGCCGCGTACGCCTCGGCGCCATTACGGCCCGACATACAGAAAACAAAGCCATCGGCGCGGTCCATAATGTCCACGTCATCGGTACTCAGCGGCAGCCGGAAGAGCGCCGCAGCCGCCGTCTCGCTCAATCCTGGACGCAGGCTCCGAGTGGCTTCTAAAAAGGCGCTCCCGGCGATCCGGCAAGCGGTCCGGATGCGCTCAATCTCCGGGGCGGTCTTGACTGCTCCCAGGCAGTCGAACAGCGGCCCGGCCGGGACCGACTTTAACCCTGGCAGCGCCCGATTGAGCAGACCCGGCATTGTTGCGCCGTACAGGTACATTCCCACGTACGAAGCAGGCTCGGACGCGGCGCCCATTTCACATCCAACTCGACCGCGCTCAATGCTAAGGGCACGGGCAGCTCGCGCCAGCGAATCCTGCGCCGCCTCCGACGTTGAGATCATACGGCGAAGGGATCCCGGCTGGAAGGTAAAGATATGGTCGGCCCACCCCGATCGAGCCAGCGCTTCCTCGTCCTCCGGTACGACCAGCGCGATTTCCCCGGCCTCACTAACGAGCGCGATGGACGTGCCAATCACCGGCCAGTACCCGGATAGCATTAGCACGTGCGCCGGCAGCGCGCAGATAAACCCATCCAGTTCGTTGGAGCGGAGGGTCTCCTGGATACGCTCGATTCGTTCGATGTCTCTCGGCATTTCAGAGTCCCTGCTCGTTGAATGTTACCTGCTGAGAACTGCGCATAGGGCGGGGCTTCCCAATCATATCTTGATAAGCGCGAGGCCGCTCTCCGGATCCTTCTCCCGCTGAAGGTACGCCGGCGATTCTTCTAAGATAACCTCAAGAGTGGGACGCACGTGGCCCTCCATCAAGTGGCCGCCTCGCGTGCTGCCATCCGACTTCCCTACGACCACGTGCGCGTGAATCTTCGGCTTTCCGCTCTCGCACGCGATATCGCCTACGAGTGAGAGGACCTCCACCTGTTCGCGCACGGGGATCTTCTTGTACTCTTTGGTCTGCCAGTCAAAATAACCGAGGACAACGTCACTGAAGGCGCCAATTGCCGTGAAGTGGCTGGCGGTCAGCCGCTGTTCCGTGGCGAACCGCATCAGCCCCTCCTGCACTTCATCCCCCGTCTCAAAAATGAGCGCAAAGGTGCGCTGTCCATCCCTATTAACCGTGTTGATCAGCTTCGACCGCATGGTTTTCCTCCGTCCTGGCGTCGTCGGCGACCGTCACAGCCGCGCGTTCAGTTGTGCCGGTCTAAGCATACCCGGCAGCGACAGTTTGTAGTCAGCGCGACGAAGGATGAGTCAATAGCGCCCGCTCTCCCGCGCCGCGCACTCGACAGGCGCGGAGGTCTGCGCCACTACGGCCGCGCCTCGCGCCGGGTCTCCTTACTCAAACGCGGGTCCGCCGCTCATCGGATATCCGATTCCCGCAATGAGACGAACCGCCTCTTCAACTGAGGTGATACCCTCTTGAACGAGTCGAGTCGCTTCTTCGCGCAGCGTTGACATGCCGGCGGCGATGGCGGCTGCCCGAATCTCCCGGAGACCCGCGCGCCGCGTGATAAGCTCTCTAACCGCGTCGTCCACAATCAGCAGCTCAAAGACGCCGGTGCGGCCCTTAAACCCCGACTGCCGGCATGAGGCGCAGCCGGCGCCGCGATAAAATACGCCACCTGGCGCCGTGATCGTCAGCGCCTCGAGAACGGCGGCAGACGGTTCATAGGGCTGTTTGCAATCCGGGCAGATAGTTCGCACCAGCCGCTGCGCCAGAACACCCGTCACAGCGGATGCCAAAGCGATCGGCACAACGCCAATATCCTCCAATCGACCGAGCGCATAAGGCGCGTTGGGAGCGTGCATGCAGATAAGCACAAGGTGTCCCCAGAGCGCCAGCTCAACCGAGATCGCCAGCGATTCAGCGTCCCGGATTTCGCCCACCATAATAATGTCCGCATCCTGGCGCGTCGCCGATCTGAGCGCGGTCGGAATCGTCATTCCCGCTTTCTCATCGACACCAATCTGAACGATGCCCGGTAAATCGAATTCCACCGGGTCTTCGATCGTGAGCGCCTTGACCTCGGGAACGGCGACATCTTGAATGATCGAGTAGAGCGTCGTCGTTTTGCCAGACCCCGTCGGACCGGTTACGACGACCAATCCTGTCGGCCGCCGGATGACCGCACGCAAGCGTTCGAGGGCTTCGGGGTGAAAGCCGAGGCGGTCAAGCCCAACAAGAACGCTGACCCGATCCACGATCCGCATCACCACGCTTTCCCCGTTGATATTCGGCGCGAATGAAATATGAACGTCAAACCGTCTGCCATCCTTCGTCTGGAACGGGATCCGGCCCTCCTGAGGCGCGTGATTCTCATCGACATTGCAGCCGGCCATGAGCTTAAAGCGCGCCACCAGTGGTTTCCCCTGCTCCTTCTCCAGCGGATACTGAGGACGGAACTCATGCAGAACACCATCAACCCGCAGCCGGACGCGAACCCCTTCACGATAATCCACCTCGATGTGAATATCACTGGCGTCTCGTTCGACGGCGGCCATTATGATCTCGGAGGCCGGTTTGATGGTTGATTCATCGTTCGCGAGCCGGGTGATTGCCAGCACACGGCGCGAATCTTCCAGCTCCCGTGCACAGTTTGCGCAGCGACCAAGATGCTCCTCGAGATCGATTTTTGTGGCCGCTTCGAGTTCACCCCGGGCGTACGCCACCAGAAAACCTGCCGCCTCATCACATTTCATTTTGCTCCCCCTTCAATGCGGCGCAGCCGGAACAAGAAAGCCGGCCCCGCTAAGAATGGTTCGCCGACCAAGCGAATCATCGATTGATAGTAGCGACATACCCTTCGCTTACCACATCCCCGTTTTCTCCTCGCACATCAGCCAATCTCGCAGCCGGCGGGCGGCGGTATGAAGCCGCGATTTGACGGTACCCTCCGGGATTTCCAAAATGGCGGCGATCTCTGAAATCCGACGGTCTTCAAAATGCGCCAGCACGAAGACGATACGGTATGGTTCGGGAAGCCGCGAGATAGCCTGCCGGATTCGCCACTGCCGGTACTTCTCGAAAAGACGCTCTTGTGGCTCGGCGCTGAACGGCGCTCTAAGCTCCCGGCGGATGGCGCCGCTATCGTCGCCGGCGTCCAGATCCACCTCAACCGGCCGGACCTGCGCCTTGCGCATTTCGTCGCGCCAGTAATTGCGCGCCACCTGATAGAGAAACGTGGTGAAACGAGCGCATGGACGATAACCGGCGCGTGCCGACCAGAGCCGCATAAACACCTCTTGCGTTCCATCTTCCGCCTTCTCCCGGCGCCAGAAGAGGCGGTACAGGAACTGCTCCACCCATTTCCGATGCCGGTGAAACAGGATGGAGAACGCGTCTAAGTCCCCATCTCGCGTCCGAAGCATCAACTGGATGTCCTCTTCATCCTCCGAAAGCGGTTCCATTCGTCCTCACTCCGGCCCCCTCGTAACGCATGAGCTCGTGAAGCTCAAGAACTCACGCGGCCTATAAAATGGTGTAACGTATGAAATGCAAAAAGGTTCGCGCGTTTATCATCCGCGTCCCGGGCGAGCGCACGATTCAGAAGAGACAAGCATTGAGCGGCCCTCCTGAAAATGGGGCCGCCGCAGCATACTGTTGCGCCCTCAAACCTGGTCACCGAGGCGGCGACGTCTTCAGCAATCGTGGTAAGCGGAGGGTTCATGACTGGTGCGCCGAGGGTTCATGACAACGCTGTAGAATATCGTACGGATCTCCAAAGAAACACGCATTGGTGTCCGGGCTTTGGTGTCAAGGCGGGTATGTCATTTCGCCGGTTTGAATCGGATTGAGTTCCGAGCCCACGACGCGGCCGAGGGAAATAGAGGAGTCCTGCGCGAGAGGTTGAAATAGAAGCTATATTCTTTTGCGGGGCCTCACTGATGGCGGGGCCTCACTGATGGCGGGGCCTCTCCACCAATTCGGCCCGAAACGGAGTTCGGCTTATGGTGGCACGGCGGCTCTCATCTTCTGCTTACTCCTCGCGAACGCTGCGGTTGCCTATCGCGGCCGCGGCGCTGATGGCGCTGGCTGCGGGCCACGCAATGGCGGCGAAGGCCGCGCGCCCCACAACATCTTTTCCCCCGGTACCGGTTCCGTGGAATGCGGCCGCGCAGGGGCAGTTTGTCATGAGCCTGGCCGCTGATCACCAGGGCCGGCTCTGGGTGGGTACCGAGGACGATGGCGTCTGGCGCTACGACCCCGCGGTCGATGAGAAAGACGCCTGGACCCACTTTACCACCCACGACGGACTTGGGGACAATGACGCCTACGCCCTCTGCGTCGATTCGAT
This sequence comes from Armatimonadota bacterium, assembly GCA_035686845.1. Taxonomy (GTDB): domain Bacteria; phylum Armatimonadota; class DASRZA01; order DASRZA01; family DASRZA01; genus DASRZA01. Next base: position 4,673 of record DASRZA010000252.1, on the reverse strand, counting down.
GGATCGGGTGGGCAGGCCACCTCAATCACGGCGTGTCCGTATTTAACGGTCAGCGGTGGCAGAACTACGGAACTCTGGCCGGTCCGATTGGTTCTCGCGTGTTCGCGATGGCCGTAAGTCCGATGGACGGCAGCGTCTGGATTGCCACCGACGTCGGGCTGACCCGCTATTCTGTCCACGATGATCGGTGGACCTATTTCACTCGCGCCGACGGCCTGCCCTCAGATCAAGCCGATGCGCTCGCGTTCGATCGAGGGGGCACACTTTACGTCGGGACGCAGTGCGATGGAATCGCCATCGGATCAGCGGTCAACAGCTATAAAACCTGGCGGGTCATCACCGGACCTGATCATCCCGCTGCCAGGGCCGGTGGCGCCGGCCTGCCAACCGATCTGATCAACGCCCTGCTCGTTGGCCGCAACGGAACGGTTTACGCCGGGACCACCTGCGGGCTGGCGCGCAGCGAGGACGGAGGCAAGTCGTGGCGGTATCTTCGCGGCGCCGACTGGGCCGCAAAAGCCGCCGGCGGTGGAAACACGCCACAGGCCGTCACCGCTGCGACGGGATACCACATTCTGCGGGAGGATTACGTAACCACGCTGGCGGAAGACAGCGCGGGCCGAATCTGGATCGGTTATCGCGAAAAGGATTACGAGGTCGTCGATCCACACACCGGGCAGCGGGTCATGATTGGTCGGGATGGAGATGCGACAGCGATCCTTCCGATCAGCGGCGGGTATGCGTTGGAGGGATCCTATGGCGGCGGACTGGTTCAGATTCAGCCGCCACAGGAGCCGGCCGGGTGGGCCCGCGGCGGCGCAGCCGCGGCGAAGCCGGTTCGACTTCCGGGCCCGGCGGCGCCCCCTACCGCCGCGGATCTCCAGCGTTTTGCCTCGCGCGTCCTGGCTTGCCCTGCGGCGCCACTGCTGGCAGCTTTTCTGCGCGACGATTGGGATACCGGTGGAGATTGGTACGGCCGGTACGGGCGCCGCGCCGCCGTGATGTGCGCCGCCCGGTCTCCCATTGATCACACGTTCGTCTCGGATCCCACGTTCAAGATCACGGGCCAGCTCGGGCCTCGACACCGTCCGGGGGACAGTCTCCGGCATTTTGTACATTGGGTCAGGACCGACCAGCCGCGGGTGATGTACGATCCGATCTGCGGGTATCGCCGGGAATCTGAGTGGGACGATCACGGCGAGACCTATCCGAGAACTATGGACGGTCCCGACGTCTGGATCGCCGTAGACGTGCCTGCCGGAGTCCAGCGTGTCAGCCTCTATTTCGTAAACAAAGACGGACACGACGGGGTGAATCGGTGTCGCGACTATCTCATAGAAGTGAAGCCGTACGCCGATCGACCGGAGGATTCCGAGCGGGGTCCGACTCTTGCGAAAGCCAGGGTGCGCGATTTTTGGGGCGGTGTCTACAAACAGTTCGCCCTAAAGGGGCCGGGCAGATTCGCGATCCGAATCTGCCGAAACAACAGCCATAACACCATCGTCTCCGGGGTCATGCTCGATAAGCTCTTCGGCCCGCCTACCCGGTTCGAGAACTATCCTCTGGCATAGATGGGAGGCGACATATACGATCCGCCGCTGCCGGATAAGCCGTATCCCTCCGCGGCCGGCGGCGGGGTCCCTCTGGACACCGGCGCTGGATCAGTCAAAGAGGCCGCAGCGCCCGGACCCGGGGCCTCGCCCGCCGCCCGCGCAACCGCAATCCACGCGGCTCGGCTTTTATGGTTCCTGTTGGAGGGAGAGTGGGATCGCGAGGCCGCCGTCGGACTCAGGCCGGCGTACGGACTGTTCTGCTACCGCGCAGCAGTGGCGGACGGTGGAACTATCGGGCTGCAGGCCAACTGGCGCTGGCAGCTTGATCTGTGGGACGCGGTTGACCGGCAGCAATTTGAAAGCGCCATGCTCCAGGGCCACCAGCGGCTTCTCGCCAACAACCCCCAGATGGAGGGGCAGCAGTATTAAAGTTCGCGGCGCCAGGTTTGCGTCGCACCAGCGTTCGTAATCGGGCAATATCGCCCCGATTGTTGGGATGGAAAGGATCGGTACCATGCGTAGTCGGACAAGGTTCCTCTTGAGTATTATCATGATTTGCGCGGCGGCGCTCTATGCCGCCGGCGCAGCGCAGGCCGCGATCAGCGTCACCGTGACCGGGACTCCAACAACCGGACCGGCGGGGCAGACGGTCCCCGTAGTGTTCAACGCTGCAGTGTCAGGCACACCAGACGCCAACGGCGAGTGCACGGCCGAGAATATGACCTTTACCTGGGCTGACGGCAACGGCGTCGTCGTCTTATTCAGCATCCCGGGAACGGCGGTAACCGGCGATACGTACCCCGTTTCTGATAGCTGCACAGTCAACTATACGAGCAGTTGTGATGGAAGCCCCGGGAGCGCGTCGGGCAGCGGATCAACCACTGTAACCGTGGATAACACCTGCCCCACCTGAGGAACGGGCAACCATACTCTCGAAATAAGTCAGAAAACGATTAAAGGAGGAAGTAATGCACGGCCAATTATTAAGACGCTCAATTACGCACCTGACCCTGGCGGTAATGCTGTGCGGCGGCTGTGCCGCCGCCGCCACCGCTCAGACATGCGATTAACCGCCCCAGACGGCCACGGACAGCACTGGCTCGCAGACACAGCAGGAGCATACCCGTTATGCGCCAGTCAACGACTGTACCAATCAGTGCCAGAAGTGCAAGAACCAGACACTCCCTGCTCTCGTTTGCAAAGGTGGGGCCAAGAATGAGTACACCGATAAGGATACAAAAACTCAAACCAGTGACTTCAGCCTCACCCTGGGCACTCTGTTTAAACTGATATCGGGTGACCTCAAGAGAAGCACGACCGAGACGTGGGAAAAAAACTACGTCGGCTCGGTCACAGCGGTCGATCTTACCGCCCCCCAGGACACGCGCGTCGTTCAATATGCCGCGAAGACATGGTACACGGAAGTTGAGACACGGACCGATGCTAACGGCCATACAGGCGGGCGTTCCGAGCAGGATACTGACACGGTTTGGGGACAAGCAACAGAGGTGATGGGATCGCTGCAGTCGTTCGACATGTGTACGAAGAGACCGAGCGGACCGGACTGTCCAGCGCCCCAGTAGCGAACGGGGTGACCAGGCGGGTGGACGCCGTAGGTTCGCGGCTTCGTGGCGGCCCCTGTGCTATGAAATCCTCAAATTATCAGCATCCACCTCTTGGTTCGAGCAATTCGGGTGTCCCATTAGCCACCGTTTCGAGACACGTGCACCGGATTCAAAGACGCTCCCTATCGATCGCCCGCTCTTTCCTGAGCGCCGGCGTGCATAACGCCGGATTCGCGGAAAAAGGGCAGGATTTGTGCTAGGGCGAGCCGTTGCAAGATGATGACATGAGCGCGGCGGAGCCACAATTTATGGGATATATTCGTCGCAGGCGATAAGACTGATCGTTAGCATCACAGCGCGGCAAACCCGCAACCAAAGTAAAAACATTCGCGGCACGCGATAAAACTGATCGTTAGTACTACAGGGAGGAGCGCTACCATGATAAGGAGCGGCGCGTTCGGAAAGCGTTGCGCTAAATGGCTGGCCGGGCTGGTGATGCTTGGTCTTACGAGGGCTGCTGTCGCCGCGCCTCCCGGGAGCGTTGCGTCAGCGCTGCAGCAGGTTTCGCAGCGGCGCCATCTCGTCATTGTTGTCGGAGCGGATCGCCAGGCTCTGAATCGACCAGTCAGCATGCCATCGGGTAAGACCACCGCGTCGTCCCTCGACGCCGCCGCGGCTGTGATGGGCGCTCACTGGCAGCGGTTCGACAATGTGGTTGTTTTTCCCCGCGAAATCCCGATGGATTGTTCCCGGGCCTCCTTTCCGGCAAAGTCGGATTACATGATGCTTAGCGAAGTGATGAGCGTCATCGGCGCTCTCCCGCGCGACACACGCGACCCGAAAAAGCAGTTAAGCTGGAGCTTCACCAGTTTCACACCGGAACAGCAGCGAGGCTGGAAGCGCCTGTTTGCGAGGTTCATGGGCACGACGGACGGACAGCTGCTCTCCAAGATCTGGGACCGCCCCGACGTCGAGCAAAAAATGGCGGTCAGCGTTATGTTCGACGTGGATTTCGGTTTTTGGCAGCCGGATGGCCTAAACTTGATCGGTACCTTTCAGCAGCTTCCTGAAAGACGGAACAGGGCTCAGCCGGTGGCCCCTGTGCCCTGGAAGTCGACTGCGGAGGAAGATACGGCGTTCGCAGACAGCGGCTCGTGGGCGCTTCCCGATCCGGCGGTTATCCGGGAACAGACTTTGAAGTCAATCGCGGCAACGAAGATTCCCGCTCTATCGCCTGCCATCGGCGTCGAAACGAAAACGGCGCGGGATTGGATGGCGGCAATAAGCAAAAAAGCCGGCTTGAAGCTGGACGTGGACGCCCGGATCGCCGCCGAGCCAATCAGCCTGATAGGCGCCCCGCAATCGGTGAGCGCGTCAGATCTGTTAGCGGCGGTTGGACTGGCCGCCGACAGCGGCAGCGCGTGGCGGCGGATCCACGGGCTGCTGTTCCTCTCGGCCCAGCGTAACGAGGAGCGGTGTCTTCAGGCGCTGCTCAAGCCGGGGACGGCGCTGGACCAGCAATTGACGGATCTCGTTTTTCGTCTCTACCCGGATC
>DASRZA010000251.1:0-3581 GCA_035686845.1 Armatimonadota bacterium | reverse complement strand
TTGACGGAAATTGTGGCGACCATTCCTGCTGACCAGTCGGCGGCTGCCGCGGAGGCCGCCATTAATCATGAGACCGATCGGCTCTGCAGATACCGCGTCACGAAGCAAGAACTGGCGAAAGCAGTCCATCAGGACATCGCGGCCTTCGTCTTTGGAGACGAGGGCGCAGCGGGCCAGGCCGCGGCGGTTGGATACTACGACGTCGTTGCGGACGTCCGTTTGCAGGATCATTACCTATCGGAGATCTCGTCAGTCACTCCGGCCGATATACAGCGGGTCGCTTCGAAGTACTTCGTCGCGGGGAACCGGACGACGGGTTGGGTGATGCTCTTCCCGACCAAGCCCGCGCCGCCTCACGCTGCTGGCGCCAATCTACTCGATGAAAGTCCGGGCATCGAATCACCGACGTCGCCGGGGTCGTCCGGCGTCGTGAATCAGCTTCAGAGTTCTCCTTTGCCCGGTCCCCTGGCGCATCGGCCGATTACCCGGCGCGTGCTTTCCAATGGGCTGACGGTGCTCATCTATCCTTCGCATTCGAGCCCAACTGTCGCTATTGATTGCGAAATTGACGCCGGCGCTCTTGACGATCCTCCTGGTTTGGCCGGCCTTGCCAATGCCGCCGTTACCCTGGCGCATTGGCGGACGGCCCCGCTGGATGGTTGGAAGCTAGACCAGGCTCTGGATTCGATGGGCGCGCGTATTTCCACTGGGATACTCCCGAGAGGCGCCTTATTTGAAGCGCGCTGCCTCATGGGGGATTACCATCGGACGATGGATCTTCTCGCCGACGAAGTGATCTATCCGATTTATCCGTCTCGTGGGCTGAAGTCCCTGCGGAGGGATGACGAAAACGATGAGCGAGATCTAAGACTGCAGCCGATCTCCGTCGCAACGCGCGCGATGGACGCGGCCCTCTACCCTCCGGGAAGCCCTTACCACGTGTCAGAATACGGGATTCCTGAAACCCGGGAGCGGATGACGGCCGCCGATCTGGACTCATTCCACAACCGCTATTATCGTCCTGACCGGACTACCATCGCGGTCGTGGGCGACATAGACGTGAAGACTGCGCTGAATACTGTGCAGCAATTCTTCGGTCGTTGGGAGGCCAGTGGTCCGCCGCCGCCCGATCCGACGCCGCCTCCGGCGCGGGAACGGCCGGCTCGAATCGTTAAAGTTATACCTGGCGCTCCCGAAACGGCGATAGAGATCGGTTCCGGCGGAATCGCCCGCTCCTGCACGGATTACTATGCGGCCGCATTGATGAACAGTATTCTGGGTGGCACCGACTTTACCGGCCGGCTCGAACGCGATCTGCGTGAGCGGCAGGGGCTCGTTTATTACGTCGGAAGCTATTGGGATGCCGAGCCTATCGCAGGCCCCTGGCGGGTCTCGATGCAAACCGCCCCCGGAAACGTGAATCGGGCGGTGGCTTCTACGATTGCCGAGATTCGAGGCATGCAGCAGACTCTCCCGACGCCCGGCGAGATGACTCTCCTGAAAAACTGGATGGCCGGCAGCCGCGCGGTCTCATTGCAGACCAACGAAGAGATCGCCCGTTCACTGCTCTATGCGGCTGAAAACCATCTTTCTCCCGCCACGCCCTGGACGTACCCAGCCTATATTGCCGCGGTCACGCCTGAACAGGTCCGGGCCGCCGCCCGCCGCTACCTCCATCCTGACCATCTCGTGATCAGCATCGCCGGGCCGTAGCGATTGGCATCTCGTCACTGCAACAGGGTAAGCGGCAACACAGCCCTCGCCTGGCCTGAACGGGGCAAGCCGCAACACAGAGCACGCAGAGGAGAAAAGAGAGTCCGCAGAAGAGAAGTAGGGGCGAAGCACTTGCCGGCCAGCGCTGCGTGTGGGAACGATGGTGCGAGTGCTTCGCCCGAAGGCTGCGAGAGGGGTTGCTTCGCCGAAAAGTTTGGCCCGGGTCTGAGCTGCCCCTGGAGCTACACTGCTGATATCGCGGCGGTCACACCCGAGGAGGCGCGAGCAGCGGCGCGGCCGCTGCTGAATCCCCATCATCTCGTTGTCAGCGCAGCCGGATCTGAATCCCCTTCGAACAGCCAGTCGCCTTCAACCATCGTCCCGATCACACGGGAACCGGGCCGGAGCAGGGGATCCGCCGCGTCACTTTCCTGAGTGTCGTCGGGCGCCGGCGCAAGCGCTACCACCGCGAGGTCGGCCGATTTTCCTGGAGTGAGGCTGCCGGTCTCCAAATCCATTCCAAGCGCCTTCGCGCCGCCAATCGTCGCATAGGCCAGCCCGCGGCTGGCGGTAACTTCGGGGAACAGCGCCCTTAAGAGTCGCAGCTCATCTAACATGTCCAGGCTGTCGTTGCTCGCGAGGCTGTCGGTTCCCAGAGCTAGCGGGAGACCGTTTCGGATCATCTCGCCCGCCGGGTGGTTCTTATGTCCCAAAAACCGGTGGCTTTGCGGGCAGTAAACCGGTGTGAAGAGGCTGCGAGCCAGCAGGCTGATGTCGCCCGGCAGCAGGTAATTCAGGTGAATCCCGAGTCCCGGCGCGTTCATGACGCCGAGATCAAACAGGTACTGGACCGGACTGACACCGGGCGTTTTCCACTCGTCCACCGGCATGCCCCGCATCTGGAGCAGTTTCCGGAAGGGCCCCTCGCCAGTGTGGATGAGCTCGATCTCCTCCCGCGTTTCCGAGATATGGCTGGAAATAATTGTTCCGGTGGCGCCGGACAATTTGGCGCAATAGCGGTATATATTCGGTGAAGTAGAGTGTGGAGCATGGGGACTGAGCGCCAGCGACACCCGGCCTCCCGACCGAGTTCGAACGGCGGACGCCTGATCCATCCACGCGTCGCACACTGCAAACGCGCGGTTCTCTCGCTCGGTCCCCATGCCGAGCACCTCTCGAAAGATGATGGCCCGGATGCCCGAATCGATCAGGGGACCCAACGTCGTACCGCTTGCGCTAACATCTCCTATCGTGGTGGTTCCGGCCTGCAGCAGCAGTCGCGCGCCAAGCCGGCCAGATGCGTCGAACTCCGCCGGACCCCAGGTTTCCCGGATTTCCAGCACGTGCTTGATCCAATCCGTAAAATCTTCGTGGTGTTCGACCGGGCGCGGAATTTGACCAACCATGGACGAGAGTTCTAAATGGGCATGGGTGTTTACGAATCCAGGGATAAGGGCCGCGTCGGCAAAGCGCCGCCGCTGCACCGACGCCGGCGTCACGGCTTCCGTAATCGCGCGCGGGCCGACCGACGCAATCCGCCCATCGACCACCCACACCGCGCCATCCGGAATGGGGGGTTCATCGACGGGGAAAACGATATCGGCGAGGAGGAGCTGCGAGCGTTGGTCGCTTGCTGCTGCATGAGGCGCGATTGTGCGAGACCGGGTGGAGCTTTTCGCGGAATCGTGGGGCGGTCTGGTCATGAGATTGAATTCCGAGTCCGATGGTACTCTCCGGCGAAATGTCGGAGAATCGGGAAAATTAACGCAGAGCCAGGTCTACAACCGTAAAGACCATCAAGCCCAGGCTGATTAACCCGTTTGCGGTAAAGAAGGCCGCGTCTACGCGAGAGAGGTCGTTGGGACGCA
>DASRZA010000250.1:0-8916 GCA_035686845.1 Armatimonadota bacterium | reverse complement strand
CGGTGCTATCCATAAAGCTGACCTTCGAGAGATCCACTGCCAGGAAGCGAACGCCCTGCACGACCAGATCAGCGCCCAACTCCTTGAATCTGGCGGCGGTGCCGAGGTCAATCTCTCCATCGGGGCGCATCACCGCGCGTTCGCCATCGCGCTCGACGGGGCACGGAAGCAGGCCTTGTAGTTCGCTCAATTTCTTCTCCTTACGCGGTCGTGTGAGAGGCGCCAGTGACAGATTCAAGATACCCGCGCCAATGACTGATTAAACGTTCGAGGCTGAACGACGAGCGCCCAAGGACGCTGCGGGCGCGACGGGGCCCCGCCGCGCGATACCCAACACCTAAGACCTTTTTTCATGGAGGGGGAACAGAGGAGTGAGAGTCTCGTTGGCATGGCTCCTTTTTTTCCTGGTGACGATGTCGGTTCTCCGGCCGGATCGCTGCCAGGCAACGACCTACGCGACCTGGATCATGGTCTGGGATGGTCACGACCAGGGCGGCTGGTGGAAACCTGGAGAATACGAAGGGGCACGGGTTTATGTCGGCGGAAAATGGCAATCGATCGATTGGGCGGACAACAACCAGATCAACGAATACCTTGACAATATCAAGAAAGCCGGGATTCGCGTGGTCATAGCTGATCTGACGAACGGCTGGGGATGGCTGAATACCCGGTGCCAATATATCCAGAGCCTGTGCGCTCTGAAAGGGCTGAAGTTCTGCGCTGCGGAAAATAGCGGCGGCGATTTACCCGAATTTGAGAGTCACGCGCGTGATATCTGGGACGACTTCGCGGGTCCCGCGTCGCCCCACCCGGAGACTTATTTTTGGTATCACGGGAATCCTCTCATCGTCTGCTACGCCGTCCGCGATTGGTTTAACGCCTACAAGAAGAGCGCCGGGCCGTTTCGCTCCCGGTTCAACCTGGTATGGTCTTCGGGCGAGGATTCGGCCAAAGACAAATGGGGATGGCAGCTTGAGCCGTGGGTTGGCAGCGTCCCTTCGACCGACTCGATGTTCGTAACGTCTTCGGTGAAGTGGCGGAATTCGGACGATGCGTGGCGTAAATCGCTGGCGTGGTTGGACTATAACTTCGCGCTCGCGAAACGCGAGGATCCGGCTTTTGTCATCGTGGGGTCCTACGATGATATCGCCGAGAGGAACGCATGGCTCGTCGCCGACACGACGAACTGTATTCCGTCGCGACAGACGCATGATGCGACCGGCGCGCTCAGCGCAACGGCGTACTACAATCGCGTGAAGCAATGGGTAGCAGGGCGTCCGACGGTGGTTCGCGGCGGGTATCTTCGCGACGGCGCGTATCGCATCCTCAACCGGCAGGATGGAAGGAGACTCGAGATCCTGAATACGGATACCCGGCCGCACGAGGGAACAGATGGAATGGTCGGCGCGCGGGTTATCGGTGCGCCCCGGAGGGATCAGCGGAAGGACCCGATGAATGGCGTCTTCTGGCTGTATCACGTGGGCCACAACCGGTACCGGATCATCGCCCTGCAGAGCGGACTTGCGCTGAATGAGAAGAACGGGGCTTCCCGGGAGACCGTAGAACAGGATGAAGACAGCACGGCCGCGACTGAGAGATGGTCTCTGGAGCGGGCTGGCCGGGGTTGGTACCGCCTGAAGAATGACGGGGACGGGCGCCTGCTGACGATCGCGACCGGATCCCCCGTGACCGGATCCCCTGCAGACCTACTCGTAACGCCGCAAAACGCCGCGGGAGATGATATGACGCAGCAGTGGCGGTTCGATCGGATTCTGAGCCTTTAGCATGCCAGGCGGTAACTTCACGGGCTGGCTCCCCAAACCCCACTATTTTGGGTGAGATTGTCGCCCCGGGCCCCTCTAAGACTTTGACGCCGACTGCCGGCTTATTTCGTGCCAGAAGTCGAATCATCACCGTCGGGCGGCGGATGAATCAAAACCGCCCGCGCGGCTCTCGCCTCGCCGCCGGCCCCGGCCACTCTAAAATGGGGGCGGCGACTGGCGGTTGATTTGGCGCCCGGCATCGCTCTCCGGCGGGGGCGTCAGTGCTGCTCCCAGTCCCAACGCAGTGTCTGCAGATAGCCGAGTAGAATCTCATTTGCTGCGGGCGTTCCAATCCGACTGAGGGCGTGGACGGAGTAACCTCTTACATAATGGTTGGAATCCATTAGCCCCTTCTCCAACGCGGAAAGCGCGTCGCCGGCATCGGGGCCGAGCCGAGCGAGGGAGAGCGCCGCGTTGCGGCGCACCTCCCCGTTCTCGTCATTTTCCAGCCGGGCGCCCAGCGCGGCGCCGAATCCTCCACTTTGCTGCCCGGCGACGCCGAGGGCTTCGGCCGCTCGCCGGCGGGGGTCCGGCGCCTCGTCCAATAGAGCGTCGGTCAGTCCAGCGAGAGCGGCGCCAGCGGATAACCCCATATCCCCCAGAATATCCAGAGCGCGCGCCCGGACGCGCTCATTCTCGTCACGCGTGGAGTTAAGAAGATACGGTACAGCAGGCGAACCGATGTTGTTGAAGGCGTAGGCGGCGTTGCGGGATACCGCGGGAACATCACTCTTCAAAGCGCTGATGAGCGCCGGCAGCGACTCCTCCCCTCGAAGCCCAAGCTCATACGCGGCCGAGAGTCCTGCAATTTCCGAATCGTCGCCAAGACGTCCGGCGAGAGCCTCGACTGAGTCGGACGCAGAGGGGGACTCGGTATCACTCGCGCCGCAATGCCAATCCCAAACGTGACGCCAGATGCCTTCTTGCGGATCACCATCGGAATCCCAGTGCGGTGTGGTATGATTCCATGAAGGCGCCTTCGGCTCCGACATCCGCGTGAACAGGAATTTCGCCATGTAACGAATCTTCTCGGTCCGATTCGCCATTCCCTTATGCAGTAGGTCATAATGAACGAGTGTCACCGTCCCGGCCTCGCCGCTGAGCGCGACCTCGTCGACGCCGGTGGGAGCATCAATATTCAGGTACTGTGACTTCGGCACTATCGCAGTCGGTCCCATTTCCAGGGGTGTGTCCTGGGGATAGTAAAAGAGCATCACCCATCGAGTTCGATGATGGCGCCGAGTATCGTCCACGGCGAAACGGCTGTTGTAAAGACTGTCCTTGTGCAGTTTCTGACCTTTACTGCCGGGCCGGTTGTCATGAACGTGCCGGTGGAGATGCAGATAGTAATCGGCGCCAAGAATGCTGCGCAGCGCGCCATCCACCACCGGGTGGTCCAATACCTGCCGCAGCTCCGGAACCCAGGGTAGAATGTTGTTTTCGGGGTTGCCGCGACCGACGATCACCTTTTCGAGCCGCTCATAGACCTGTTCGTTCAATCCCTCGGGCATTTGGGGTTTCAGAACGATATAGCCATCGGTAATGAACCGCTTCATAGCGGAATCATCAAGCAGGACTGGCGCAGAACTCATGATTGAACCTTTCGAGCAGCAGGGGCTGATATTATTGATTGATTGTAGCCGCGGCGCCAAGTTTCCGCCACCAGGACGAAGGATGAGGGATGAGGGATGAAGGATGAATCAAAAACGCTCCCGTGCCTCGCACACCGCGCCCCGCGCCCGGCGCTTCGCGCCACGCGCCCTCTCATCTGTCCTCCGTCCTCCGTCCGCGCCTCGCGGCATTCTCACGGAGGCTGTCATGGTTTTGCGCCGCAGGTATTGGGTCCACATGAAGGTTTTGATGGTTCTCGCTCTGATGCTATTGGGCGCGCTTCCCGGGTCGGTGAGTCGGGCCGCGCCACCGGATGGGCCGATGGGCGTAGAGCGGGTGGCCCGGTTGACGCCAGTGGGTTACCAATCCAGCGCGAAATCGGATGATGAGACGCGTTGGGTTCAGATCGACCTGGGCCGTTCCTTCAGGATTGACTCCGTCAAACTGCTGCCCCAGCTCGATTGGGGAGCGCATTCTCAGGGCTTTCCCGTCCGGTTTCGTATCCAGGCGTCAGATGATCCACTCTTCAAAACTGCGGTGACGATTGCCGATTATACGTCGAAGGATTATCCCGATCCCGGCGATAAAGTTGGGGTGTTTCCCGCTGTCGGAATCCGGGGACGGTTTGTGCGCGTAACAGCGACCCGCCTGAGACAGCAAGAGCTCTGCTTTACGAAGATAGACGTGTTGTCCGGCGGAAAGGATGTCGCGGTGGGCCGGCCAGCCGCGGATTCGGTCAAAGGAGATCTCGGGAGGGACGGGCCAACGCGGCCGCCTCGGCCGCAGGGTGAAGAGGTTGTGACGGATAATCCGGGCAACGTGATTCCTGTGAGCCAGTGGAAACCGGTCGCGTACAAGGCGAACCGGCCCTTGACCGGGGTGCAATTGGGCGATGGGCTATTCAAGACCGCCATGCAGAATAACATCGGGTATCTTCTCCATTCGTTTACCGTGGATGAGATGCTGCGTCAGTTTCGGGACCGGGCGGGGAAGCCGAGCCCAGCGGGACTGCGGCCTCCCGACAGCTTCTGGGATGAAGATCTTCCGGGTTCGAGCGCCGGACGTTTTCTGATGGGCGCGGGCAACACGCTGCGCTGGATGGATAGTCCCGAGCTGCGGTCCCGGATGAACCAGTTGGTGGATGGAATCGCGGAGTGCCGTGAGCGGGACGGAAATATCATGGCCTACCCGGAAAACACCATCTTCTACAGCGAACGGGCGGCCTACACCCGGTCGTGGTTGACCCGGGGATTGGTCGCGGCCGGCTACGGAGGTAATCCGAAGGCATTTCAACTCTTGCGCGGGTACTATGATTGGTTTGATCATTGCCCGTACCTCCCGGAACTGCTGCGCCGCGCAGGCCAGGGAGTTCAGGGAATGATCGCAAACACGCGAATGTATTTTACGCCCGTCGGGAAGCCGGAAGACCTGCAGGTGGTGCAGCGCTACTTTCAGGAGAACTACTGGCTGGACGAACTTTCTCATCATGAGGACCGGGCCATCTGGCAGTACCCATACGATCACCCTCACTGCTATCTGATTACATCACTTGAGCCATATCTCGATTTATACCGGGCCACCGGCTCACGACGTTATCTCGACGCGTCGGTGGGCGGCTGGGATCTTTTTCACGACGAATGGGAGCACGTTGGCGGGAGCATCGCCATCTGTGAGGGCGGTTCATATCCGCCCCGATCCTATTATCTTCACCGTCAAACGGGAGAGTTCTGCGGAAGCGTTTTCTGGGTGCGTTATAACCAGCGTTTTCACCTGCTGTACCCGGATCAGGTGAAGTACGTGGACGAAATTGAGAAGTCGATCTACAACGTGGCGCTCGCCAACCAATCGGGATCGAAAGGAATCCGGTACCACGCGAATCTGGTGGGCCACAAGGATCCGGCGACGGCTAAAAACACCTGCTGCGAAGGCCAGGGGACACGACTGATTGGCTCACTGCCCGAATATATCTTCTCAAAAGCGAGAGATGGCCTGTACGTCGATCTGTTCTCCGCTGCCACGATTTCCTGGCGGCAGGACGGGTCGCCGATGACCGCGAAGATGGTCACGCAGTTTCCGTTTAAGCCGGATGTGGCGATACATCTATCTATGACCCGGCCTATCCGCTCGCGTATCCGGATTCGCGTTCCGGGATGGGCGGCGCACGCTATGCCGATTCGGGTTAACGGCGCGCTCTACGCGACCGGCAAGCCGGGACGTTACGTCGTACTCAATCGGATCTGGAGGAATGGTGACAGCATCTCATTCACACTGCCGATGGCGTTCCGGCTGACGCCGTACACAGGCGCCGACCCGGATGGCCAGGATTGCTATGCGTTAGAATATGGACCGATCTTGATGGCGGTCACGGGGCCGATGGATGAGCATAAGGGAGCGCGGCTGTCGATGCGGCCGGCGGATCTTGTGAAGAGCCTCCAGCCGATTAAAGGACAGCCACTACATTTCAGTATCGCCGGCGACGCTGCGCATCAATACATGCCGTACTGGCAGGTCGATGACCAGGTTTTCACATGCTATCCGGACGTAGCGCCGCCGGGAGTGAGCAGGGCGGCGGCCGTTGGCCCGGATGACCTGGCGCTGGCGAGTAAGGGCGCTGTCGCCGCCTCGGATAGCGAGTACGCGCAGGAACCGGGCTGCACGGCAAAAGCAATCGATGGGATCATCGCCACACCGGCTGATTTCTCGAACCGGTGGCATTCTTCGCTGGAAACGCCGCATCCGCACTGGATCCAGGTGACGCTGCCGCATCCGGCAAAGATTGGAAGAATTGTAATCCGGTTCGCCGATCCGGCCGGCCATCCTACTCGATTTGAGGGCATCCTCCGTTCGCAGGGCAAAGACCGGGTAGTCTTCAACGTAAAGGACTACGCCGGCTGGCACAACTACGAGACACGCATTCGTCCCATGACGGCGGACCGTTTCCGTTTGATCATATTCGCTTCCGCCAACCCGGCGTATCCGAACGCGGCGCAGGTCAGCGAGATAGAGATGTATGCGAAGTGAGGCGCGGACGGAGGACCTCGGAAGGATGAAGGATGAGTCAAGCCAGAGTAATGCCCGGCCGTGTAGTGCCGGAGGGGCGGCCGAGCTTCTAATGCTCCACCGCGGCGCTAAAGCGCCGGGCTATGTTCGTCCTGTCCATTCAGGACGCGATCATGGCCGAAGCTCGCTCACTCTACCGCTGCGGTGCGGCGGCCAGCCGGGCGAGAAGAGTGGCGGAACTCTGGTCCGATGCTGGCGCGGCGCCGGGGCCGAACTCCAGTCTTGTCGATAATAGTTCGAGTAGCGGGGCCGGCGCGAGGACCGATTCGGCGATGCGGGGACTGTCTCCCGGGGGCAGGTCAGGATTGAAGGCGGCCTTGCCCACAATATAGCGGTTACGAGGCGCCTCGGGTTCCAGTCCGCCGCCGCGCCCGAGCGTAAAATGTTCGCGTAGTCCGGAGACTGTTGATGCTTAAATCGCTACATCTTAAGAACTTCACCGTCTTTCCTGGCGCTACGTTCAACTTCGGCAAAAACCTCAATGTCATCGTTGGCGAGAATGGACTCGGCAAGACGCACGTGCTCAAGGCGGCTTACTGCATTCTGGCCGTCAGCGCGCGCGGGTCAAGGGACACGGGAGCGGCCAATCCAACCAAGGGGTATTTGCAAATTGCAATCGCCAGCAAACTGCGAGGGGTGTTCAAGCCGGACGAAATCGGCCGATTGGCACGCAGACAGGCGGGACGAAACCGGTGCGAGGTCGAAAGCCACTTCGCTGGGAGAAGGCCAAGCCTTTTTCCCGGGAGTAGGCTAGATGTGAGTTTCTCGTTCAACACTTCGAGTAGGAGCGAGGTGACGATCGACCAGATGCCATCGGAGTGGTCTGAAGAGGTCCCGATTTATCTACCGACCCGCGAACTGCTCACGATTTCGCCGGGGTTCGTCGCTCTGTACGACTCAACTCACCTGCAGTTCGAAGAGACCTGGAGAGACACCGCACTGCTTCTGGAGGCGCCTCTCGCGAGAGGCGCGCGTGAAGCGAGGATCCGAGAGCTGATTGGGCCGATAGAAGAAGCGATGGGCGGCTGGGTTGAAGAGGATCCCTCGGGACGATTTTATCTCCGGACGAAGACCGGCCGGTTTGAGATTCACCTGGTAGCGGAAGGGCTTCGGAAACTCGCGATGATCGCACGCCTCATAGCTACTGGTTCGCTACTGGACAAGGGATATCTATTCTGGGACGAGCCGAATGCCAACCTCAATCCGAAGCTGTTGAAATTGGTCGCCCGTACCATTTTAAGCGTAGCCCAAAGTGGGGTTCAGGTCTTCATTGCCACTCATAATCTCTTCTTGCTCCGCGAATTGTATGTTCTCCAGAGCGAGGATTTCCGAGGCATCGAGGCCCAGTGTTTTGGTCTCCATGCGAAGGGCAGCGGTGTGGAGGTCACCCAGGGGGCGACCATAGACGACATAGGCGACATCACCTCGCTTGATGAAGAACTGGAGCAGTCGGATCGTTATCTGGAGACTGCATAGCCGATGCCGAGCATTCTCGTTGATACGGACGCATTGCGGCTGGCAGCTTCCGGAATGGATTGGTAAGAACCCACGAGAACGGCTGCGCGAACGAGCGGCTTCCGGACAACCGCTCCCTTCGTGATCTTGAGTTCGCGTTGGACGAGGACTTCCATCCCGACATGGAGGCGTGAAAACCCCCCTTCGTGATCTTGAGTTCGCGTTGGACGCCGCTGGCCGTGAGCGCAGGATCGCATACGGCCACACCGCGTGGTGATCGCTGGACGTTCATGGCGGAAGGTCGCTCTCGCAGCCGTTCGACACCAGTGAAGATGCGAATGGCCGGTTCATCCGCTTCACCGTCCCCCACCCCGATTGCTGGGACAGGTACTCTTACTGAGCGTTGCATAAATAGGTTAACTGAGTGTTTCAGGCAGAAAGACCTGCTTCCAGAAAGCACGCTCGAATTATGCCCGGCTTATTTCGCGAGCGTCTGACCGCCCGGCGAAGTTCGAGGCTGAGATGATACAGATCGGCACAGGCGACGTTCCCCAGTTCGTGGGCCTTGAGATGGCGCCAGACCCCCTCCTGAGGATTCAAATCAGGAGCATATCCTGGGAACTGCTCTAAATGGATCATCGGACTGCCACCTTCCGCCAGAAACTTTCTGACTGCTTCACCTCGATGAATAGGAGAGCCATCCCAGACGATCAAAAGTTTATGGCCGATCTCCCGCAGCAAATGCCTGAGAAACAGAATGCTATGGCCGCTATTGAGAGCTTCTTCACGGGTCAGCGTGAAAAGCTGTCCGGTGATGGTCACTCCACCCATCATGGAGAGATGGTCCCGGCTCTGTTTTACTCGCAGCACCGGTGTATGAGCCCGAGGAGCATAAGTCTTGAGAATGCTCGGCAGCGGATAGAAACCGCACTCATCCACCATGACTATGATTCTGTGCTCAATTTCA
>DASRZA010000249.1:0-24203 GCA_035686845.1 Armatimonadota bacterium | reverse complement strand
GGATAATGGATCGGCGAGCGTGTAGCTTGCCACTTCAGCCTTGAAGTTCGCGTTCGGATCATCATCGCTCCACGTGTCGCGGTAGGCCGAAAGCTCAAGGTTCACTATCGCTCCCTCTCATAGAGAATCCCCCACGCCGTGGCCGGCGCGAGGGATTCTGGAGCTGGAATTCACTTTAACGTTTGGGACCGGATGTTCAGATCGAGCGCGGGTTCTCCGATCGCCTCGCGTCAGGGTCAACATTTCGGGCAGTCTCATTTGCGTTCGTCTGGGCCGACGTCTCCACCTGCGGTGGCGGTGGTGGCGGCGGAATACCAACCCCCGCCGGCGCCACGGTTCCTGACGCTCCTGCATTCGCATCTGCGCCGGCCGCCGGCGCCACTTCCACGTACTCTCTGTCAACGTCGACAGGCACATAGATTCGCTCACGCCGCACGACCTTGCGGATTCGCAAGTCACCAGCCACCTCGCCCATCACCTGGCTTGACGCCGGGCCAGTATCCACTGCTTCTATAGGCCGCCGATCGACCTGCGCTGACCGATCGACTTCGGCAGAACGCGCCGCCGCCGCGCTGTTCCGCGCATTAGCCGCTGCTCGCTCGGCGCCTGCTTCGGCGGCCGCCGCTCCAGCGGCCGGCGCTGTCCCGGTCACTACGGGCGCTGTGCCATAGTAATTGAATATCCGCTGCTGATCATCATCGGTGAGAAGATCACCTTTGCTTAGAGCCGGCGCATGCTTGACCAATTCCTCGTCATAGGGGAGCCGGATCATCCGAGCCCCGTCGTCGATGGCCGCTTTTTCGGCGGGCAGCACAAAGGTATGCGAGACGAGCCAGCCCGCCTGCGCTCCAAGAAACATGGGGGCGCCGGTTTCCTTATCGATCCAGACATTGTTGACTGATCCAATCTTGTGCCCCTTCGCGTCCACTACATCATAATCAAAAAGCCGGTCTGCCGGCCTCGTCGCTTCCATTGGGATCCTCCCCGCTTCCATAGTAAAACTGATGCCGGGCCATTCAACAGCATGGCCGCTAGCTTGCGCTCTTAGCGCCAGTGATAGGCTACCCATGTTCGAGAGAGGTAAACCGCGCGGCCGGGTGGCACGCGGCGGATTATAAAGCGGCAGCCATTGGCGCACGGCAAAAAGAGAGCCGGCGTCTTTGGAAAGAAGAGAGCCTTTCTAAGAACTCACAGCCACAAGGCGAGAGACATCTGAGTGAATGCGCACGAGATTGGCGTAGGCGCCGTCTTTCGCCGCGAGCTCGTCATGCGATCCAACCTCGACCTGCCTGCCGCGGTCAAGCACGACGAGTCGATCGCAGTTTCGAAGCGTCGACAATCGATGCGCAATCGCGAAAGTGGTTCGCCCCTCCGAGAGGCGTGCCAGGGCGCTCTGAATCTTCCGTTCAGTCTGGAGGTCCACCGCCGACGTAGGCTCGTCAAGGATCAAGATGCGTGGATTGTGAAGGATCGCCCGGGCGATCGAAAGACGCTGCCGTTCGCCCCCGGAAAGCCTCTGGCCTCGCTCGCCCACCTGCGTATCGTACCCATCCGGAAGCCGCACGATGAACTCATGCGCATTGGCTGCCATCGACGCGGCCACGATCTCCTCACGACTGGCGTCCGGCCGGCTGAAGGAGATATTGCTCGCAATCGTCCCGGAGAAGAGAAATGGATCCTGTTCAACGTAACCAATATGCGCGCGCAGGTCGCCGAGTGGGATCTGGCGGATATCTACTCCGTCCAGGAGTATCTGGCCTTCGGTAACCGTATAAAAGCGACCCAGCAGCTTAACGAGCGTCGATTTGCCCGCCCCGCTGTGTCCAACGAGACCAATGCTTTCTCCCGGGCGCACGCGCAGGTTGATATCTCTCAGTACGGGATGATGAGGCTCATAGCCGAACGTAACGTGCCGCAGCTCCACTTCACCCCGCGGATCGGCCATGGCTACTGCGTTTTCCGGCTCATACGTTTCGGGAGCGCTATCGACCAGGTCAAAAACGCGCTCGATCGCCGTGAGCGTGCGCGGAAGCGTGTCGGCCAACCGGCTCATTTGACGAATGGGCGTATAGAACATCGCCATATAGCTGATGAATGCAATCAAAACCCCGAGCGTTGTTTCGCCCCGCTCCACCAGATTGCCGCCGACGAACCAGACGAGGAGAGCCCCCGCTCCAATGAGAAACTGGAGGAATGGCATGTAGACATTCCAGAGCCCGTGCGTCTCAACGTCGGCCAGGTACACTTCCCGGCTGTGATTCTTAAGCATTTTGGTTTGCAGCCGCTCCTGGGCAAATGCCTTTACAACCCGGATGCCGGAGAGGGAATCACCAATCGTGCCGTAAAGGCTGTTCCATTTGTCCCAGAGCCGGCCCCAGCGCCATTCCAGCTTCCGCCGGATCAGCGTCGCCGTCCCCAGAATGAACGGGAATGGAATCAGCACCAGGAGAGCGAGACGCCAATTCATGAAGAAGAGCATCCCGCCCACGCCGAGAACAAGCAGCACGTTCTCCACAATCTGATCGCTCTGCTCCACCCAGAAATCAAAGACGGCGTCCGAGTCTTTAATGACACGGGACGTGATGACCCCGATTTGATGCCGCTCGAAGAAGGCGAGTGGGAGCCGCTGCAGCGCGCTCAGCACATTATTGCGACCATCAAAGGCCAGCCGATTGGCCAGAAACACTCGCAGCCGGCCGGCCCACATGCCAAGCCCCATGGAAACGACCTGGATTCCCGCGAGCGCGGCCACAATCTCACCGAGAATATTGAACCGGCGTTTACCGAAGACCTGGTCGATCAGGATCTTGGTGAGATAGGGCGGCGCCAGGCTCATCGCTGTGGAAACGAGGGAGATGAGGCTGATGATCGTGAGCGCCAGGGCATACGGTCGAGTGCTACGGAGCAGCCGCCAGAGCACCCGGCTGCCCCGAAAGCAGCGAGGGCAGATATTCGCGCCGGCCAGAAGCGGTTGGCCGCATTTGGCGCAGAGTCCAAGCTCCCGCGCATCGACGTCACTCCGACGTATCGGCTCACCCCGAAGCACGGCGTTGAGCATTCCGGACGCCTTGCCAAAATACCGCGTCTCACCGGTCGCGAAGCGCATGAATCGCTCAGAAGCGCCGCCGGCGAGTTCCAGGACCAGGTGTCCGGAGCCGCTTCCGATACGGATGCGAGCCTCGCGCGCTTCCCCCAGTGGAATCCGGGCAGCCACCGTGCCGATCAGACCGCTCGCCGCCACGTGATAGATAGCTCGGTCGGTCACGACCAGCCATTGCTCGGAGTATTGCCCTTCCTCGGAAATTTCCGACTGGCAGGCGAACAAGAATCGTTCCGACGTAAAATCCAGCGCGCCTTCCACTACCGGGGGCGGCGTATCCATAACCAGCATATATTGGCTAATTCCTGACGAAGCTATGAGTTGCAGCGATCCGACGCCCGATAACGCGAGCGTGAATCTGATCTCTTGAAGGTCCTTTTACCCCGGATTGACGCGCTGCTCACCGAGGAGCCGCTCACGCAGCCGTTTCAGGCCATGAAGGACGAGAAGGGCGCCGGCGCGGATGCTTAGAACCATGGCAAGACCAATCGCCCATACCACCGGCCGCCGGTCGCGCTCGTGCTTACAAAAATACTTCCACATACTGCGATGGTGCTCGATGATCATTGCCGGAATGCGCTGATCGGTGCTCCTGGCGTGAATATGGATAACAGACGCAGCCGGCTGATAGAAGACGCCCCAGCCCCGGTCGTGCGCTCGCCTGCACCAGTCCATATCTTCGCAATACATGAAAAATCGCTCGTCGAGCAGCCCGATCTCCTCCAGCGCCGGTCGCGAGACCATCAATACGGATCCCGATAGCCATCCGGCTCGCATGACCCGATCGTGGCTCTGACCGCCCATAAGGTATTCTCTCGTGTAGGGATTGTTGGGGAAGAGAGCGCTGAGAAACCTATTGCGAAAAACAAGCGCGCCTGGCGTGGGAAACGACCGACATGAGGGGTAGACGCTGCCCCGTTTCGTAAGGATCTTGGGTCCTACGAAGGCCGTATTCGGAGTCTCGTCAAAAAAACGCGAGAGTATCTCCAGCGAGCCCGGTAGAGGTAAGGTATCCGCGTTCAGGATAAGGTGGCGCCGACCCACACCGGCGCGCATCGCCCGGTTATGCGCGGCGCCAAATCCCGCATTATGGTCGTTTCTAATGATGGTTACGTCGGAATATCCCTCCTGGACTATGGCGACGGTGGCATCTTGCGAGTCATTATCAACGACCGTGACGTGGTGAGTGAGCGAGCCCGCGGCCGGCGTTATCGCACCCAGGCAAGCCCCAATGTCGGCATGGCTGTTCCAGGTCACGATGCTGATGGTCAGATCAAGGTCAAGATGAGGGAGCGGTACATCCCGCGTCTCGTCAACCATCGTGATTGGCCGTCAATTCACCCGAACCATTACAGAGAGAGTATCGCAATCTCACGATCTCAGAAGCTCCTCGAGCCGCTTGATATCGGCGCGTGAAGTGAGATCGAGAACCCCCTCGGCGCACCGGAGTAAGCGCACCGGAGTCCCGGTGTCAATGAGCGCCTGGACAGCCGCCGGAAGCTCGTACTCTCCGCGGGAGCTGAGTGGGATCGATTCGCAGCAGTCATAAATCGCCGGTGTGAAGCGCCAGAGATTCATGGTGACCCAGAGTCGCCCGTCCCGGCGATACTCCTCGGGCCGCTCAGGCTTTTCCACGACACATTCTAAAAGGTCGGGGGCATCCCGGCGGGCCGCTAAGATTCCCAGCGCTGAGACTCGGGCCTCGTCGAAGTTGCTGCCCCGGATGAGCGCGTCCTGCTCGAACCCGACGGCGCAACTCGTACCCGATTCAGGCTCAACCGCGACATGCAGGGCATTCACAGGATACAGATCATCGCTATTGAGTATCAGGAAATCGCGGTCGCCGGTCACGGGCCGCGCGAAGAGCAGGGCGTGCGCAGTGCCGAGCGGTTCCGGCTGAACAACGTATTGCGCGCTCAGGCCCGGGAATCGCTCCGATAAACCCGAGACATAGCGGATGAGCGGATCGGCGTCGGGCGCCACAATCAAACAGACGCGGTGGATTCCCGCCTCCATCAAACGCTCCACAATATAATCCATAAACGCCCGACCGTGGATCGGCACGAGCGCCTTGAAGCCCTGCCTAACAACAGCCTCAACCGCGGGGTCAAGCTGCACCGAAGGATCCGGCTGCCGCAGCCGCTTGCCCCGTCCCGCCGCTAGAATCACGGCATGTTCTACGTTTGACATACCCATGCTGCGCTTACTCATTCCCCTCCCCATCGTGCTCCACTGGTATCGTGAAGTAGAATGTGCTCCCGGTTCCCGGTTGACTTTCGACCCAGATTCGTCCTCCGTGCGCCTCAACAACCATCTTACAGAAGGTCAGGCCCAGGCCGGTCGACATCGGGCCGCCGTGGCCGCCCACCTGGCCAAACTTTTCGAAGATTTGCTCGAACGCTTCGCGGGGAATCCCTTCGCCGGTATCCTGCACACGGAAGCTAATGCAGCCTGAATCACTCGAACTTATCTCCAATCGAATTGAGCCATCCGGCGGCGTGTGTCGGATGGCGTTGCCCAGCAGGTTGATGAGCGTCCGTCGCAGCTTTTCTTCATCTCCCTGGAAACTAATAGGGTTATCGGGAATTTCGATAGTCAGGCTAAGCTTTTTGTCCTCAACGAGCGACGCAACTTGACGCGCCGCCCGCTCTGCCAGGTCGCGGCCATCGATTTGCTCCCGATCCAACTCTACGGCGCCCGATTCCAGGCGAGCAACTTCCAGCAAATCGTTGATCATACCGAGCAGAGTTTCGGCGCCCTCGGTTGCAATCGTGAGGACCTCCCGCTCATCTTCGGGGAGATCAGACATCACTCGGAGTGTTTGCAGGCCGGTGAGCACCGAGGTAAGAGGTGTACGCAAATCGTGGATGAGCATGTGGGTGAGATCATCTCGCAAGGTCTCGGCCTGACGGCGCGCGGTAATCTCGTTCGCCAGGTCCAGATTCATCTTTACGAGTTCACTGGTCCTCAGCAAAATGCGGTGTTCCAGATCTTCGTTGAGCGCACGGATTTCCTGTTCGGCCCGCTGCCGGCGAGCGACCTCGTCACTGAGTTCGTTCGTCTTTCGCCACATCTCCACAAAGGCTGCTACCTTTGCCTTGAGAACTTCGGGTAAGAACGGTTTGGTGAGGTAGTCGACAGCGCCCACAGCGTAACCACGAGCCAGATCGGTCTCGCTTCGATCCAGGCCCGTTAGAAAAACGATGGGTGTGTGCCTGGAACGAGCAAGCGAGCGAATCAATGACGCCGTTTCATAACCATCCATCTCCGGCATCCGGACGTCAAGGAGAATGACTGCAAAATCTATCGCGAGCACCTGCCGGAGCGCGTCCTGGCCGGATCCAGCCGGGATCAGGTGATAACCTTCGTCGCGAAGCACAGCATCCAGCGTAAGCAGGTTTTCCGGACGATCGTCCACCATCAGGACGTTGGCGCGAGCAGCGTGCTCCATTGGGTGCCCTGCCTTATGTTCAATGCCCAGAGGGCCATTTCATGCATTCTTAAGCCAGGGAGCGTCCTGGTCCGGAGTCTCGTAGAGCTCAGGCGCCAGCGGCTCGGGTGTAAAGCCAAGCACGTCCTCACAGAAGTCCGACCACCATTCGCGCTGCTCGGTCTCGGCGGCGCCTTCGAGACCCCGCTGCCGGCGAATCGCCATTACCCGGGCGAAAGCTTCGCTGCCGATCCGTTCCGCCTCTTCTCGCGACCCGAGCTCCTCGACCAGCCAGTGCCCAATGTGAACGTGCAGCACTTCATCCGCCCAATCATAATCCATATAGAGCGTTGCGAGTGGATCCCCCGACTCCCGGGCCGTCCGCCATTCATACGCCTTCCCGGTGCTCTTCGGCATCAGCCCCTGCTCAATCCAATAAAGCGCGGCGTGCGCCTCACGCGCCGTCGCCAGCCGGTTGAGGCCCAACGAGAAGCCGATATTGAGTGGGACCCGGGTAAAGTCTACGCCCCGGTTCACCAGCCAAGCCTCGCCCATCATGCTGTGCCGCGCCTCATCCCAGACCTGCCGGGTCATCTCAGCGGTGTATCCCCACGGCAGCGGTTTGCCGGCTTTGAGCGCCTCATCCCTGGCACGCCAGATAATCGCAGCCATCATCTCCGGAACGTCCATCTCTAACAGCCGTTTGCACACGAGCGCCAGCATGCGTTCCCTGGCAGGCCGGTCCTCCTGGGCATAAACCCAGTGCGGCGGAAAGTTGTAGTTGAAGCTCTCAAACCGGCTGTCACGGCGCGGCGTAAAGTCCGGCGCAAGCGGCGAAACAGCTCGCGGCGTAGGAAGAATGGATGATCCCACGCCCCGCGCCCCGCGCCCCCCATCCTCTTCCTCCGTCCTCCGCCCCTCGTCCCCTTTCATCCGTACTTCGTCCTCGGTCCTTCGTCCTCCGTCCTCCGTCCTCCGTCCTCCGTCCAATCCTGTGATTCCACCCGCCGCCTCGAGATAGGCCCGAAGATGCGCTTCCCATTTGCGTGCGACCTCGCGTGCGGCGTCGTCAATCATGAGCGCTTCGAGAGCTGTGCGGCCCCAGGCGATCATCTCTTCCTCTTCCTGGATGATAAATCGAAGAAAGCGGGAGGTTGGTTGATCGACGAGCGGATTAGTTCTTTCGCGGTGCGTACGATAGGCGTCGAGCAGCGCCGGCTTTATCACCGCGTAGAGCGCAGCAAGTAGCTCCACCGTTCCCTCCGACCGGAGCGCCTCCTGAAGAAATGCGTCCAGCGCCGCATCCGGAGGCACGTGAAAATTGTGGGGAGGATGGCGCAGCTCCGCGACCCGATCCTGGAGCCACTTCGCATGCTCGGCGTCCAGCCAGCAATGCAGGCTGAGCCCGTCCTTCACTTCCCATTCAGGAGTCGCCGTGAGACGCGTCAGGGCCAGGTCCGTAAGCCGGCACTCCACCCAGTTGTACCGCTTCAAGAGAGCGACGTTCTCATCAACACCGAGTCCCGGACGCGCCGCCTCTTCGTAGGCGCATACACCGGCAAGCTCCGGAACGCCAATCCGGCGGTGAGTGGATGATCGAGGCTCACTCACGGGCTTCGTTTTTCCGTTAGGTGTCTCTAAAACCATCAGGCGCCTCCTCCAATTCAGCGGTCATTCACCATCGGCTTACACGATCGATTATGGACTGCCAGCGCAAAACATGCACGCGACCAGGCGATGCGTCACTCCCATCATGCCCCATAACCGCCCCGGCGCGCAAGATTCCACGACGGATCGCGACGAAGACCGAACGAGCCGCGCGACCTCCGATGTCCAGGGGCCGTTATCTCGACCCGCGTAGATTCCCAGTGCCGGCTACGTTCGTCGAGGACACGTCCGTGTGAATGCCTGTTCCCCAAATGATTATTTTACCCCAACCCCCGTTCCTCCGCGCCACCCGGTAACCAACGACAGCGCTTATTGCTGGCGACACCGGCGCCGTGGCGATCGATGGCGCCAAATTGGGGGGATTTGCAGAACATCGCCGGCCCACACCACAGTAGACGCAGCGGTGGGCGCCAAACATGAACCCGGCGGGGAACCGGCTGATGAACCGGCCAAGGCTCGGCGCATAACACCGTGCGCCGCAGAGGCTTAAGCCGGTCTCACTGTCGGTGTAAACGCCCCACCGGCCCTGCCACGCCATCGGGGTGTTGGTAACGCCGTAGTAAACGCTGCCCCACGCGGTGTAAGACGCCCCGCCGACAACGCTTCCACCGTCATCCACCAGATTGCGGGTGCTGCCCGTCGCGTCGAAGAAGTAATACCGGCTCTGGGGTGTCCCGGTCATGTTCACCCGGTCAGAAATCAGCCCCTGCGGTCCCCACGCATACGCCGTCTGAATCTGCCCGGCGCTGTTCAGTTCCGCGATCAGCAGATCGCCATCATACAGGTAATAAGTCGTGGTTCCATTGGCGGTTTTGCTGACCCTCCGGCCGGTGAAGTCGTAGTGAAGCTGACGGCCCCATCGCTGCTCATCTGACCAAGCGGGTCATAACTGAGCATGCTGCCATTCAGCGAGGTAAGGTTCCCCGAGGCGTCATAACCCAGCCCGGTCGCCGTGGGCAGCCCGCCCAGTCCCGAGCTTGCGCTCGTGACCCGGTCGTCGCTGTTATAATCCCGTTCGCTCCCATCGTACCGAGCATGGGCGGGAGCGGAGAGAGCGAAGAGAACAATCAAAACAAGAAGCGGAGCGGTGAGACTGCGGCGAGTGAAACGAAGAACTGCGGATCCCGCGAGACCATAGGAATGCGGGAATGTGGGGACGAACATGGGATGTCATCCCCTTGAATCGAGCCGGGGAAGTACCGCCAGTTCCAGACGTTATGAAATAGTTCCAACAGTGAACCCGCGAGAAGGGTAACAGACGCTGTGGGACCCTGTCATTTTTTCGGGAACTCGCCGCATAGCAAACGCGCAATAAATCACTTGCCCGGCGCCTGATGGCGCCTCAGCAATAGATCGAGCGTTCCATTGAGAGCCAGGAATTTGCTTCGGCCGTGGCGCGGGTGGCGGAGCGGTGCGACCGGTTGGAAATCGCGGCCGAAGAATCATCATGCTGCTGTCGTGTTCGGACCGCCGCTGCAGGCGCCCCGTGCCAGCGTCACGCGCCGCGACCAAACATTCTTCAAACAATCAACTTCCACCAACTCCCGAAAGCGGGCGCCTCCCGCTCTAGGATTAGGGAGGCCTCTACAACCGAATTCGATATTAACAGCCCTTCCGAAGACCGGGTGGCGCAGGACTGCAGCGCAGGCGTCACCGCCTGCGCCGCGGATACCGGCCGTTATCGTAACTCGAAGGCAGGGTGGCAAGCGGCGCAGAACGGGAGCCAGGGCACAGTTCCCCCGTTATCGGGGGTCAGGGGGCAAGCGCGGGGCCATCGCGGCGACAGCCAAACAGTCCCCCCGTTATCGGGGGTCAGGGGGCAAGCGCGGGGCCATCGCGGCGAAAGTCAAACAGTCCCCCCGTTATCGGGGGTTAGGGGGCGAGCGCGGCGACAGCCAAACAGTCCCCCCGTTATCGGGGGTCAGGGGGCAAGCGCGGGGCCATCGCAGCGCCAGCCAAACAGTCCCCCCGTTATCGGGGGTCAGGGGGCGAGCGCGGGGCCCGCCGGCGGTCAGAACGAAAAAACCGTCTCAAACCGTCTCATTCTCGCCTGCGCGAGCACAAAATCCATGTTCGCAGCCGCCCGATTAGTCTCAAATTGCGTGATTACGACTGCAAATACGGCGTTTACCGCCTCAAAACCATCGCAAACTGTATCAGAAACCGCGGGTTGGTCTCACCAGGCGCCAGTATCTTCCCCCGGCGATCGTCCCAATCCCGAGAAACGAGACGATTCTCAGCCGGCGTGCGGAGCGATCCGGGAGACCTTGCCATCCGGGTGGTATACCTTGACCGAGGGAGTGGCGCCGATTTCCTGGACGGCGAGGTCGAGATTGTTGGGCGACCACGTTGGAATCAACCGGTCGGGCGTTTGGGGCGCTTTCGCGGCCGGCAGGGGCGTTGGATCAGGGGTCTGCGCCACGAGATGCGCTCCCGATCCATCCAACCAGGAGACGTACACCGCGCGGTAGAGCGAGGGCCCATCCTTTTTTTGAATAGGGGGTACCGTCACCGTCGCGACTTCGGCGACGCGTGTGCCGTTTGGGGAGAAAACGACGTACTCCGGTGCTCCCGCCTGCCCGTTAAGGGATGAGGGAACCACCGCTCCCTTCGCCGGAAAGGCGAGTTTCGCCGCGGACCGCGCCGATAGATCGAACCGGTAAAGTGATAGGAAAACATTTTTGCCGTAGCGTTCCCGGCGCGCCCAGATCAGACCCTTGCCTCCGGACGCCAACCCCAGCCCTATCACGTCACTGGTGGTTGAAATCGGATGAATCACCCCCTGCTCTTCCATATACACGTTGGAATCACCCACCAGCGCCACCAGATCGGTATCCGGCGCCCACACCATCGAAGTGTTGTGATCGAGCACCGACGAGACGGGCAGTGACATGTCCATCATTGTTCCTCCGCCCTGCAGATCATAGAGATAGAGATTGGAATGCCCTCCTTTCTGCAGAACTCCGCCCAAACGAAGATGATCCTGGCGCCAGATCAGCGGTGAGAAGACTCCGGGCTGCAGCGTTCGTACCTGCTGCGATTCGGTGTCATACAGCTCGAGACCGGCCGCCGCGGGCGCCGCGGTCGACCCGGGCGCCGCTGCAGACCCGGGCGCCGCGGTCGGGCTGTGAGTTGCCGCAGACCCGGTGGAGGCCGTTGCGGGCGCTTTGGCAGACCCGGAACCTGCTGCGTGCCGGGCTGCGAAGAGGATGTATCGTCCATCGGGGGACCATGCGGGCGAGAACGCGTCACTGGTTCCCGCGAGCAGTTGAAAGTCGCTTCCATCCACCTTCGCGGTAAAGAGTTCGTTTACTTTCGGCGTCGGCTGCCACGAGAAGACCAGCTTTGAACCGTCTGGCGAGAAGGACACCGCGTTTGCGGCTGATGGAAAGAATGGCAAATGGAGTAATGAGAAGAGGATGCAAAATGAAAAGCGACTCAATCGCAACCGACCAACGAACGACGCAAGGCATCCATTCCTCATCCACGATTCTCCCGTTTCTATAGTATGTGACTTCGACTGCGGTTCCCCGGGGCTAACTTTAATGATAGACCCGGCTAAAGCCATCGACGCTTCGAGTTTGTTGCAAGCCAACCGGAATTGTGAACTATGGCGAATGTCCCCGCTGTTGGTCGGCCCGATTATTGGCGGCTCAGGGAGCAGCGAAGGACCTCGGAACTGAACCGGTAGACTTGAGCCGGGATGTATTCTCTCAATACCAACACGACGCGGAGTCAAAACTCGCGAATTTTTTTTTCTGAGAAGAGGACTTTTGTGGATCACTGTGTAATAATGGGGTTAAGAGCACGTTCGGGTGCTACCAGGCTTGCAGTCGGTAGACTGCGAATGGAGGAGCCTACGATGACTCCACCTGACTATTTATGGTGAAGAACAAGGAGAGCGTTGCGGCCGCTCCCCAGGCGCTGCAAGCAGCCCGGGCGGCCCGATGATCGCATCTTAAATGTTCGGGACGCTCATTTATGAAGCGGCTCGACAAAGACGACAGCCAGGTAACTGGCGCCGGTTCCGAACATAGCGGCCGCGCGCTCTTCGATCTAACCTCCCCGAATCATCATCCCCGCGGTATCAGACTCATACTTTATCGAACATCAGCGAGCCTCGCGCCGCTGATGTTTCTTTTTCCCGGCAGGTTCCGGGCACGAAATTCAACTCGGCGGCGGCTTGACCCGCGGAGTATCCACGGCGTCGCATCGTGACAAATCCAGTAGGCGCTGCCAGGATTCCATGCAAAACAAAAAAAAGCGTGAAACATGGTTCTCAGACCCCCTTTTTTAGCAGGAAAAAGACAGCGAACAGCAAATACTGGGAGATAAGACTCGTTTGGCCGCGCGCTACTCCGATTTCTCGCAGGCTACTCCGATTTCTGGCAGACCCGAGCAGGGCTGCCTGCAGTTCATCCAGCTTTAATAACCCCCGGGGGGAAAATCGATGGCAGAGAGTCACCTTAAGGAAATTCCGCAATTCGGGCAGAGCATCTGGTTCGATAACATCCGCAAGGGTCTGATCGCCTCTGGCGAGCTTCAGCGGATGATCGATGAGGATGGGCTGCTCGGCGTCACCTCAAATCCAGCGATATTTGAGAAGGCGATCGACGGCAGCAATGATTATAACGAGATACTGGCGACACTCGTTCATCAGGATAAATCGCTTGATCAGATTTATGAAACGCTCGTCACGGAGGATATCAAGGCCGCCGCCGCGATCATGCGGCAGGTCTACGCCGCCACTGGCGGGCGGGACGGCTTTGTGAGTCTGGAAGTCCCCGCGGACCTGGCGCACCACACCAACAAAACCATCGCGGAAGCTCGGCGGCTCCATGAGCTGCTGAACCTCCCGAACCTGATGGTCAAGATCCCGGCCACCAAAGAGGGAATTCCGGCCATCCGGCAGATGATCGCCGAAGGCAGGAACATCAACGTCACGCTCATTTTTTCGGAGAAGCAGTACGCGGCCGTGATGGAAGCCTACATTTCGGGCCTCGAAGAGCGCGACAAGAAGGGCCTCTCGGTCGCCAACATCAATTCCGTGGCGAGCTTTTTCGTGAGCCGGATTGACTCCGCCATCGACGCGATGCTCGAGAAGAAGATCGCCGAGTCAACCGACGAGGCCGAGAAGAAGAAACTCAGCTCACTGCTTGGCAAAATCGCGATCGCAAACGCAAAATCTGCATACGCCTTCTTCCAGGAGACCTTTGGCGCCGAGCGGTTCCAGAAGCTCAAGGCGAAGGGCGCGAGGGTTCAGCGACCACTCTGGGCCAGCACCAGCACCAAAAACCCGAATTATCGGGATGTAGTTTACGTAGAGGCGCTGATCGGCGCTGACACCGTGGACACCGTTCCACCGGCCACCTTCGCGGCGTTCCGAGACCATGGGATCGCTGCTTCGACGCTCGGCGAAGGACTTGCCGAAGCGAAGCAGCAGCTCAAGGCGTTAGAAGAAGTGGGGATCGATCTCGCCGCGGTTACCGAAAACCTGGAACGAGAGGGCGTCAAGCAGTTTGAGGAGGCGATGGACAAGTTGATCCATTCGCTTGCCGTGAAGCGCGAAGAGGTTCTGGGTGATCTGATGGATCGGCAAACGGCTGTCCTTCCGCCGCGGCTGCAGGAGAAAGTGGACGATCGAATTAAAGCGATGCAGGCCGACTCGTTCGGACGCCGCTATTGGGAAAAGGATCCCACGCTCTGGAAAGCTCACGATGAGCGCCACGCGAGCGTTATCAAGAACCGGCTTGGCTGGCTCGACGTCGCTGAGAAGGTTTTAGAACATTATGGCGCGATCCACTCGTTTGCAAGCGATGCAAAGCGCAGCGGCTTTACGCACGCCGTGCTGCTCGGGATGGGCGGCAGCAGCCTCTGTCCGGAGGCGCTGACGCGTACGTTCGCAAAGAACCGGGGCTTCCTCAAGCTGATCGTCCTCGACAGCACGAATCCCGACGCCGTGGCGGCGGTTGAGCGTCACATTCCAATCGACAGGACACTCTTCATTGTTTCGAGCAAATCCGGCGGCACAATCGAGGCGAACAGCTTCTACCGCTACTTCCGATCAAAGCTGGAAGCAACGAATCGGCCTGTGCCCGGCAGTCATTTTGTCGCCATCACCGACCCGGGAACGTCGCTGGAGCGATTAGCTAAGGACGAGGGATTCCGGCATACCTGGCTCAATCCTCCCGATATCGGTGGACGCTATTCGGCGCTTTCGTATTTCGGCATGGTTCCGGCGGCGCTGATGGGAGTCGACGTTTGTGCTATGTTGGAAAGCGCGATCCGAATGCAGTATAGCTGCTCGCCCACGCTATCAGTGAGCGATAACTATGGTCTCACACTCGGCGCCATATTCGCCGAAGCAGCCGAAGCCGGCCGCGACAAGATTACCCTGGTCACGAGCGGGGCCATTTCCTACTTTGGCACGTGGGCGGAACAGCTCATCGCCGAAAGCACCGGCAAAGAAGGCAAAGGCCTGATCCCGGTCGATGGAGAGCCGCTCGGAGCGCCTTCTGTTTATGGTGATGACCGGATCTTCGTCAATATCCAACTCGCGGGCGACTCCTCGAACGAGAAGGGTATCAAAGCTCTGGAAGCGGCCGGCCACCCCGTCATTCGAATCCTGATGGAAGATCCGATTGATCTCGGCGAGGAGTTCTATCGTTGGGAGATGGCGATCGGCGCCGCCGGCGCGCTCATGGGCATTGACGCCTTCGACGAGCCAAACGTCCAGGAGAGCAAGGATAACACTAAAGCGATGCTGCAGACCTACGAGACGACCGGATCGCTACCGCAGGCCAGCGCGATTGCCGAGCAGGATGGCGTACTGCTCTACGCTCCGGCGAACCAGGCCGGATCCCACCCGGGCGGCAGTGTATCCGGTTATCTAAAGTCATTCCTCGCGCAGGCGAAGGCCGGGGATTACGTTGCGATGATGGCCTATATTCGGCCGGACGACTATCAGTGGGACATCTTGCAGAAGTCCCGAACCGTGGTGCGAGACGCCAAGACGGTCGCTACGACACTGGGTTACGGTCCTCGATTCCTTCATTCCACCGGCCAGCTTCACAAGGGCGGCCCGGCGAAGGGGCTGTTCATCCAGATCACCTCGACGCCGCATCATGACGTGGAGATCCCCGGGCAAAAGTACTCGTTCGGAACGCTCATTGGAGCGCAGGCCGCGGGGGACGAACAATGCCTCAGCGACCACGGTCTCAGGTTCGTGCGGCTGCATTTGAAGAATGGCGACGCCGATCTTCCCAAACTGGCCGACCTGATCGAAGAAGCCGCCGCTGGTTGATGGTTTAAGGGGGCGAGGCCGCAAGTTCTCGCCCCCTTCTTTATTGGAGGACGACATGCCGGGCGAACTCCTCGACGAAGTCGGGTCGTGCAGGACCAGGTCGGATCGGCCTGAGCGATCGGCCCACGATTTTGACGGCTGGGAGTTGACGGCGCTCCAGTCGTTGGCTGCACAGTTTCCTACCACCAACACCGCCCTGGCGGAAATCGCCGCGCTGGAAGCCGTACTTTCGCTGCCCTGCCCCGTGGTCCACGTCATCAGCGATATTCACGGCGACTACAAGAAATTGCGCCACGTCATCAACAACGCGTCCGGCAGCCTTCGGCCGCTCGTTGAGGCCCTCTTTGCCCATCGCCTGGACGAAGGCGAGATGCGAGATTTCCTCGCCATCCTGTACTACCCGCACGAGGCAATCCAACATTTATCGCAGCGATTTACGTCCATCGAAGAACGGCGAAGATGGGTGCTTTGCATCCTGCGCCGGCAGTTCGAGGTCATTCGAAAGCTGGCTGCCAATTATCGTCACGGCCGCGTGGTTCAGACCTTTCCACCGGAGATGTCTGAGCTTTTCGAAGAACTGCTCTATGAGCCGTGCGTGGCCCGGAGCGAGGCGTATATTCAGTCTATCGTCTCGTCGCTCGACGCCGAAGACCGGGACTTCGCGGCGGTGAGGGACGCGTCACACGTCATCCGCAATCTTTCCGTTTCCGAGATCTTCGTCGCGGGTGACATGGGCGACCGGGGTCTTCGAATTGACCAGGTCATCGATTATCTGATGCGGCAGCCAAAGGTCGCCATCACGTGGGGCAACCACGATACCTACTGGATGGGCGCATGTCTCGGTCAGGAGGCCTGCATCGCCACGGCGCTGCGAATGTCGCTCCGTTATCGCCGGCTCTCACAGCTTGAAGAAGGTTACGGCATCATCACATCGCCGCTCGAAAAGCTGGCGCGCACCGTGTATGGTGAAGACCCGTCGGAGCACTTCAAGACTAAAGGGGTAGGCCTGCGCGACGACGTGCTGATGGCGCGAATGCAAAAAGCGGCGGCCATTATTCAGTTCAAGCTCGAAGGGCAAACCAGTCGGCGGCATCCCGATTGGGATTACGAACACCGCAACTTGCTGCATCGCATCGATCACGCGGCCGGAACCGTCGAGATCGATGGCACGGTCTACCCGATGCTCGACATGTATCTCCCAACAATCGACCCGGCCGACCCGTACGCGCTTTCGTCGGACGAGCAGTCGTGCATGGATCGGATCCGGCGGTCGTTCGTCACCAGCCCACGGCTCTGGCAGCAGATGCTCTTCATGGTTTCCCGAGGGTCCATGTGGAGCGCGCGGCGTAGCCACAACGTTCTTATCTTTCACGCGTGTGTGCCCGTGGACTCAGATGGCAGTTTTCTTTCCATGAAGGTGGACGGGGTAGAACGGAAAGGGCGGGATCTCTTCGATTCGATCGGTTCTCTGATCCACCGGACAGTGCGAAAAGGCGCCGACGCCCTCAACGCCGACGCCGATTGGCTCTGGTATTTGTGGGCGGGAGAGCGATCGCCGCTGTTTGGCAAGGATAAGATGGCGACGTTCGAGACCTACTTCGTGGCCGATAGCGCGACGCGGGTGGAAACGAAGAATCCGTACTTTCAGCTCATCCACGACGCCGATTTCTGCCGCCGGATCCTGCGCGAATTCGGCGTGCCCGAAGAGGGTCTTATCGTCAACGGTCACGTTCCCGTAAAGATTGAGAAGGGTGAGCAGCCGGTCAAGAAGGGCGGCAACTGTGTCACCATCGATGGGGCCTTCTCGGAAGCGTATGGTGACAAAGGTTATACGCTCGTGCTCTCGCCGGACCGGATCACCCTCGCCGAGCATTACCACTTCGAGTCGGTCGAAGAGGCCATCCAGACCGGCGCCGACATCGTGCCAAAGATCATGACGCTCCGCTCCTATGCCCAGCCGCGAACGATGGCCGACAGCCAGGATGGCGAAACGATGAAGGCGAAGATCGAAATGCTCTGCCAGCTCGTCCGCGCCTATCAGGAAGGCGTCCTTATCGAGCAGGCCCGGGCGGAGAGTTGACCGCGATGTGGCCCACCGAGGGCACAGAAGCCGTCTTTGCCAGAATCAATCTCTGCCGCCGGGCAGCGCCAAACCACCACGAGGCTGCGATGAGAAAGATTAGGATCAGGATTTGAAACAGGGCAAGATACGGACGGCTCGTATGTACGCTTTCCCGGAACGTTCCGACAGCGCCAAGAGGCGGTTCGTCGTACCTCGGAGCTGCGACCGATCGAGGGGCGCCAGTTTGCCCCAGTGACTGATCGATCGCGGCAAGATAGATGGCGGCGGCCTGATGGAGACGAGGTTGGTGTGCCGCTATCCATTTATTCCCGGCCACCCGACGGGCGTGATTGATCGCCGCCGTATCCCTCGTGCGCTCAGCGGCGCCAAAGACCGCGATCTTAAGATCCTGAAGACCAGAAAACTGGCTCCCGTAAAGGCGGTGGTAAAGTCGATAACGGAGCGCAAGGTTAAGGACGTTCCTGTCACCCAGTTCCAACACGTCCATTAGACTGCGAATCGGCAGCTCGAGATCTCCGATTCCGGGGCGGCCGCCCGTCAACGCGTTGTTCACGAGCGCGGGAAGCAAGCGAAGCTCTTTCGTTTCCACCAACGCAGCGCAAAGCGCGCCTGCGTCCCTCGGCCAGAGCCGGGATTCAGGGCCAAAGACTCGATTCCGTCGAAATGGGGCTGTCAGGTAATCGAACCAGGTCGAACCAAGAAAGGCGAAATAGAGTAGATTGAAGACTAAAAGCTCTTCGAACCAGGTCAGCAGCTTGGCATTCCCATCAATTCTCGCGCAATAGATATAAATCATCGCTACGACAGCGAAACAGACAAACGCGCCCAGAATCGTCAGCTTGATGCGGTTAGCGCG
The DNA here is from genome assembly GCA_035686845.1 of Armatimonadota bacterium. Classification (GTDB taxonomy): domain Bacteria; phylum Armatimonadota; class DASRZA01; order DASRZA01; family DASRZA01; genus DASRZA01. The sequence continues at coordinate 5,763 of DASRZA010000249.1, read as the reverse complement.
GTGGGCCTTCTCACTATCGTAATCAAAGAACTGCAGCAGCAACCTCAGACGATCCGGATTGAGTCGATCGATCGCGTGCACGCTACCCCGGCGTACCTGTTCGTCGGCATCTCGCACTCCGTAAGCGATTTGTTTGAATGTTTCAAGCTCTCCGTATGACAGCGAACCACCAGACGCGCCAGACAATGCGATTCTCCTCCACAAAACTTAAAATCTCGGCTATGAGCTAATAACCGTCGTCCTGCTCAAGCGTCGATGACGGACGTCGACATTCGACCCGGGGATCACGCTTCAGCCACCGCCCAGCTCAAAATAATCGAGCGCTTTCTGACACCAAAGCCGGATCTCGTGCGTCAACTCCATCTTCTCCAGCGCCTCGGCTGAGTACCACCCTACCCTGTCCTGGTCTATCATCGCCCTCGGAATTGGCGCGAGCGCTACAACGGGATGTGCGAAGTAGACCAGGTCGATATGCTGATGTCCGGGGCTGATATCCTCTAGCTGAATGCCCTGTAGAAGAGTGAGCTGCCGCGGAGCGTCGACCGGCAAAGCACGTCCGCCATCCAACAAAACATCCACACCGGTCTCCTCCAATGTTTCCCGGATCGCCGCGTCGTCCGGGATTTCTCCGGGTTCGATATGGCCGCCGGGCGGAAGCCACATCCCCAGCTTGCGATGGAAATGCAACAGCACACATCCTCGGCTCACAACGAACACGGCCACCGTGAAATCTCGCGTCAACCCTCTTCTCCCTCACGCAGCGCCGTCCCTGTAGGAACACAATCCTTTGTGCGATTTACGCGAAACCCACCGACCGGCCCCGTATCCCTTGTGCGATTTACGCGAAACCCACCAAATGGCGCCAGGATCCGCACGATTCTGGCGACGGCCACCAACCGGCCGGTTCTCCCCCGTTATCGGCGGCCGGTGGGCAATCATCGCCCGAAGGATCTGACTCCTGCTTTCGGTCGGGAGGTTCTCCCCCGTTATCGGGCTCATTAGGGGCCATATCATTTAGTCGTTAAGATGCGCAATTTCACTCGGCCGGCGGCTCAGTCATGGCTCTGGGGTCCAGGAGCCGGGCGATTTCGTCTTCGGACAATGCGCCCTCCTCCCGGGCGACCTCGGTAACAGTGCGTCCCTCCACGAGCGCACGCTGCACGAGCTTCGCGGCCTCTTCGTAGCCAATTTGCGGGGTGAGCGCGGTGGCGATGGCCGGGCTGCTCTCGGCGTAACGCCGGCATCTCTCCTCGTTGGCCGTGATGCCCCGGACGCAGCGATCGGTGAAGACCCGGCACGCGTTCGTCAGCAGCTCGCTTGACCGTACTAAATTGAACGCCATCACCGGCATCATCACGTTCAATTCTAACTGTCCCGCCTGTACGGCCAGCCCGATGGCGGTATCATTGCCGATGACCTGGAAGCAGACCATGTTGAGCATCTCGGCGAGCGAGGGATTGATCTTGCCCGGCATGATGGACGAACCGGGCGAAATGGCGGGCAAGGTGATTTCGGCGAGGCCGGTCATGGGCCCGGAGCTGAGGAGGCGGAGATCGTTGGCGATGCGGATCAGCTCGTTGCTGAGCAGTCGCAGCGAGCCAGACGCCCGCGCAACTGGGTACTGGCTCTGCATCGCCTCACGCAGATCCGGGGCCAGGCGCCACGCGATCCCTGTCCAGAGGCTGAGATGATTGATTACTTTCGATCGATATCCGGCCGCCGTATTTAAACCCGTGCCCGCAGCGCTCCCGCCGATGCCCAGCTCTTCCAGCCCACCGGCCGCCGCTGCCACCTCTCCACGCGCCCGTTCAATCGCAGCCGCGTATGCGGCGAACTCCTGGCCCAGCCGAATCGGCACCGCATCTTGCAAATGGGTGCGGCCGGACTTGAGTATTGAATCAAATGCCGCGGCACGGTCCTGAAACGCGTTCTCCAGGTCCGTAAGAACCTCTAAGAGATCCCCCATCGCAAACCGGCCGGCCATGCGCATCGCCGTGGGATAGGTGTCGTTTGTGGATTGGCCGCGATTGACGTGATCGTTTGGATGGACCCGGTCATACTTGCCGCGCTCGCCACCCAGGATCTCATTGGCGCGGTTGGCCAGGACCTCATTGATGTTCATGTGAAACGAGGTGCCTGCGCCCATCTGGAACACATCCACGGGAAACTGATCCCGCCACTTCCCCGCGAGAGCCTCGTCCGCCGCCTTCGCGATGGCGCCCGCCACTTCGGGATCGATCTGACCCAGATCCGCATTGGCGGCCGCCGCCGCCTTTTTTATGAGAAGGTAGCTTCGAATCAGCGGCTGTGGCGCTGTCCATCCGCTGATCTGAAATGCCTCGACTGCACGGGCTGTCTGCGCCCCGTAAAGAGCGTCAGCCGGAACTTCCACTTCGCCCAGTGAGTCATGCTCCCGTCGTGTCGCGCCATTCACAATCGGCCTCCTCTCGCATCCCACGCTCGCCGGAATTCGTTCTCCGTTGTGAATAGTATATTCCCGGTACGGATGTAAACCGATCCGCGGTTCTCTGCAATCACCCGCTCCCGATCAACCCCCATCGAAACAAGAGGGCGGCCAGAACACCTGGCCGCCCTCTGATTACGATGATGACTGCTTGGAACATTACTCAGGCGATGGCCGGCTCCGGCGTCTTCGCCCGGACCGGGCGGGCCTCGCGGGATGGGTCGATCTTGAGCGGCTGCGTCTGAACCGCCATCACTCTATCACGCCAGTAGCGGGTTACCACCACTTTACCCGAGAGCATTTCATTCTCGTCGATCTTACAGAAAACGTCGACGACGTACCGGTCTTCATCGGCGTTGGTCGCCCAGGGGAGCCGCCGGCTAATCTGTTTCATCAACCCTTCCATCAACCCGCGCTGGAAGCGTGCAGTTCGGTCAATCAGCGGCACCCTCTGGCCGTTGAGAAGGCCCGAATAAAGGCGAAGGGTGATGGTTGGCTCACGGCTATCGAACGAGAGTCGTTGAACGGAAATGCTGACCGGGTTGCCGGTGCGATACGGAAGGAGCTGCCCTTCGGGAATCACCAGAACCGGCTGATCGAGAGTGCTAATCGGACCATCGAGGGCGTTCGATACGGCGCTGTGTTCCAGTGCGCCCTTATCCGAGGAAACTCCAACCCAGATGGAGTGCGTCGCCTTGCGTCGCGGGGCCTTGTTCTCGCCGGCCTGCGCGAGGATCATACGCTGATAGCAGAGGCCGCGAGCCACGCTTTGCTCGGGATGATTGTGACGCAGCAGTGTATGGCTCTCACGGCGGATATGAGGGAACTTCTCCCTCAAGACATCCTCAATGAAATACCATCGGCTGTGACCGCCCGTCAAGATAATCGCGGAGACTTCCTGTGACTGTGCTTCCGCAAGCGAAAGCGCCGCATCGACAAGCCGGTGGAAGTACGCGCGGTACTCCGCGGTCACTTGCTCGAACGTCACTTTCTCCAGACGAACGATTTTCTGCTCGCCATTCACCAGCCACACCGACTGGTAGAGATCAATCCCTTCATCAAGGTTGGTCGAGAATCGCTCTTTGAAGCGGCGCATCTCCCGCATCAGCATTTGCTGTTCGTTTGGTGGTGTAGTGTCGCCCCACGTCGCAAGAAAGTGATTCAAAAGCAGCGCGTCGAGGTCCCGGCCGCCGTATGATCGCCGACCCCCGCCCCATGGTTCGGCGAGAAGCGCAGCGTCCACCGGGGTGGAGATTGGGGATTCCTTCGGGTCAGACGAAAGCTTGAGAAACGCGAAGTCCGTCGTCCCGCCGCCCATATCGACCATCATCACGAGCGACCCCGCCTTACGCAATACCGAGGCGCCGGTTTCACATAGATGGCAGTAGACAGCCGCCATCGACTCGCCTTCAATCTGCACATTCGGGAAGCCAGCCTCGATGGCCGCCCGAAGCGTTTCCTCTCGCTGATCGGCTGTCCACTGGACGGGATGCCCAATGACCGTTTCGATCTGGCACTCGTCGCCCGAGCCATCCATCGGAATGTAATCCGCCACCTTGGAGCGGAGGTAGCCCAGGAATTGCCTGGTGAGACTATAGGCCTCGGCGCCTTCTGCGCCAGGCCGACCCAGATCCAGCTTGAATCCCGATCGGGTTAGCTCCGGATAGAAAGCTGCCCGTTCCTCGGCGATTTCGCCGTAAAGCGTAGGCTGCCCCGTCTCATCGCCAAGGAAGATAACCGTGGGAATGGTATCCGCATGCTGCAGCGAAAGTGCCTCCGGACGTTTGATAGGCACACTCTCAACCATTCCATCGGGGCGAAGATTGTACGACGCGTAGCAGACGCATGAGTTGGAGGTACCAAAGTCAATGCCGATGGTATAAAGCGTCTTCATTACCACTCTCCTAAGGCAAATCCGGGACCGGCGCGACGCGCTCCGGGTCATCAATAGAGAACCGGCGCCCTGCTAAGGGCTGGCGGCGCCGGGCGCACGCCGTAGAGCGCAGCAGAGGGCCCGCGGGGAGCCACCCGTCTGCTGTGTAAGATTCTGGCAGGCGCTCGACAGATCTTTAGTGTTCGGAGGACGAAGGGTGTGTGAGTGCGTGAGTGAGTGCGTGAGTGAGTGCGTGAGTGTGTGAGTGCGTGAGTGTGTGAGTGTGTGAGTGCGTGAGTGTGTGAGTGTGTGAGTGCGTGAGTGTGTGAGTGGGTGAGTGCGTGAGTGTGTGAGTGTGTGAGTGCGTGAGTGTGTGAGAGGGGAGGATGGGGGACGAAGGAGGTCGGCCGCAGACGGCCTGCCGCGATCCTCCGCGCCCCGCAGGCCCTCGGCCCCAACGAAAGCGCGGGCCCCGGGGCGCGATGGCCGGCGGTAGTTCGCTCGTCCGGCCCCTAACTGACCGGGCTACCGGTTCCTGGAGTGGGGAGCGGGTAATGAAGAAGGCTGTCCTGAGCGAACCATTTGAGTGAAGGGCTGCCATTCTTCACGATATTTTCAAGCGTGCCTCTCGCGCCCGGTACGCGCAGATCGGCGAGTGTGATGACAGCCCACTTCCGCTGATCAGGCGTGCCACTCTGCGCGGCCTGGATCACGGCGGGACCCGCATCCGTTCCGATGTCAACAAGCGCCTTACTGGCATAATACGGCGCCACGACTGCAGGCGAAAATGGCATGCTCGTCGACCCAGAGTTGGAGGAACCAGCCGCGTTGGCGACCGCCAACTCCTGCCCGGCCGGCGCCGTGCCCAGCGTTTTCACAAGCGCCGGAACGGCGGGCGCGCCTATCTGTGAAAGGCTCTGCACGGCGTTCTCGGCAACATCGGGGGATGGATCTCGCAGAGCGGCGATGAGCGGCGCTATCGCGCGTTTGTCCTGTACCGCGCCGAGCGAGGCGGCCGCCGCCTTACGCACTCCGGGGTCAGAATCGTGCAGCGCCTGCGTTAGCAGCGCGATCGCCGCCGGATCGGTTTCACTCCTCAGCGACTCAGCGATCCCCTTCCGGGTTAGCGGGTCCGCCTTCGCAAAGCGGGCGTCGAGCGCCGGTATGCCGGCCGGCCCCATGGAGTTAAGGGCGACGACAGTCACTCCCTGGATATCGGGGTCACTATTGCTCAGGAACGGGACAATCATCGGAATGGCGCTGACCGCTTTCATATCCCCGAGAGCCACGATGGCCGTGCGCCGATTACCGGCGTCGGCCTGGGCGGTGAGCGCCTTCTCGATTTCCGGCAGCGCCCTCTTATCGCCCAATAGGCCCTCCGCCCGGATCGCCGCCGGCCGTACGTCCGTATCCTGCAAAAGTTTCA
>DASRZA010000248.1:0-12067 GCA_035686845.1 Armatimonadota bacterium | reverse complement strand
TCTCCCGACGTTCCCAAATTTCACGAGAGCCTGGGCCTGACTCATACCATGCTCGGCATGTACGAAGAAGGCCGCGAGCAGTTTGAGCTGATTATCGCCTCCTGGCCCGACAGCGACGAAGCCAATAAGGCTCGCGAGCAGTTGAAGTTCTTCGAAGAGTTCGACCAGTAAAGCCGGCTTTCTAACCGTGGGCGCCCGCGTTCCCGCTGTTTCGAATGCCGCGCTCCCGCGTCCACTCGTCCCATCGCCGGCTCCGCTGTAATGGTTTGCCCGCTCCCATTCTTCTCGACGGTCCGCGTGCCTGCTTTGACTTTCGGCGTCGCTCTCCGAAAGCCGGGTTGTTCGTCCGAGAATGGAATGAGCTTAACCCACACGGGCCCGCGCAGAACCAGCGCAAGCTCGTGCGGCGATTCCAGGCGGCCATCATCTCCCCACGCCGGCCAGGACAAACGCGGGAATCGGTTTTGTAAAGGCTTAAGCATTGGGATGTTGCTGTCGAAAGACCTGCCTGACGAAAGGAAGCAATAATGTCCTCGCTCGATGTAGTACGACGATTCTGCAATGCCCCATCTGCGGTTTTGGCGCTTCTCGCCCTCGGTATGTTTATTGCAGCCGGCGCCTATGGTTCTCCCTCGCCGGCTGATGGAGGAATCAAGAACCAGAGGTATACGAATGCGTACTTCGGACTTTCGATGCCGATTCCAAAAGGATGGTCTGACGTTACCGAACCAATGCGTGGGCATTTCGAGGATTCGGTCAAAAAATCCGAGCCAGGCGCGAAAACCTCCGCGCCGTCGACCGCCGGGAAGACGGCGCCATCGCTGCTTTTGGCAATATCTGAATACCCCGTTGGCGCCCCGGTAGATTGCAATCCGTACGTAATTCTTTGGGCTGCACAGATCCCCCCGCACACCCGCACGGATCCCGCCGAGGCCGCCATGATCGAATTACAGGACGGCTTGAAGCGCCACCCCGAACACGGGCAAACGGTCGGAGCGACGGGCGAGGAAACGATCGGTGGCAAAAAGTTCTTCACACTGGATTACAAGTTGAATATTTCAGGCAGAATCGCTTATCATTCGGCGATGTTTACTCTTGACAGAGGCTATCTGCTCACGTTCCTACCTGGGGCCGGAAGCGAAGCTCAGATCCAGGAATTGGTCGGGGCCATTGAGCGGACGACGTTCTCCCGGTGACGCTCGCGAGGGGTTCGACGTCGGCTTGCGAGCTTTGCAGCGAAGTAGCCGGATGATGTAAAATGCCGATGTAGAGCGCCCGCGCGCGATAAATAGGGTCGCCGAGGGTAAGAACCGGGCCGGTTGCGGCGCAATAGCCGCTGCGATCCCGTTTCGCAGTTGTCTTAAGACAGGCTCTATATGCCTAAAAGGGGGGAATCGGTCATGAATAGAATGCTTTCGGTTCGCCGACACACAGGAACGTCCGGTCTTGTCATCCTGGCGATCCTCACGGCGTGCGGTCTTACCGCAGGCTGCGGCGGCAGCGCGTCCTCGCCTGCTGATGGGAGCGTAACAAACGGAGTCTATAAGAATTCGTTTTTCGGTCTTTCGATGCCTATTCCAAACGGGTGGACCATCGCCAGCCAGGAAACGGAGCAGCATCTCAGCGCGTTGGGCGGCAGGCTGGTGGCGGGTAACAACAAGAGCATGCAGGCTTCGATGGACGCGGCAAAAACCGGGACCTATCACCTTCTCAATGTCTCGGAACATCCGATAGGCGCTCCGGTTGTGTATAACCCTTCGGTGATTGTAATGGCTGAGTCAGAGGCGGCGTACCCGGGCATCCAGACCGGCAGTGATTTCCTGTTTCAACTCAAGCGGCTCCTGGAGCACAGCGCCCTTCGCTGGCGCGCAGTGGGATCATCTGTTCCGGAGACCGTCGGGGGTAAGAGCTTTTACCGTTTGGATGGCACAATGCAGGTTATGGGGATGACGGTGTGGCAGTCCTATTTCGTCACGATTGACAGGAGATACGCGCTCTCGTTCATCATCTCGGCCGGAAGCGCGGACCAGCTTGCGCAGATGCGCAAAATCGTCCATGCTGTGACGTTCGCGTAGCGATCAGAACCAGAAGAACGGATGAGTCCGGGCGGGAACGAACGGCCTATTCAAGGAGGTCGCCGCTGACTGTGCCTTTTTGCCTCCGGTCGTTCAGAATAGAAGGGGAACGCGCGAGGCTGTTGAGCGCGGGCAGCCGCCGGGAAAACCTGGCGTGCGAATAACTTGAGGAGTTTCGTCCATGGACCTGAATCTGATCGACCGCCATTGCGCGTGGTGCGGCGCGCCCGTGGAAAGCGGGCAGGACAGTTGTCCCGTCTGTCACCGGTCCATCTCGGATCCGGCGGTGACGGCGCTCCTCGACCGCGTCATCTCGGAGGGCGCCGCCGCCATCCGGTCGACCGGAGAATCGTGTGGGAGCATAGGCTGCTCGACTCTCCTGCTGCATTACCTCAGCTCCCCGGATCGGAATCTCGCGACCGCGGCGGCGGACGCGCTCGCGTCGACTCGCGATCCAGCGTCGCTCAAGGAGCTGGTCCGTCTTCTTGGGACCGGCCGCTGGCTCGGGCACGCGACCGGCGTTGGAACCACTGTCGAGGAAGACGGCGCCACGAGCCTGCTCGCTGTCGTGCGCGCCGCTTTTAAGCACGACGATGAGCTGCATAAGTCCGTGCTGATGGAAATGGTCCGGAGCGCAGCGCCGGCCGAGCGAGAGGCGGCTGTCGATTTGCTGCGGTACCAATCGGGGCAGGATGTTGTGGATGCGCTTCGCCAGGCGCTCAAAAGTGATCCAGAGTCGGCGGTTCGCGCCCGGGCCGCCTTCGCTCTCGGACAGATGAGAGAGAGCGGCTCAATCGATGATCTGATCCTTGCCGTGGATGACGATTCCGAAGTGGTGCAGGGCAAAGCGGCTCAGGCGCTGAGCCGGATGGGCCAGACCGTTCTTCCCGCGGCAATCCACTCTCTCAACGACGGATCTCCACACGCGAAGCTGCATGCTGCCCGGCTTCTGGGGCATCTCGAAACACCCGAAGCCATTGCCGCGCTCATCGAGGCGCTGAAGAATCGGCAGGGATTGACGCGCCTTTTTGCCGAGCAAGCGCTGGCGCAGATTGGAACGCGCGTCATCATTCCGCTGCTGCACGCGCTCATCGCGCAGGGTGACCAGTTCGGCATTCGCGAGGGCGTTGCGTACGTTCTCCGTACGATGAAGCTCTCGGCGTATGAGCGAATGCTCGTCCAACCCGTTATTGACGCCGCGGATCGTTATAATCCCGGACCCGAGACCGTTGCGGCCGCCTACAAAGTACTCGGCGTTCTCGAACGCATGACGCCCGACGATCTGCGCGCCGGACTGGAGTCGATTTAGCCGGCTGGCCCGGAGTTCCGGCGCCTGCATCTGGTGGGCGCCCGATTAGCTCATTCTGATCCGCCGGGTTCCATTGTAGATTATCCACAACGCGACCAGGATCAAGATTGCGGGCCATACCCAGAGCGGAGCGTTTTGAACGATGTTGCAAAAGCGGAGCGCCGCGTCGCTAACCCAGATTCCAACCTGCGCAGGAGAGGGTGTTGTAGTCATGGAACCTACCTCAAAACTGAATTTCTTTGGATTTCCGGGAGGCGCCGTCCCTGGTTGGAGACGCACCCCGATTTATTCTCGATCGCGACTCGCGGCGGTCCGTCAAACAACTCGCTCTGCCGCCGCGTTTTGTGGGGAATCTGCGACTGATTACGAGTTCAGGCGCCGCCGCGAATGATAAGCATAATTATCGACTTCCGGTGAGAAATGTATAGCGGATCGAATCATACAGTTTTGGAAGAGCAACGCGACTCTTGGGGACGTCGGAGAGGCGCATATCTTGCTTGAGTTTGGATCAATCAGATGTTTTTGACTGGCGGACAAATATGATCGGCCGTACTCAGTTAGCGCACGCGTTGACGCGGATCGTAGGGACGGATGGCGTGCTGGTTGAACCGGGCGATCGCATTGTCTATGAGTGTGATGGGTACACGATTGACCGTGCGATTCCGGATATTGTTGTGCTTCCTGATAGCACCCGGCAGGTTTCCGAGATTGTCCGGCTGCTGGATCGCGAGAAGGTCCCCATGACCCCGCGCGGCGCCGGAACGGGCCTGAGTGGCGGCTGCCTGGCGTTGGAAGGCGGTGTCATGATCGCCCTCACCCGCATGAAGCGGATCTTAGAGGTGGATTATCGCAACCGGCGCGCGGTCGTTGAGGCCGGACTGGTGAACCTCCGTCTCACCCAGGCCGTGAGCGCCCGTGGTTATCATTACGCTCCTGATCCCTCAAGCCAGGGATCCTGTACCATCGGGGGGAATATCGCCAATAACTCGGGCGGTCCCCATACTCTGAAATATGGCGTTACGACCAATCATATCCTGGCCGTGGAGCTCGTGCTGCCGGATGGAGAGGTAATCTGGACGGGCGCCGGCACTGAGGATTCGCCCGGTTACGACCTCACCGGCGTCGTGGTTGGCGCCGAAGGCACTTTCGGCGTCGTCACCCGCGCCATAGTCCGTCTCACCCGCAGTCCAGCCCAGTTTCGTACGATGCTGGCGATCTTCGATTCCATCGACGCGGCTACGGAGACAGTTTCCAGCATCATTGCAGCCGGTATCCTTCCCGCGGCCCTCGAGATGATGGATCAGATGGTGATCCAGGCCGTAGAGGAGGCTTTTCATTACGGGTTTCCGCTCGACGCCCGGGCTGTGCTCATCGTTGAGTTAGATGGGCCCGGGCCGGGCCTTGATGATCAAGCCGCCGCCGTGGTGGAAATCTGCCGGGAGCGAGGAGCTCGAGAGGTGCGCCGGGCTGAAACCGCGGCCGAGCGCCAGGCGCTCTGGACAAGTCGAAAGCGCGGAATTGGCGCGCTGGGCCGGCTGGCCCCGAGCTGCTGCACGCAGGATGGAGTGATCCCCCGCACCCGGCTGCCGGAGGTGCTGCGCCGAATCTCGGAAATCGGGGAGCATTACGGCCTCAAGGTCGCCAACGTCTTCCACGCGGGAGACGGTAATCTGCATCCCTGCATCCTGTTCGATGAGCGCGACGCCGATGAGACTCAACGCGTTCTCAAGGCCGGCGGCGAAATCCTGGGCGTCTGCGCGTCCGTGGGCGGTTCCATCACGGGCGAGCACGGAATTGGCGTCGAAAAGATCGACTACATGCCGCTAATCTTTAGCCCTGAAGATCTTTCGGCGATGGTTGCGCTGCGGCAGGTGTTCGATCCCTCCGGACGCTGCAACCCGGGAAAAATCTTGCCCGGAGGATCCACTTCCTGTATTGACTGGGTCAAGCCCGCGCGCCGCGTCGCGGTTTGATAGCCGCCGCTTTATGACCATGATATCTCAATGACTCTCAATTCAGCGTTCATAGACCATCTCACCACGATTGCACCTTCGCCGGCCCGGAACCTCGAATCGTTCGCCATCGATTCAATGCGGCCCGCTGCCGCCATCGCGCCGCTGGATCGTTCTGCCGCCGCCGCGGCGCTCCAGGCGGTCGCCGCCGAGTGCGCCGTTACCGTTCCGTGGGGCGGCGGCGTGCAGCAGGAGATGGGCTACGCGCCCTCTCGCTACGACGTGGCGCTTTCCACCGAAAATATGGCGCGTTTGATTGACTACCAGCCGGGCGACCTCACGGTGACGGTGGAGGGGGGAGCGACTCTCGCCGCGCTCCAGGAAATCCTGGCGCAGCACGGTCAGTTTGTGGCGCTCGAATCCAGAGATCCGGATCGGGAAACCATTGGTGGATTACTTGCCGTCGGCTCTTCGGCGCTTCTTCGCTGCGCCTATGGCCCGCCGCGAGATCAGGTTATCGGAATGGCCGTGGCTATGCCCGATGGGTCGGTGATTCACGCCGGCGGCCGGGTGGTCAAGAATGTGGCAGGCTATGATCTCTGCAAGCTTTTCACCGGATCTCTCGGTACGCTCGGGGTGATCGTTGAAGCGACATTTCGCGTCCGACCGAAGCCACAAAAAAAACTGACCTGGATTGGCGCCTTTATCAGTGCGGCCGAAACCGAGTCCGCGTTGGCGGCGCTCATGGATAGCGCGCTTCAACCATCCTTCCTCCAGATGGCATGCCCGGACGCGTCCGGGTCGATGGGATCTTTCGCGAAGATTGACGGAATAGTGAACAGATGGTCGCTGATCATCGGCGCGGATGGCGACGACCCGCTAACTCGATGGATGGTGGATGAAGCGAGCAAGCTTACCTCTCCACGGGCCGACAAGGTGATAGACGGCGCCGCGTCGGATCGGGTTCGCCAGTGGCTCGTACAGCGGTGTGGACCGCAAGGGCATCTCTGCTCCCGCGTATGCGTGCTCAGCTCGGAGATAACCGCGCTTGTTGAAGACTGCCGATGTTACTGTCTCGAAACGGGCGTCATTAAGATGCAGACCATCGCGGCGGCCGCGAACGGAGTCTGCTATATCAACTTCCGGAGCGCCGATAAGACAAACTCCGGTCGCCCTGTGTGGGCGAGGCTGGTAGAATGGTTAACACAGGAAGTGGACCGGCGCGATGGGACCTGCGCGATTCTTCGCTGCCCACCCGAGATCCGGAACCAACTCCCGCTCTGGGGGGCGTCAGCGCCGACGTGGCCCCTCATGCAGCGGATCCGGCAGACGTTTGATCCCCACTACACGCTGAATCGGGGAAGGATGTTCAGAGAGTGTGAAGAGGGAGTGGGAGAGTGAGCAAGACACCGGCGCCAACCGAGATGGCCCAAAAGACGGTTCAAAGAAGAGTTAAAGTGAATGTGCCGTACGAGCGTTTTTTGGACTGCGTTCATTGCGGTCTCTGCATCAACTACTGCCCCACCTACGTAGAGACCGGGATCGAGGCGGATTCGCCCCGCGGACGCATTCACCTTCTGCGATCCCTGGCAGATGGCAAGCTGGAGTTCGGGAGCGCGGTGAAATCGCACCTGGACCTCTGTCTCGGCTGCCTGGCGTGTGAATCCGCGTGTCCCAGCGGTGTCCATTACCGCGAGATCATCGAAGCCGGCCGTGAGCTCAGTCGGCAGCACTCGGCGATTAGCCCCCGCCGCTGGGCGATGGAGCGCACCCTCTATAATCCTGACGCGCTCGACGCCGCGCTCCAGCCGCTGCGATTAGCAGGGCGTTTTGGCCTGGAGAGAGCTGCTCGCGCGGTGGCGCGCCGCCTCCCCGCCGGCCTGGGAGAGATGGTCGCTCTTCTGCCCAGGCTGCCGCCCGCGTCCCTCCGCCGCGGGATCCCGAGCGTAATCCCGGCCATTGGAGAGAAGCGCGCTTCGGTGGGATTTCTAACCGGCTGCGTGATGAGCGTTCTCTTCACACCGACCAACCTCAATACGCTCAAGGTGTTGAGTGCGAACGGCTGCGAGATCCGGGTTCCAGCCGGCCAGCGCTGCTGCGGATCGCTTGCGATCCACGCGGGCGACCTCGAAGGTGGACTGGCGATCGCGAGAAAACTGATCGACCTGTTCGAGCCGCTCAATCTCTCGACCATCATCGTCAATTCCGCCGGCTGCGGCTCAGTAATGAAGGATTATGGCCACCTCTTTGCCGCGGACCCGGTCTATGCCGAACGGGCGGAGCGTTTCGCCTCGTCGATCAAAGATGTTTCGGAATATCTGGCCGGGCTGCCGCTCAAACTTCCGCCGGACGCCGGGGATCGCATCCGTCAGTTCCATCCGGGCCAGTCCGGCCCGCTGAGGGTAACCTATCATGACGCGTGTCACCTTGCGCATGGACAAAAAGTGCGGCAGCAGCCGCGCGCGTTGATTCAGCAAATTCCGGGTGTTGAGCTCGTAGAGTTGCGGGATGCGGATTGGTGCTGCGGCAGCGCCGGCGCCTATAATCTCACGCAGCCTGAGATGGCAGGGAAACTTCTTCAGCGCAAAGTTAATTACATCCTGGAGACCGGGGCTGAGATTGTGATCTCGGGTAACCCGGGCTGCAGTCTTCAGATGGCGCGAGGGTTGCGGGAAGCCGGATCATCCATCCGGGTCATGCACACGATGGACTTTCTGGCCGCCGCGTATCCCGATCCCGAGCCTGGGAGCCGGCGCGCCAGGAAGCAAAGGTCTCGAACCTAATGTCAATGAATGAACTCTCAGGAACTCTGCGCGAAGCGAGGGAGATTCCGCTCTTTCCATTGAATGTGGTGCTCTTTCCCGGAATGCCGCTTCCTCTCCAGGTATTTGAGGAGCGGTACCACCGGTTGATTGAAGCCTGCGCCGCCAGCGGAAACATTTTTGGGGTCGCGCTGATCCGGGAGGGCGAAGAAGTGGGTGGATTTGCCGAAGTCTGGCCGGTGGGCACCTCGGCTCACATCGAGCAGCAGGAGGCGCTTCCCGACGGCCGGCTCAAGATTGTCACGATGGGATCCGAGCGATTTGAAATCCTGCAGCGACTGCCCGACAATCCTTATCCTCGGGCTATCGTGCGAATGATCGATGACAGGGGTCAGGAAGTGGATCCCGATCTCCTCCGAGAGGCGCAGAATGCGCTGCTGCGCTACCTTCGAAGCGTGGCCCGCCGGATGGGACAGGATTGGGGTGATCTGACCATGCCGGACGATCCGGCCCTGCTTGGCTATGTTGCCGGCGCCGTGCTCGCGTGCTCATTGACGGAAAAGCAAGAGATTCTGCAGGCCCCCACGCCCGCCGACCGCCTCACTCTCGCCATCACCATGATCCAGGCCGAAATGAACCGCCGCCGTGAAGTTCGTCCCTACCGCCCCAGCGGCGATATCTCACCCAACTGAGCCGCCATCGAACGTAAATACGCAGCCGCGGGTACCATAACAGCGGCGCACGCCTCCGCGCCTGTGCGATGGTGATGCGCAGTTGCCTGCGACACCAGTACCATGATAATAGCGCAGGCCTCCGCGCCTGTGGAGCGCGGGCGCCGGGCAGGGCGATAGACGGAGCGCTACTTCCCTGCCGCATCCAGCGCATGCTCCACTTCCGTCAGGGACTTCGCCCCTGCAATGACCTTTACAATTTGCCGGAGTTCTGTTGGGTTCGAAACGGCGGTGAGTTTCTGGCGAAATAATGCCGGCGCCTGTGGAAACCTGTCGTCCAGCAAATCTAGCGCGATTTCCAGCGCGATTTCTTGCCGGCCTTCCTGCCGGGCCATCTTCTCCCATTGGGTCAACACTGGCACTTTCTTATTCCTCACGACGCGGCGCTCTCTTTTAGACTTCGGCGCGCTCTGTGTTGCGGCTTACCCCGTTCAATCCAGGCGAGGGCTCGCCAGCCGTTAGAACGTGTGTCCCACGTTCTGGTTAAACAACTGGCCCAGGCTCTGTACGCCTAGCAACCGCTGCACCGGGAAGGCTTTGATGGAGATGCTGAAGTTGATCTGGTTGGGATTGGTGCTGTAGAAGAAGTTGGCCTGAAAGCAGTCCAGATCTCGGGTCAATAAGAATTGTTCAAACGTGCCGGAATAGGGGCCGCTCGTGAACCCGCCGAAGCCCCGCTGATATCCGCCCAGAGCTTCTGCCGTCCAGACTTTGGTAAGCGGCACGAGGACATGGGCGTTCAGGGTGGTAATCTGGTGGAGATGCGGATCGTAGACGTAGCTGGTGTCGATGAACCGGTTCGGACCGCCAATCCATCTGAGGCCTCCGCGGATGGGTGACAGAGGCCCTTGCGAGCCCGAAAATGAGACATTCTGAGGGTTCAGGTCGTAGGTAGTCGACGCGTAGAAGGTCACTCGGCGAGTCGGAAAGGCGAGGACATCGATATTCAACGGAGACCACTTCTGGGCGCCGGGAGTTTCGCCCTCGGCGGCGTTGAAGTCAAAGCCAGTATGCAGCCCCACGTGAAGCACGGGCGCCACCCGCCCCCCGGTTGTTCCACCGAAACCGGAAGCCCCGAGTCCGGACGTGCCCAATCCGGGCGTTCCGAAGGGAGTTGTGCCCAATCCGCCACCTACCCCACCGGGCGCCGAATACTGGCTGCCAAAATTGCCGTACCCGCCGTTCGATCCATAGCCTCCGCCAATTGACGACAGGTAACCAAGCGCGCCCGGATTCATAACGGTGGTAATCACTCCTGGCTGCTGTCCAAATCCCAGGTCCACGCCAAGCGTGGACTGGTTAAGATTGCCGGGGCGATCGAACTGGAATGGAGTATATCCGACCGGTTGAATCCGGTAATAGGTGAGGTCCAGGCTTGACTGCTTACCAATATTCTTGGTGAGATTGTCGTTAAGATTAATGACGTACTGTGCGCCTCCGTCGCTGGTCATCTTCTGCTCGAACCGGGTCGTGCCATTGAAAAAAGACCCACCGATGGTTTTGAGCTGTGGAATGGACGAATCCATCGTCATGTCGACTCGGTTGAGGCGGGTGTCTCCCGGCTCCTCCCGGTAATGACCTAACGTGAGGCCGAAGTTGATTGGGTATCGACTCAGGAGACCACCACGCCCGACGCCGGGAGTTCTGAATCCGCCGGGTGCGAACCCGCCGGGAAACGTCCCAGATGCGCCCCTCGCAAGTCCGCCGGCAGCGGTCCCCGGCGCGCCCGGAGGCAGAGTCCCGGTTGAACCGGACGTTCCAGGGAGTAGCGGCGGAGCGGGCGGAGCTTCGGTACCTGCTGCCCCGCTGGTTTCGGTCCCGGTCGCCCCACCGGTCTCGGTCGCTGCGGGCGCCGCGGAAGAACCGGGCGCCGCGGCAGTACCAGGCGCCGCGGCAGTACCGGGCGCCGCGGCAGTACCGGGTGTTGCTGGAGATCCTGGAGTCACGCTCGTTTCAGGCGCAGCCGGCGTTCCCGTTGCAGTCGGTGTTTGTGTTGCTTCGGTGGTTCCCGGAGGCGCCGGAGATCCTGAAGTGGCCGCCTCCCCCTTCTTTTTTTTGCGAGGGCGTGTGGGGGGTGTCAATGAGAAGCGTGGAGGTGGCATCAGCCGGGTGGTGCTTGTTGTGAACGTGATCTCCGGATACCGCTCCACGAAGAAGAATGGGTTATTTCCAAATGGCTGATGAACGTCATTCGCGAAGACGGTCGTCAGCGCAGGCGCATTCTCGGTGAGGGAAATCTGATACTCGTCCTGTCCGTTCGCCGGCGTGGAAGTGGCCCCCGCCGTCGCCTGCCGACCGCGTGTGAGACCGGTAGAACCGGTCACGCCGGTCACGCCGCCCGTTCCACTCGTTCCGCCTGTGCCACTCGTTCCGCCGGTCGTTGTCTGGGACATGCTCCCCAAAGAGAAACCGTTCAACTGACGAGTGAAGCTCATGTCGGCGCTGAACTCGTGGCTAAAGTTGAAATGCTGGCGAAGGAGCTCGTTGGCTGAAAGTGAATTCGAGAACGAGCTGTTGGTTTTGGCCAGGGAGATGTTAGCGTTGGTATTGCTGAACCGCGTCGCGCGATTCAGGCTGAGGTTAATATTGGAGGAAGTCTGGCTGCTTCCGGTCGCAAACTGTTCGGCGTAGCTGTTCTGGCTGAAGTTAGCGCCAAAATTGCTTGTCACGTCGCCTATGCGCCGGCTGTCTTGCAGCGATCCGCTGAGATCCTGTGTGCCGGTGTCTTTCTCTTTGATCTGGTAAAACTGGAATCGACCGGTTCCCCGAAAGGCCCGGTACGAGTCGTCGATTCCCTTGCCGATTCCCTTCTTAGAGAGCAGGTCAAGGATTAGCACGCTGGCGCCGAGAGCGCCGAGCCCGAGGGGGTACCGCTCCTTGACGTAATATCCCTCTACCTGGTTTTCTCCCACCGCGGGTAGAAACTGGTTGCGCTGAGTCTCGTGCAGGGAGAACGACAAGCTGGGAACGGTCAATACTCGGCGGCGCAGCAGGTATAAGGATGCATCCTTCATGATCAGACGCTGGGCCGGAATGACGGTTATCTCCCTGGCGGAGATCCAGTATTGCGAACGAGGAGGCATTTCTTTGCACGAGGTGACGGTTCCATTTTGCAGATGGATTTCATCGAACGTCGCCAGGTCGTTGTAGAGAATGCCGCCGCTGACGTACAGCGGTTGGACGACCTGGTTTTCAAGCTGCGACGGCGCGACAGAGCCAATGAAATCAATGACGGACC
>DASRZA010000247.1:0-17076 GCA_035686845.1 Armatimonadota bacterium | reverse complement strand
ACGGAAGCTAAACTGGCGGTGACCGAGGAGGGCCGGCGGCTCATCAAGAGCGCGCGGCAGGAGATGCGCAGCATCAGCCGCGGTGAAATCGAGAGCGCCATTGGCGAGATACTGGGCTGTAAGGTCCTGAGAAGCTACTGCGACGTGGAAGTTGACGCGGCGGAAGAGGTGGAGGTCTACGTCCTGGAATGCGACGTGGAGAGGCGGCTGCTCCGCCAGGACCTGGATCGGTTGAGCGGCCTGGCGCCGCGAAGGGGAACATAACAGCAGCTATCGACTTAAGAGCGGTATGAACCAGCAGATTTGTGATAGCCGGTTGCCAGACCGGGGGGCTGTGCCCTGAAGCGCAGCCCGCCGTGCGGGAGGCCGGAAAATCGCAGCGTGAATGGGGGACATTACCCTTTACCTCACGCTTACGGCGATTTTCCGGCCTCTTTTTTTGATCCTGCGGGGCGTGGAGAGACGCCTGCCCGGGGATCGGGAGAGATAAAGATGGGATCAGATTTATTTTACATCTTGGTCGTGTTTCTGTTGTTGGCGGTGAGCGCCGCGTATGTGGCGGCCTGCGACAGACTTTGAGGAGGCGGTATGGATTACATCTGGACGGGGGCAGTTGCACTGCTGCTGCTCATTTATCTGCTCTACGCGCTGTTGAAGCCGGAGCGATTTTAGGGGGATACAAATGACACTCGATGGCCTGGCGCAGATCCTCCTCTTCTTCCTGCTCATTTTGATCGCTGCGAAGCCGATGGGCCTCTACATGGCGCGCGTCTTCGAGGGCCAGCGCACGCTGCTGAGCCCGGCGCTGCGACCGGTTGAGCGCCTGATCTACCGCATCTGCGGAGTCGATAAAGAAGACGACATGAAGTGGACCACTTATGCGCTCGCGATGCTGCTCTTCAGCATTTTCGGGCTGCTCCTTACGTACGCTCTGCTGCGGCTACAGGGATTCCTTCCCCTTAACCCACAGCACTTCAGCGGAAAGGAGATGACCCCGGACTTGAGCTTTGGAACGGCGGTCTCCTTTACCACCAATACCAACTGGCAGTCGTATACGCCGGAAGCGACGATCAGCTACCTCTCGAACATGGTTGCGCTCGCGATCCATAACTGGATGTCGGCCGCAGCCGGAATAACTATCGCCATAGCGCTCACGCGGGGAATTGCGCGTCGTTCCGCGCAGGGGATCGGGAACTTCTGGGCAGACGTGACGCGGTGCACCCTCTATATCCTGATTCCGATCTGTTTCGCGTACGCGCTCGTGCTGGTCTGGCAGGGAGTGCCACAGAACTTCGCTCCGTACGTGCAGGCAAAGACGCTCGAAGGGGCGACCCAGAGCATTCCGCAGGGAGCGGTGGCTTCGCAGGAGTGCATCAAGATGCTCGGCACCAACGGCGGAGGTATCTTCAACGCCAACTCCTCGCACCCTTACGAGAATCCTACCCCGCTTTCGGACTTTCTGGAAATCTTCTCGATCTTCCTCATTCCGGCGGGCCTTACCTACACTTTCGGAAAGATGGTTGGCAGCGCACGGCAGGGCTGGGCCCTCTTCGCCGCTATGAGCATTATGTTCTTCGCCGGTGTGCTCGTAACTTACCATTTCGAGCAGGCGGGGAACCCGAACGTAACGCGCCTTGGCGTGGAGGCTGCCGCGACCGGCACGCAGCCGGGCGGCAACATGGAGGGCAAAGAGACCCGCTTTGGCATCCCCTCCTCAGCGCTGTTCGCGACGGTCACGACGGACGCCTCCTGCGGCGCCGTTAACTCGATGCACGACAGCTACACGGCCATCGGCGGAATGGCGCCGCTTGCCAACATCATGACGGGCGAAGTGATTTTCGGTGGTGTTGGCGCCGGGCTCTACGGGATGCTGATGTACGCCATCCTCACTGTCTTCATTGCCGGGCTTATGGTCGGCCGCACCCCCGAATACATCGGCAAGAAGATCGAGCAATACGAGGTCAAGATGGCGATGTTAGCCGTGCTGGTGCTGGCAGCTGATATCCTCTGCTTCTCGGCGCTCAGCGCTAATCTGAACATTCCACCCGGCGCTACTTCTCTGACCTTCACCGACGCCCAGAAAGCCGCGGAGGCGAAGCTGCCGTCCGCGGCCGGCTGGAACCACGTCAACAACAGCAGCCCGAGCAGTTACCTGGGCGCCACGTACAACAACGTCAACAATTCCGGGCCCCACGGGCTTTCGGAGATCCTTTACGCCTATACGTCGTGCACGGGCAACAACGGCTCGGCCTTCGCCGGAATCACAGTGAACACGCCGTACTACAACCTGACCCAGGGCCTGGCGATGTTCATCGGCCGGTTCCTGATGATCATACCGCTGCTCGCCATCGCGGGCAGCCTGGCCCGTAAGAAGTATACGCCTCCTACGGTCGGCACGTTCGCCACCGACTCAGCTACCTTTGCGGCGCTCCTGGTGGGCGTGGTGATCATCGTCGGCGCCCTTACTTTCTTCCCGGCGCTCGCGCTCGGCCCAATTGTGGAGCATTTCCAGATGTTACATGGAAAGCTCGTATAACGCGATTTTCGGAGGAACAATCATGACAACCCAGACAACCCCGATTGGGCCGACACTGCCTCAGACGCCACCATCCACTCGTGGCTACCGGAAACCGAAGAACGCGCCCCGGTCCCTCTTCGATCCCCAGATTACCAGGCGCGCCCTGGCCGATGCGTTTAGGAAGCTGGACCCCCGCCTGGTCGCCAAGAACCCGGTCATGTTCGTGGTCGAGGTGGGCAGCGTGGTGACTACCTACTTTTTCGTGAAGGACCTGTTCGTCCACGGCACGGATCTCCTGTTTGTCGGACAGGTTACGCTCTGGCTCTGGTTCACGGTTCTCTTTGCCAATTTTGCGGAAGCCATGGCCGAGGGCCGCGGCAAAGCGCAGGCCGACACCTTGCGCCGGACCCGCACCGAGACCACTGCGCGCCGGGTTGTCGGCGGTCGCGAGGAGCCGTGCCCTGCCACCCAGCTCAGGAAAGACGATATCGTTGTCTGCGAGGCTGGCGATATTATCCCCAGCGATGGCGACGTGATTGACGGGATCGCTTCCGTGGACGAGTCGGCCATTACTGGAGAGAGCGCCCCTGTCATCCGCGAGAGTGGGGGGGATCGGAGCGCGGTGACCGGCGGCACAAAGGTGCTCTCCGATCGGATCGTGATCCGCATCACCTCGAACCCGGGCGAGACCTTCTTAGACCGGATGATCGCGCTCGTTGAAGGCGCGCAGAGGCAGAAGACGCCAAACGAGATTGCGCTCAGCATCCTGCTGGCAGGTCTGACCGTGGTGTTCCTGCTCGCCGTGGTAACGCTCCAGCCCTATGCCATCTACAGCGTAAGATCCGCGGGCGCCGGAACGCCGCCAACCATCACCGTGCTGGTATCGCTGCTTGTTTGTCTCATACCCACTACCATCGGCGGACTCCTCTCCGCTATCGGCATCGCGGGGATGGACCGGGTGATGCAGCACAACGTGCTTGCGCTTTCGGGCAAGGCTGTGGAGGCGGCCGGCGACGTGGATACGCTGCTGCTGGACAAGACCGGCACCATTACCCTGGGCAACCGGCAGGCTGTGGAGTTTTTACCAGTGCATGGCGTTGAGGCCAATGAGCTGGCGAACGCGGCGCAGCTTTCCTCCCTGGCTGACGAGACCCCGGAGGGCCGGAGCATTGTTGTGCTCGCCAAGGAGAAGTATGGTCTCCGGGGCCGTGAGCTGAGCGAGCGAGAAGCCGAGTTTATTCCATTCACCGCCCAGACCCGCATGAGCGGCGTGAACCTCAACGACATGCAGATCCGGAAAGGCGCCGCCGAGTCCATCAAAAACTGGGTCATTGAGCAGGGCGGCAGCGTGCCCACGGAACTGGATGATCTCGTCACCCGCATCTCCTCCGCCGGCGGAACACCGCTCACGGTCGCTGTGAATGGCAGATCCCTCGGCGTCATTTACCTGAAAGACGTCGTTAAGGGCGGGATGCGGGATCGGTTCGACCAGCTCCGCGCGATGGGCATCAAGACGGTGAGGATCACGGGTGACAACCCGCTTACCGCGACGTCGATCGCCGAGGAAGCGGGCGTGGATGATTTTTTGGCGGAAGCGACGCCGGAAGCCAAGATGACGTTGATCAAGCAGGAGCAGGCCGGCGGCAAGCTCGTCGCGATGACCGGGGATGGCACCAACGACGCCCCGGCCCTGGCGCAGGCCGATGTTGGGGTCGCCATGAACACCGGCACGCAGGCGGCGAAAGAAGCCGGCAACATGGTGGACCTTGACAGTAATCCCACCAAGCTGATCGAGATCGTTGAGATTGGCAAACAGCTTCTCATGACCCGCGGCGCGCTGACCACCTTCAGCATTTCAAATGACGTCGCCAAGTACTTCGCCATCATCCCGGCGATGTTCGCCACCACCTATCCGGCCCTGAATGCGCTCAACATCATGCATCTGACGAACCCACAGTCCGCGGTGCTGGCTGCGGTAATTTTCAACGCGCTGATCATTATCGCGCTCATTCCGCTGGCCTTGCGAGGTGTCACTTACCGGCCGATGGGAGCGGGGGCCATGCTGCGGCGCAACCTCCTGATCTACGGATTGGGCGGCCTGATTGTTCCCTTCCCCGGAATCTGGATCATCGATCGGCTGCTGGTCCTGCTCCACCTGGCTTAACGAATATAATGTCGAATGAGAGGACAATGAAATGTTAAAGCAAATCAGACCCGCGGTGATGAGCGTGGTGGTCTTTACTCTGCTGACCGGGATCATCTTTCCGCTGGTAATCACCGGAATCGCGCAGGGCATATTCCCAAAACAGGCAAGGGGAAGCCTGATCGTGAGGAATGGGACGGTGATCGGATCGGAGCTGATCGGACAGGAGTTCACTGCCCCGCGCTACTTCCATCCTAGGCCGTCGGCCGCCGGGAGCGGCTATGATCCCACGAGCTCCGGGGGAACCAACCTGGGACCAACGAGCGACAAACTGATCAACGGGATTCATAAGAACCTGCCGAATGGCAAGGAAGATCCCAACAACTTCGATGGAATCAAAGATCTGGCCGCGGCGTACCGCAAGGAAAACGGACTGCCGCCCGGCTATCTACTGCCCGCGGACGCGGTGACCCGGTCGGCCAGCGGCCTTGATCCGGACATCAGCCCCGTGAATGCGGCTCTCCAGGTCCCGCGGGTTGCGAAAGCGCGGGGCCTGGCCGAGGATCAGGTGAAGACGCTGGTCGCCGAGCATACTACCGGGCGGCAGCTTGGGTTCCTGGGTGAGCCATGTGTCAACGTGCTGTTGTTGAACATGGCGTTGGACGGCGCCGCCCGGGCAAAGTAGCGCCCGCCCGGAGTGTGTTATCTGTTGCGATGCCGGTTCTCCGGCCCCGCCGGGAATAGAGCCGCAAGAAGGATTTCAGGATATGCAAAACCTGCGAACCCAGCTGCTAATCAGCCACCTCCTGCTTCTGCTGCTGATGGTGGGTGTAATGACCGGGGCGGTCTTGAACTTCTTCCACCTGGGGAGATCCATCGACCGGATTCTTAAGAACAATTACAAGAGCGTGATCGCGGCGCAAAACATGGAGGAGACGCTGGAGCGACAGGACAGCGCCGCCACCTTCTTCCTCGCAGGGAAGTCAGAGAGGGCGCGACTGCAATACGAGGCGAACTGGCCTCTCTTCCGCAAAGCGTATGAAGTGGAGGCGCACAATATTACTGAGCCCGGTGAGCAGGCGATCTCCGACGATGTTGGCCGGCAGTTTGCGGCGTACCGGAAGGCGATCGCAAAGCTGCTCTACGCCAATCCGCCTTTTCCGGCGGCGCGGGCCAACGACTATTACTTCGGGACGCTCGCTCCCGCGTTCTTGCGCCTTAAGCAGCGAGTGCAAGATATCCTTGACCTGAACCAGAAGGCGATTGTGAGGGGCGACTCGCAGGCCAAAGCCGAGGCGCTGCGCGCGTCATGGATGAGCATTGCCGTCACGGGGATCTCGTTCTTCCTGGCGCTTTTCGTCGCGCTGCGAATGATCAACGCCGCTTTATCCCCGCTCCGCGCCCTCGCGCTTCAGACGGAGGAGATCGGCCTGGGTCACCTGAACCAGCGAATCGAGGTGAAGCGCACAGATGAGATCGGTCTGCTGGCGTCGTCGTTCAATAGAATGGCCGGAAAGCTGCGCGAGGCGCGCCGCCAGCTCGAAGAGCGCCTGCGGCGGGCAGAGAGGATGTCGGACGCGGCGCTGGAGAGTCTTTATGACCCGGTTATCGTGACCGACGCTCGCGGCGAAATAGTCCATCTGAACCGGGCGGCCGAGGGTCTTTTCGGATCGGCCATCTCGGTTGCCCATCAACCGATCTCGAAGGTGGTTCGCGAGCAAAGCGTGCTGGAAGCGGTGGAGCGAGCGATTCGCCAGGAGCGCGTCTCGGCAGCGGAAGGGGAGGCGGGCCTGGTATCGCTGCAGGCTGGTGGATCGCAGCGTGTTTACCGGCTGCGCGCCAGCCCAATGCGCGAGAGCGACGAAACGCTCCTCGGCGCGGTACTCGTGTTGGAAGACGTCACGCACGTTCGGGAGCTGGACCGGCTGAAGACGGAGTTCATTGGCGTTGCCTCTCACGAGCTAAGGACACCGGTCACGTCGCTGCTGCTGTCCGTGCAGCTGCTCGACGAAGGCGCCGCCGGCCCATTGACCCCGGATCAGAAGGAGATTGTAAAGGCGCAGAAGGAGGACCTTCAGCGGCTCGCGGCGATGATGCGCGATCTGCTGGAGCTAACGCGATTGGAGGCCGGAGTAACTCCGCCGCGTTTGGAGATTGTGCCGCCGCACGAGCTGGTTCAGGGCGCGATCCAATCGATCCTCCCGCAGGCCGAAGCGAAGGGACTTCCCTTGAATTGCAATGTGCCGGAAAACCTGCCCTGCGTGCGCGCCGACCGGGAACAGATCACGCGGGTGCTGGTGAATCTGCTCAGTAACGCCGTTCGGCATACAAACCGGGGGAGCGTCTCGGTCGAAGCCTCGGAGAGCGGCGGGATCGTGGTATTCACCATCCGAGACACGGGAGTCGGCATCCCCAAAGAATACCTGCCCCGCATCTTCGAGCGTTTCGTGCAGGTTCCGGGCGCGACTCGCGGCGGCGCTGGCCTGGGGCTTTCGATTGCGCAGACGATAATCAGGGCGCACGGCGGAACCATGACTGCGAAGAGCAAGTTCGGAGAGGGCAGCGCCTTTACCTTCACGCTGCCTACTCCCGACGGGAATCTTTAGATTCCCACGGAAAGGGTGGGTAAACTGATGTCGCGGATACTGGTCATTGACGATGAAAACAATATCCGGATGATGATCCGGCTGGCCCTGGAACACGTTGGACACGCCGTTGAGACCGCTCCAGACGGTCCGCTCGGCGTCCTCACGTACGGGAGCGGCGCCAACTGGGACCTGGTTCTTCTCGACCAGCGGATGCCGGGGATGGAGGGTCTCGAAGTGCTGAGGGAGATCCGCCGCCGCAATCCCGACGCAAAGGTCATTATGATCACCGCCTTCGGCACCGTTGACCTGGCGGTGGACGCGATGAAAGCTGGCGCCCGCGATTTCCTGCGAAAGCCGTTTACAGCCGATACGCTGCGCGGCGCAGTTCAGACCGTGCTGAACGGCCTGCCTGGTTCCGAACCCGCCCCCTCAGGTATGGAGCGCACTATTTACAGCCTCTCCACCATCAACGGGTACTGGATCGAGTCTCTACCGAAATCCGATTCGAAGTGCGGCGGTGACATCTCCTATCGCTTCGCGGTGAGCAGTCCGAGCCAGGAGAAGCGACAGTGCATAGTGCTGCTGCCCGTCTACATTGTCGAGCTCGTGAAGGCGCATGCCGATCAGGAAAAACTGCCTG
This sequence comes from Armatimonadota bacterium, assembly GCA_035686845.1. Classification (GTDB taxonomy): domain Bacteria; phylum Armatimonadota; class DASRZA01; order DASRZA01; family DASRZA01; genus DASRZA01. Next base: position 9,187 of record DASRZA010000247.1, on the reverse strand, counting down.
GCGGGGATCGCTTCTGGCACGCGCTCTGCGAGGAATCGCTGGCGAATTACTTGTGGCAGCATAGCGAGTTCCCTCCCGACAACTTTTTGCGTATTGAGGAGCTCACCGCCGGCCTTCGCCGCTGGATCGACGCCGTGCTGAGCGCCAACGCTTAGGAGCGAGCCATGTCAGGAGAAGCCGCTGAATCCGAACGTCCCGATCCCGAGGCTCTTCTCGCCAGGGTCCAGCGCGAAGAGAAACGCGCGGGCCGCGGCCGCCTGAAGGTGATCTTAGGTTACGCCGCGGGCGTCGGTAAGACTTTCGAGATGCTCAACGAAGCCAACCGCCGAAGGCAGCGCGGGCAGGATATTGTCGTCGGCTACGTTGAGACCCACAGCCGGAAGGGAACCGAGTATCAGATCGGGGATCTGGAGGTCATTCCGCGCAAGAAGATCGAATACCGGGGCGCCACGTTCGAGGAGATGGACGTGGACGCCATTCTGAAACGTCGCCCCGAGTGGGTCCTTGTGGATGAGCTCGCTCATACGAACGTGCCGGGATCCGAGCGTGAGAAGCGCTGGCAGGACGTTGAGCTTCTGCTTGAGGCCGGGATCAACGTCCTCTCCACCATGAACGTGCAGCACCTGGAGAGCCTCTATGATACCGTCTACGAAATCACGGGGGTCCGGGTGCGCGAGACCGTCCCGGATGACGTTATCCTGCACGCCGACGAAGTGGTCTTTCACGACATCACGCCCCGTGCACTCATCCATCGCCTGGAGCGAGGTGACATCTACAGGGCGGATAAGATCCCGGATGCCCTGGGGAACTGGTTCCGCGAGGGGAATCTAAGCGCCCTGCGAGAGATCGCGCTGCGCGAAACCGCGCACGACGTCGATGAGGATCTCACGGCTTATCGGCGCTCCCGCCGCATCGAGAAGACCTGGGCCACCCAGGACCGGATCATGGTCTGCACAACTCCAACAAAGCCTTCCCTCCGGCTCATCCGCCGCGGCTGGCGGATCGCGCAGCGGCTGCACGGCGAGATCGTCGCCGTTTACGTCGAAGAGGCGCCCCTTAAACCGGAGCAGCAGGATGTTCTCCGCAATGACTTCGCGCTGGCCGAGCGGCTGGGAATCCCCGTAGTAACGCTTCAGGGTAACGTGGTGAAAGAGCTGGTCAGCTTCGCTCATAGGCGACAGATCACCCAGATAGTGATCGGCCACTCTCACCGCTCACGCTGGGAGGAACTCCTCCATGGATCTGTTATCTACCGTCTCACGCGAGAGCTGCCCGCCGTCGACATTCTTGTCGTCGGCGAATCCATCGAAGATTCCTGAGCCGTGGATAGTTCCCCCCTTATCGGGGGCCAGGAGCCGCCCTGGCCGCGTCAACTGTAAATCGCCGCGTAATAATCCCACTGCGGATCAGTCGCCATCCGGATATAGGCGACCTGGCCGGAGTGATAGGAGTCTTCGGAAGTGAGGTCGGCGAGCGCGATTCCGAGAGGAGTCTGTTCCCCAAAAAACGGGACAGGCGTCTCCAGCGCGACGTTTCGGAACCGGCCATCCAGAAAGGTGACCAGATTCTTGTGGCTCTCCGCCAGCTTCTCCAACAGCCGCTCCTTATCCTGCGCCGGCTCCATCAGCGACTCATAATCGGGTGATTTTCCCGTCTCCAATGAGAAGAGAAAGGCCCGGTCCACCCCCACGAGGTGGCCCAGCGTCTCCGAAATGCTCTTGCATTCAGGATATGGTTTCCAATTCCACTGGTCATCCCGAAGGCCCTCGATATGCTTCAGAAAATTCTCACGGGAGCGCCGCGCCCGGTCGATGAGATCACCCGCTGAAAACGCCATGAACCGCCCCCTCGCTTATGCTATTACGATCGTTTACGATCGTTCTTGCTGATATCCGAGCTTTTTTGTTTCTTTCGGCAGACACGCATGATACTCCTCGCGTTCACGCCGCGATCGATACGGCAGTTTTGAGCGGCGGCGCCAGGACTAATCCGGCAAACTCCGATTGTTCCAGATTTCTCTCAGTCAGGGCAGCCTCACATGCCTCAACCGTTACGTGGACGCGCTTGTGGGGTAATACAGGGTTTGAACGACTGCCGGCCGCGGAGCCGGCTGTCTAGGTAAAACTGTTGAGGAGATTAGAGAATGATAAATCGAAGCTGGATAAGGCTGCTCGCTGTGGGAGTGAGCCTGGGTGTTGCGGTGAGCGTCTTCGGGTGTGGCGGGAGCGGTGATCAGGGTAGTTCGTCTGAGCCGCCGCATACGACGGTCATCAATAACACCACGCCGAATCAACCCCCAAATCCGTCTGCAACGGTGGTTGTTCCACCCAGTGTAACGACGAAGACCGAAACGCATACGTCGCTGAATACCGGAGCGCCCCCAGCGAGCACCGCCGGTGGATCAAGCGCCACGTCGTCGCCAACCGGAGCGTCCGCGACCTCCAAAAATGGCGCGGCCAGCGCCTCGGCTTCCACCACGCCTGGCGGAACAGCCGGATCTTCGTCCGTCAATACTAACAGCAGCACCAGTACTAAACCCTGATACGTCGCAGTCCACGCACCATTGGGATTCAGACGAGCCGTGGCGAAGGCGCCACGGCTCGTCGTCGCGTCTTAGAGTCGCTCACAAAACGCGTCGTGCTGCGCGTCGTGCTGCGTACCGTAACCGTCCGGGTTGTCCCCGCCGCAATCGCCGAAGGGCTTGGGCTCCTCCAATCGCTGTGTCATCCCTGTAAAAGCGCAATCCTCGTGTGCGAGCTGCGCGACTCCCCGCACCCGACCACGGGTCCTTCGTGCGAATTGCGCGACGCCCTGCACCCGGCCCGATTCTTGCCCGACCGCGGCGACGATCCTCGCCCCGCACCTTCCGTTAGGCGCGCATCTCGTCCCGAGAAGGATTACTGCCGGCAGCGCTCCCGCCCAGACTGCTTTCGTTCATTTGGCACTTAATCAACTTCCTTCACCTCACAAAAGCCCGATCCTCCCGCCTTGTAATTGGGAGGGCGAAAGGCGCTCCGCTCTCCTTCGTCTTTCGTCTCCCCTTCCGGGAATCCTGGATTCCGAGGTGGAACGCCGTCGTCAATCGCCTTCTTGAGGAGAACATCTTGGGAAACTTCTATACCGACGTTATTCGCGTCAGTCCGCATTATCGCACCCCGTACCGGATCTCGGACCCGCAGCTTCTGGAACCGGCTACCCGGCGCAAGGTTGAAGCGATTCTCAAGGACGCGGCCGCGCACGGCGTGATGCTCGGGATTTATGAGACCTACCGGAGCGAAGAGCGGCAGGAGCGTCTTTTTCAGCAGGGCGCTTCCCAGCTTCGTCATGTTGGAGTTCATCATTACGGCCTGGCCTGCGACATCGTTTACCTGGTCGATGGCGAGCCGAGTTGGAAGGGCGACTTTGGCCTTCTCGGTCACCTGGCGCGCGCCCACGGACTGGTGTGGGGTGGCGACTGGGGCCATCCCGGTCGGCCCACGGGGTTTCCTGACCAGGATCATGTCCAGAGATGCGCCGTATGGCAGCAGGCGGATCTTTTTCGTGGAGGCTGGTATCCCGCATGAAACACAACGATTATTCCGACCTCACCGCGACAGTGTACCAGGAGGCGGCGCTTCCGCTGTCGCCGCAGCTGCTCAATGTCAGCGTCGCTATGCCAGCGTCCGGCTATTCGTCGCTTGTGACAGGAACGCTGCAGACAGCCGGCGCTGTCCTGCCGGCCGGCTCCCCCGTGACGCTCGATCCTTCGGCGAGTGGAACGAACGACGCCTACAAAGGCCTGGCTATCAGAATTACGGGCGGCGCCGGGTCCGGTGGGCGCGGTACGATCCTCTCCTATGTCGGGTCGACAAAAATCGCCATGGTAGCATGGGGAACCGGGTCGGCCGGGTCGGCCGGCGTCCCGGCCGCTCTCGATGACACGAGCGTCTATGACCTCTCGGTGGATTGCTATAACCGGGGCAAGGTGATCGTGAAGGTCGAATATTCCAATAGTTCCTGCGCCGCCGGGCTGCGACTGGTTCTCAGGGACCCAAACGGCAAAGCGGTCGTGGCCGCGAAGCAGACGCCCATCAACCTGGGCATCACTGACCATGCAACCGTCGGTTACCTGGCCGAAAGTTTTGAAGTCGCCACCGATGGAATGGATACGGCGTTTCTGATTGTCGACACCGCCGCCAGCGGTGGATCGAGCCCGGGCGTCACTGCGTGGGCAGCGGCGGTGTAGGCGGTAGGTGTTGGGTGGTAGGTGGTGGGTGTTGGGTGGTGGGTGTTGGGTTCGGACCCTGAGCTTCGGGAGCCGGCCACCCCGGGGCAAGCTTGAGCGGGAGATGCGTGTTCTCCGGGTGGTTCTTGGGGATCTTCTCAGATTGGAGAGCGAGTGATGCTTTTTGCAACAGCGGCGGGACTCGTGGACAGCCCTGCGGGTCAGGATGCGTTGGGGCGCTTGGCGGCGGCGATAGTGAGTTCGGCCGCTTCGATTGGTCCCGAGGTTAACACGACGGTTAATTACGCCAACCGTCAGAAGTGGGTCAGCCAGGTTTGCAGCACGCCTGAAGCGCCTTTTTATATGGCGCGGACAATGTTTTTAGCGGTTGTCATGACGGCGCCGGTCGTGACGGCTTTGGATGGTAATACGGCGATTACGGACGCCGATCTTGCGACGGTTGTTGCAAGCTTGGTGGATACTTTTGCTGGCAGGACGTAGACCCTGCCTTCCCCGACGTTAAGTCGGGGTGGGAGGTTGTGATGTTTGCGCAGATGCTCCAGGAGCTTGCTCTTGCTGCGAAGTACTTGCCGCTGTTGCTCGAGCTGGCGTCTGAGGAGCAGACGATTAATGCTCTCAAGCCCGGCGATTCTGTACCGATTAATCCGCTGGTGTTTGGAAAGTATTCTCTGGAGGGGGGCACCGCCGGCGGCATTCAGATCAGGCGGCTTGGCTGATCACATTTGAATCAGGGGCATGGTCGGATCCCGCCCCTGATTCAGGTTGGGGGCGTAGATGGCTGGTCATGGTCCATGGTTTGCGTTGACGCGTGTGTCGGGGGATTATGGTCCCCCGGTGATAGTGGGAGATGGCCCTGTTCCGGCGGATGCGCTTGCCGCCGGAATTGCGGCCATCGCCCCCGGTCTTGGAGATATCCTCATCACCAACCTCACGGTCGCTCAATACGGCGTCAAGCTTCAGCTTGAGCATATGATGGTGCTGCATCGATCGCAGGTTATCGCCGTTTCCGGCGTAAAGGCTCTGATCGAGTACGAGCCGGCTGGACCGGTGCGGACTTGATGGAGGACGGAGGACGGAGGACGGAGGACGAAGGATGAATCACAGATGCTGGGGTTACAGGGACGTCGCGCCCCGCGCCCCGCGCCCCGCGCCCCGCGCCCGTTTTCGGAGGGAAAATGACGACGCTTTTGAAGCCGCTGGGCGGATTACTGCCCGGGGCCGTTGTGGAGAATATTCTGGGGGCAGACGCGGTCGCATCGACGTGGACGCCCCTTTCTGTTGCCGCCCTGCAAGTGTGGGGGCGCGCGGACAGCGCCAGTTCAAGCCCGGTAACAGCTCTGGTGGATAGATCGGCGTACGGGCATAACTTCACGATGGCTGCGGCCGGCCCGGCGTGGTCTGCGACCGGGGCCTCGGGCGGACAGGCGGATCTCGTATTCACCAGCGGCAGCACGCAGGGGTTGACCACGACGAGCTTCAGCCCGGGCATCGGGACCGGGGATATCTCCATGGCCGCAGTCCTGAGATGCACGGATGTCACTCGTGGAAGCAATTACTTCGCGCTCTTCGGCGGCTTCGAAACCGGGTTGAGCGCTTCCCAGTTTGTGGGGTACCTGGGGTCGGCCGGAACGAAGTCCTTCGCGACAGCGCCCGTCTCCGGCACGTGGTACAGCATCTTGATGCAGCGTGTCTCGGGCGTGGTTGAACTGTGGATCAATGGTGTTAAGGATGTCAATACTTTCACTTCAAGCTGGAGTATCGGGAGCAGCTCCTTTGCGGCCGGCTACGACGGTGGAAACTACTTTGGTGGCGATCTCCCCGAATTCTGGATGGCCTCCCAGAGCCTGGAACCCGCTGATATCACCGGATGGTTCGCGTATACCCACGCAAGATACGGAATTTAATGGTGGAGTGGCGTGAGTCTCGTACCCGCGCCTCGCGCCTCGCGCCGAGGGCCTGTCTTTATGGGAGTTTCTGATGCCGATCTATTCTGAGAATTTTGATGAATTGACGCAGGGTATCACGCTGCCGGCCGGCTGGAGCGCGCCGAACCCCGGGGTGTGGGGTGTGACGACGCCAAACGCGCCGTTTGATCCGATCTCTTCACCCAATGTCCTGGAGCGCACGTTGGGCGGGACTAACGAGGGCATTCTCTCCCCGGATTCCACCACCGGCCCCGACGTGACGTGCGCGTTCTTCACGGATGGCACGGCGTATCAGGAGTTCGGCTGCGTTCTTTATGGCTCCAACACCGGTTCGAGCCTTTCGGGCTACGTCGGGTCGGTCACTGTAAACGGGATTTATAGCGTTATTGCTATTAAGAAGTTCGTCAGCGGCTCTCCCACGACGCTCTGGTCTACGTCTGCGTCCGTGCAGATAGATTCCGACGCCTGGTACTGGATCAAGCTGGGCTATGATACTGCTTCTCACACGATCTACGTAACGGTTTGGCAGGATGGCGCGGGTGTTATCGGCGGGGATTCGGGTGAGGTTGTAGATTCTACGTACACGTCTGGCGCCAGCGGTCTTTTTAACAACGGCTTCACGAAGTACTACGATAGTTTCTCAGTGGATTTGCACACGCCCGGTTCGTCCGGCCCGACGAATACCCCCACGATCTCGTCCGGCGGCGTCAGCCCTACCTCGGGCATTGTCGGCACGGTGGTTACGATTACCGGGACGAACTTTGGTACGGACGCGAGCCAGGCGAAGGTCAGTTTCAATGGCGTTCAGGCGGCCATTGCTTCTATCACTTCTACTCAGATCGTCTGCTCCGTGCCGGATGGGGCGACGACCGGTCCTCTGAACGTCAATACGATGGCTGGTGGCGCAGCCAGCCCTCCAACATTCACCGTGCTGCCGAATATCTCGAGCTTTTCTCCCATTTCGGGGCCCGTAGGGACCTCTGTCACCATCAATGGCACTAACTTCTCGGCCATTGTATCGGGTGACATCGTGCAGTTTAACGGCACGACCGCGACTGTCACCCAGGCGAGCTACCACACGCTCACCGCAACGATTACCTCCGGCTCTACGACCGGCAAAATATCTGTTACAACCGGGGATGGTAAGGCGACCTCGGTCGGGATATTCACCGTCGGCACGAATGTTGCCCCGACGATTACGAGTTTCACGCCTATCTCGGGCCCCGTAGGCACAAGTGTCACGATTGTTGGAACGGGATTTGTGGCGGGGGCCGCAAACAATACGATCCTGTTCTCTACCGGGGCCGCCGCCGCCGTCTCCTCCGCGACGTCGACCCAGATTATTGCCCTGGTTCCCACGGTGGCCGTCACCGGGCCGATCACGGTCACAAACGCGAACGGAAGCGCCACAAGCCCCTCATCGTTCACGGTGACGACAGGTGTGGGCGTGACTCTGCCGCCGGATACTTTCGACTGTACCGTGCCAGACGACGGGCCTCTTAGCTGCGACGGTCTCGCGCCTTATTTGCGGGCGATTCTCAAGGACACGGCCGATGATCTTGCGCAGCTTGGTGTGCAGGCGCCGATCTGGAATGACGCCTCTCTCTGTCGCTATCTGGAGTTGGCGCGTGGTGAATACTCACGGCACCGGGGCAAACGGGCGACGGTCTTGACCGCGACGGTTGCGCAGCAGCAGTTCTATCCGAACCCGGACGGCTGTCTCGGCGGGCGCGTGGAGGACGTTCTCTGGGCGCCCGCCGGGTTTGACCTGGACCAGATCAGCGCGATGGCCGCGGCTCTCGCCGCCGGCCCGGGACTGCTCTGGGGCGGTGGTGTTCCCGTGGTAGGACGGGTCTACTTTGACAGCCCGGCGAGCATTCGGGTGTGGAGCATTATACGGGAAGCCTGGCAGGAGACGTTCGGCGGTCACTGGCGGCCCGCGCAGGGCGGCTACAATCTCGTACCGGTTCCGGCGGACGATGGGCTGAAGATTCTCGTCAGGTATCGCACTGAGGCGCTCTGGGCTGATATTCCCTGGGAACACCGTCTGTTCATCCTCGGCCGGGCTGAGTTATTCGCCATCGAGAGCCTCACGCTGCAGACGGTGGCGCAGGCGACGGCGACCGGTACGAAGCTTTCCCTCGGAATGCGCGCCCTCGTGCAGCTCATCCAGCAGAAGACGCTCAGCACGCTCGACATCCGGGAACCGGGCGTCATGGCGGGCCGGTCATGATACGACGCACAGTCCGGCGTGAAGCGTGCGGCGATCCGCGCCGCTGATTCATCACGTGCGTATCCTTACGTCAAGCGCAATGTTAAGGAGCGCCGGGCCGCGCTCGTTTCCGGGCCGCAAATCAGCCGACTTATTCCCGCGTCATCGAGCGCGTCGGGAGACGATATTCTTCGATCCGGACATCATCTTCCCGCCGAACGGTGAGGAAGACCATGGCGCCGCTCGGGCCACTCATCTCGGCCTCGGCCTGCTCTGCTGAAATGGCGTCGGCCGGGAGTCCGTTGACCGAGACAAGCTCGTCTCCCGGCCTGATTCCCGCGTCCATCGCGGGGCAGCCGGGACCAAGCGCCTCAACCAGAAGCCGCCCCTCTTCATCCTTGCTAACCGAAATCCCCAGGTCACCGCCTGCGTTGAGCGCCGGCTGCCCGGATGGCTGCTGGGTACGAATGCGGTAGTCATGAACATCCTCCTGAACCGTGTGGCGTACCCGGAGCTCGATCATCTCGCCTTCCCGCCGCGAGAGCGCCCTGTAAACCTGTTCAGCGGACAGCCCGTCCACCGACCGGCCATGGAGGGCCAGTATCTCATCACCCGGCGTAATACCCACATCACTCGCCGACGAATACGCCGCTACTTCCTTCACGATCAGCCGACCTTCAGGGCTCCGGCCCGCCAGAATCCCACTGATAAAGAAAGACCGTACTCGCAGCGGTACCGCATCTTCCCGCACATAATGTTGCATTGCCACCGGATGCTGGCAAAGACCGGCGCGATCAATGATTAGGGAGAGGAGTTCCCTATGCA
>DASRZA010000246.1:0-17095 GCA_035686845.1 Armatimonadota bacterium | reverse complement strand
TCTTTGACTTCCAGTTCTGCATAGCGCGCCGGCTTCTCGTCCACGTCCCGCTCCCACGTCTTCTCGGAGGCGATCTCGAACGCCACGGCCGGCGGTACCCAGCCAGGCACGGATGGCGACCAGCTCTTCGGCCACCGGGTGAGGTCTTCCGGCAGCACATAGCCTTTGAGCACCATCACGTCCGGCGCCAGAGGTTCTTCACCCTCGCCTTTACGTCCGCTGTACAAGTTGACGTTGCCCATCACCGCCCACTGCTGCTCGTGAAACAGCCACTCGAAAACTTCCGCAAGGTAACGGCTCAGCAAGTACTGCAGCGGGTTGTCGGCCAAAAGATCCTCCTGGGTGGGATGGCTGTCGTAGTAGTAGTGGATCTCGGGAGTGGTTACAACTGACATGGCATGACCTCGAACAACCGCGGCCAACTCTCTTTCGTGGACCTTGGAGAGATTCTACCACAGCCGGGATCCGGCCGCAACCGGCGGGCCACGGCAGCGCGGTTGTCTCAGATCAAGCGGCGTCGCTAACTTCACGGGCATATTCGGATACCCGACTGGCGCCAGAGGACAAGCGTGCCTCACGCCCCATGCCTGCCAACACGGCCGGCATTCTGTATTGCACGGCGGTCCGGCCGTACTGAGTGGAAAAGGGAGTTTTCCTTCACATCTCGAACTAACATCGCGGCAAGGCTGTCGTTCGGACTGAAAGGAGCGTGGGTTGGACCATTTTACGAAGCCATCGCGCGAAATGGCGGATCTGAACCGGGGAACCGCGTCCGGAGAGGGATCGAGCAGGTACCCGGAAGGGCGGAGTGGGAGGACCAAGAAATGAGGATGTTGTGGCAGCGGTTTACGGAACGAGCCAAGCGGGTGGTGATTGCGGCGCAGGAGGAGGCGGCCAACGCGGGCGAGCCGTATGTCAGGCCTGAGCACCTGCTGCTCGGGCTGGTAAAACCGAACGACTCGGTGGCTACGAAAGTGCTGGAGAATCTCGGCGTACCAGCGGAGCACGTACGGATGGAAATCGAGCGCCAGATGCAGGACCGCGGAGCCGGCCGAATGAACAAGAACGACGTCACACTCGATCCTCGCATGAAGCATGTACTGGATTTTGCTTACGATGAGGCGCGGCAGACCAAGACAAATTATATTGGCACAGAGCATCTCCTGCTGGGGATCATCCGCGAGGGCGAGGGAGCCGCGTTCAAAACGCTCACCAGAATGGGTGTGGATATCGTTTCCACTCGCAAAGAGGTGGTACGCTATCTTGCGGGAGGAGGATGACCGCAGGCGCCGCCAAGCGGCTGGGTTGCGAAGTGCCGAAATACCACGATCTTGTCGAGGCCACAACCTGGCTGAACAACATGGTCGCTCAAGGCCTCAAGCTCGCCATCAGCGGTACCAGCAATGGTGAGTTGTGGCTCAACGTTGAAGGTTTGATCCCGAGTCCGGAAGTTCCGAAATAATCCGAAGTCAGCGGCGATTCCGCGGCGACAGAAACCCCGGAAGAGCCAGGGGCCGGAGAAAGGCAGGCGGATTCCTAATGAGCATGTTATGGCAGCGATTTACCGAGCGAGCCAAGCGCGTTGTGATTGCCGCGCAGGAGGAGGCGGCCAACGCTGGCGAGCCGTACGTCACTCCTGAGCATCTGCTGCTCGGGCTGGTGAAAGAGACCGACTCGGTCGCCACGAGGGTTCTGGAGCGTCTCGGAGTCCCGGCGGAGCGTGCGCGGCGAGAGATGGAGCGTCAGATCGGAGGCAAGGGTTACGGCCGGCTGAATAACAACGACGTCACACTCGATTCCCGCATGAAGCGCGTGCTGGATTTTGCCTACGATGAAGCGCGCCAGTCCAGCACGAATTATATCGGCACGGAACATCTCCTCCTGGGCGTTATCCGAGAAGGCGATGGGATCGCGTTCAGGACGCTTGCCAAGCTCGGGATCGACATTATCTCCGCTCGGAAAGAGGTGGTAAGTTATCTCGGCGGAGCAGTAGGAACCCAGCCTGCGCGGCGGTTGGGTTACGAGGTGCGGAAATTCAGCGATCCTGTCGAGGCCGGCGCATGGCTGAACAGCATGATCGCTCAAGGCTTCACGCTCACCTACAGCAGTACCAGCGATGGCGAGCTGTGGCTCATTGTCGAAGGCTTGATCTCGAGCCCCGAACCGCAGGGAGAGCCGTCTCCGGACCTTGCTGCGCAGCGCAAGACACGGCCGAGGGCGCGGGGTCCGAAAGCTCCAAAAGCCGCCGAACCTGCAGGTGATACCGAGGCCGCAAAGAATCAGGAGGAGCCGGACGGCGGAGAGGGGCAAGAGGATTCCTCGTGACGCTCTTCCATCTTCTTAAGCTTCATCCCTGGCGCGGACGCGGTCATGGGATCGGGATCCCCCTTTTGGAATTCATCTCCCGGCGAGCAGCGCCCAACTCCCAACCGGCGGCCGCGTCTCAACAACCGGCGCCACCGTAAGGAGCGGCAATCGACTATGGAACGATATACACAGAGGGCTAAGCAGCTGCTGATTGCCTCCAAGCTCGAGGCGGCCCAGAATGCGGAGCGCTACGCGCGGCCAGAGCACCTCCTGCTCGCGATGGCACGGGGAGATCTCTCGGTGGCCACGAAGGTCCTGGAACGGATGGGTGTGCCGAGGGAACGTCTTCTGATTGCGCTGCACTGTCAGATGCCCTCGCATTCCGAGCCGATCGATTCTGAGCTGGCAGCGTTCGACGCCCGCATGGAGCGGGTATTGAGTCTCGCCGCGGTGGAAGCGCGCCGGTCTAATCTCAACTATACCGGCACAGAGCATCTCCTGTCGGGGATTCTGCGTGAGGGCGCTGGAACGGCGTATAGGACGCTCGTCAAACTGGGCATTGATATTGCCCCTTTTCGACGAGAGGTCGATACTTATCTTGGCGGAAAGATCCAGCCCCCGCGCGTGTCGAAGTCGCACCGCAGGTATGAGGTTGGAAAGTTCTCCGATCCCGCTGAGGCGACTCTCTGGATGAACAGCATGATCGCTCGAGGCTTCAAAATGACGTTCAGTAGTACAAGCGCCGGTCAGATGTGGGCGATCTTTGAGGGCTGGATCGATGCTCCGGGCGACACTGCGGCCCCGCAGTCTGCGGCCTCGGCTGATACGGAGACTCCCGATGATCTAAAGTTCCGGCGCGAGATTGAAGCGATCATCAGCGACCTTGCAGCTTCTCCTGAGACAGAGACACGCGGTGGTTCAACGACTCAGGATGATTCGGAGGCCGCGGTGGAGGCGGAATCATGAAGTTTCGGCCGGAGTTCAGCCAGATGGCCGTTGACGCAGTCATTGCCGCCCAGACTGACGCAGCGCTCGCCGGGCATTATTCTATTAGCGCTGAACGGCTGGTTCTCGGAATCCTCAAGCAGCCGGCGCCGGGCGTCGTCCATATTCTGAAGGAGGCGGGCATCAGCTCAAAGCAGATTCAAGCTGCCGTCCTGGCGCGGATTGAAGACAGCAATTGCCGCCCGATCAAGCCCGAAATTGTAACACTGGACGGTTCAGTGAAAAGGGTGCTCGATTACGCGCTGGATGAATCCCGGCGGCACGGCTACACCCAGATCCGACCTGAGCACCTGCTCATTGGCATCTTGCGGGACGAGCCAGGCGGCGCCGTTGACGCGTTCAATGAGATAGGTCTGGATCTGGAGTTTGCCCGCCACGCCGCTGCCCGGTTTCGCGCCCGTGAGATGACCGGCACATCGCAGGCTCTGCGAAAATCGCGAGCGCGGCGCCGGTTTGAATGGACCGCCCCCGAACCCGCTAAAGAGGAACTCCCGGCCTGTGCGATCGGCAGATTCACCGACCCCGCAGCGGCATCCGCCTGGCTGAACATAATGGCGGCGGGAGGCTTTCGCTTCTCTCGCGCCAGCACGACGCACGGCGAACTCTGGTTGATGGTCGCGCGAAGCGCGGACGGAGGACGAACGACGGAGGACGGATGATAAACTCACCGCCGAGGCGCAGAGAGGCGCGGGGTACGAGCGGCGGCTGTTACTTCGGCGCTTCAACCTCTCTCCCTCTCACCATCTCAACATCTCAAACTCTCACACACCCACGGTCCTCCGTCCTTCGTCCTTCGTCCGCGCCCCGTTCACTCAGACACAGCGTACATCTCCCGAAGATCGACCAGCAGCAGCCGGTTGAGGTCGCTCTCCGCCGCGAGGGAACGGAGCCGGGGTGTGAACCCGGAGCGTGAGAATAGAACCAGCCACGGTTCGTCGGCTGCAGCTCCCGCGAGCGGGACATCGCGCTGCAGCGCGGCGTACTCCCGCACATCCATCGGGCCGGTCGTCCATTTACACGAACCGGTAAGAACGATCCGTTCACGGGAGTCCACCGCTACCACATCTATCTCCCGATCGCCGGCGCCCCACCAGTTTCCGACCTCTGAAAACTCTACCCCGGGCGGAAGCCGATCGCGCTCCAACGCTCGCCAGAGGTACTGGCGGCAGGCCCGCTCAAACGGCGGGTGGGAAATATGTTCCTGCAGGGTTGGGAGAATACGCTTCGCCCAGATCCGATCTCCCATGCCGCGCGCTAGCAGGCTTCGATCGGGATCCACGTAGCGGTACCAGAACGCGAGGTAATGGTCGGCCAAAAAGTAGAGCGAGTTTCGAGACCGGGCGCGCGACCGCTCGGTGACAGGTACCTCCCGGATCACAAATCCTAGCTGCCGCAGCGTTTCGAGCGCCGGACTGATCTCCTGCGCTGAGTGCTTGCCGATGGCGCGGGCGATATCCGAGGGTTTGCGCTCCCCGGAAGCAATTGCCCGGAGGATCGACCCATGTGTCACGTCCCGCCGGAGCTCCTCTAACAGAAGCCAATCCGGTTCTTCAGAGAGATAGGTGTTGCGGCGCAAAATCGTCGCCCTTACGTTCTCTTCGATGCCCCGGCCAGGATCAAACTGTTCCAGGTACGATGGCATCCCGCCTAAGATCGCATAAGCCTGCATCTTCTCTTCCGGCGGGTAACGCGGAAAGAATAATCCGGAGTCGGCGTAATCCATGGCGTCCAGCTTCATCGCTCCCGTTCTCCGGTTGTAGAGCGGGGCGCTCACGTCCAGAACCCGGCGTTCCATGAAGGCGAGATAAGAGCCGGATAGGAACAGCTTGATATTCGCCTGCTTGCGGTTCGCATCCCACCAGTGCTGCAGGACCGTCAGGAGACCATGATCCACCTCCGCCAGGTAAGGCAGCTCATCGATAACAACGACGACCGGGGCCGGCGAACCGGTCTTAAGACGCTCCTCTGCCACATGCCGGATCCAATCGAGGAAGATGGTAAGGGATGCGAACGGCTGGGGAATGAACTGTTCGGGAAATGCCTCCCGCGCGGCGTCAGTGAGGGACGCCAGTTGAAGCTGCAGCGTCCGCCGCGTCGCCCGGTAATAGAGATGGGCGAGGCCGCTCTCGCTCAGTGCCGCTTCCATCAGCGCGCTCTTACCGGCCCCGCGCCGTCCGTAGAGAATGAAGAGCTCTGCTCGATTTGAGCCGAGGACGGTCTTCAGCGCCGCTCGCTCACTCATCCGGTTGTAAAAAGACACTCTGCTTTCTCCCACCAATCCAGTGCCGCTCTCACCCTTTTCGGGCGTCCGCTGCACGAACCAATCTTATTGATATTAGTATAGCCGTGATTAGTATAATCATGCCTATACTAATCACGGATACGGATATCTGCAGCGGGCTCAGGCGCTTAACGGAACGAGTCGCAGAGGGGTCGCACGAATAAGCCCGGCGCAGCGCCAGGATGGAGCGTGTCGCGGAAATCGCACGAACATCAGCTGCCATGGTGGAGGGCGTCGCGGAAATCGCACAGCCGGGCGGAGCGCGTCGCGGAAATCTCACAGATCCCGCGGCCGGGCGGAGCGCGTCGCGGAAATCGCACAAAGGATTGTGCTCCTACTACGGGGCCAGGAAATCGCACAAAGGATTGTGCTCCTACAGGGGGATTTTCATCACTCGAAAGCCGAGGTCGCCGCCGTGAGCCGGGTCCATCCGGGCGATAACGCGGTGCATCCGCTCTTTGCCGATTTCTGCGATGGTCGAGAAACCGGGCCGCTGTGTGGGATACGGCTCCTGGACCATGATGAACCGCCGATGCCCCCCATCGGCCTGATTGAGCTGGAAAACGGCGTCCGCGGTGGCGCATCATCCGGCAAAAAAGTCGAGAACGATCGAGTCCGGGCCGGTTGAAAGCTCGAGCAGGCGGCGGATCAGACGCGTCGGCTTGGGATTGTCGAAGGCGCCGCCACCCAGGAGCGCCTTCAGTTCGGTGTTGGCCTCGTGATTGTGTCCCGCCTCGCCATGCAGCCAGAGGGTCACGGGAGTCACACCCGATTTGACATCACAAAGGAAGGTCTTGCGACTTGGAGCGCCTGCGCCTTGTTCCGCGACAGGAGATTCAACTTGAAGCGATCTATCTTCCGTGCGAATGCCAGGATGTAATCATGGTTGTTGGAGAACCAGCGGGCGTCGTTACTCCGGGTGTACTTCTTCTGCCAGACGATGTTCGCGACGAACGATTCGGCGCCAAAGACCTCTTCGAGCAGCATTCTAAGACGATGGACTTCGCCATCGTCAATGCTCACGAAGAGGACGCCATCCTCACTCAAAAGTTCTCGCGCCAGGATGAGGCGGGGCAGCATCATGGAGAGCCAGTCACTGTGACGCCGGGCCGCGATGGCGCCGCCCGGCGGGGCCGGCCGCGCACCTAGACCGCGCGCGGCGAAGCGGTCCGGATAGATGAACGCTCTACCGGTGTTATACGGGGGATCGATATAGATCATCCGGACCGCGCCGCGATAATCGGGCGCCAGAATGCGCAGCGCCTCCAGATTGTCTCCTTCAATGAAAAGATTAGCCGTGGCGGCGTATTCGACGGACTCGTCCACGTCCGGCGCAAGGTGGCACGTCGCCGGTACGCGAGCGAGGGCGGAGGCCTCGCTTTTGCCCGGCCAATTGAATGTGAAAGGCTCAGAAGTCATCCCGCCCCCTCCGGCGCCATCGGAACGAAAGAACGCCTGCCGTCGTCTTCTCCGTCGGGATCGGCAAGGAATCGGCCGGACCGCGCAGCGTCTATTCCGGCGCATTTGCCGCTATCATGATTTCTACAGGTGAGCGCGGCGTATGAAACCTACTATGCGGCGCCTGTCACTGAATTGATAGCAGGGATGCTTTAATAAGGACATGAGAAAATGACATCACGAAAACTGTACGCCATCGCGGCGATTTTCCTGGCTGCCGCGGCCACCTTGCTGGCAGGCTGTGGAAGCAGCCACACGAAGATCAGCGACATCTTAGACTATCCGAACCGTTTCGCGGACCGGCAGGTACGAGTCATTGGAGAGGTGACCCAGGTTCACGAATTGCCTCTTGGAATCACAAACCTGGCCGCTTATCGAATCAATGATGGGACCGGCCAGATCTGGGTCATCAGTCATGCGGGAGCGCCGCTCCGAGGCGACCGGGTGGGCATCAAGGGCCGCGTGGAGCCGATGAGCAATCTCAATCTTCCAGTCCTCGGCAATATTCTGGGAGATGTCATTGAGGAGCAGCAGCGTATAAACCCCTAAATAGCCCATGATGAAGCGTAAAAACCCGTAAATAGCCCATGATGATGGGACGCATCGCCGCCGTTCTTGTTTATACCGATGAGCGGCGGCGCTCTCCTGGAACTGGCGCGAGCATAAGTGTAAACGATTGTGCGCCGTGCCGGCGATCGCGCTTACGACAGCATTCGACCGCTCATTCAGCGGGCGCCTGCCCTACGTTCTCCATTGATCTGGAATGAATCTCGGGCGTCGTCACTCCACCGCCATTGGCCCCTGAGCTGCTCCTTAAGAGGCCCAATGACCGGCCGTTTCCGTTCTCTCTTTCGCTGCCAGGAACCGGTCCGGCGCCCGCGCGGTTTCTATCACACGCGCCCAGCGCCTCGATAATGTCGCCGGGCTCCAGCCCCGCGAAGATGACCATACACCGGGCGCTATCCGATTCCGCGGTGATACAACGGCCGGCATCCCCGGCTGCGCCAATCCACGCTGCCAGGTCAGCGGCCGCCGAGACCACGGGCAGCCGATCGGTCGAAAGATCATCGTCGCTCCGCCCGGCGCCGGCGGCCGCGGCCCGGGGCCACTGCAGACTTGCGGGCACAGAGATCGTCACCGAGGAAGACCGGCAATCCGTCTCTGCCGGGGTTTGATCACCGGATGATCCAAAGTGAATCGATGGCAGGAGAGCGAGGGGCGCCGCCCGATGCGCAAGCCGGTCCATCCGGTCGCGGACCCAGTTCTGGAAAAACAGAACGGCATCCTCATCCGAGGCGTGCGTCGGGCGAATAAGATCATGGGTAAAATCTCCGGCAGCCGGGCGTCGGGCGTCCCAGTTTTCCACCCGCCGGCCGCGAAGATACGCCGCCGCGTGACGCCTGACCGCGTCCATGTCCGGCTGCCGCCATGCCGCAAACGGATCCATCTCATCCAGCAGGTGGCGCGTGTCATCGGATAGCGCCGTATCTCCAATCTCATCTCCAATGCGACAGCGCAGAGTCTCCGCCGCGTCCGCTCCCAACATCCAGGCGTCGGTCCCTCCCGGTCCGGTGAACGCCGGGTTCACACGAGCGGCGTTGATGAGATCGCGGCGCTCAGCAATAAACCGGTCCACTGCTGGGATCTCGACCTCACGAAGCCGCCGGCTCAGAGACTGGTAGATTCCTTCGTTCCGGGGAGTTCCGGCCGCGTTCTGCGCGGCATCGAACAGACGCCGGCCGAGATCGGAGCGCAGCAGCTCCAGAAGCTGGTATCCCATGCGCCGTGTCGAGTTCAAAGCCCAAACGTAGAGGGCCATCACCACGATGAAAGCAATCCCCGCCGGGATCCACGCGAAAACCGCAAGAACGATCGAAGCCACAAATGCGGAACCGCCAATGGCGCCAAGAAATGCCCCGGCCGTGATGGCGGCGCCCCAGCCGGGGAGCGATCGGCAGCGCGCCTCGAATACCGGCCAGAGATCCTCGAAGCCGCTCCACCTCGCCAGGCTGACTTCGGACGACCGATCGAATCTTTCGAAGCGAACATCCTCCGGGCGCATCCCCCGCCCATCCATCTCAATCGCAGCCCGCTCCAGCAGGGCTTTAGCCGCGGCGGTCCCATTCGTGCGCCGTCGGATCAATTCATCCACGTGTTGCAGAAGCGAAGCGGCCATCTCCTCTTCTACCGCATGCCGTAAATCCGGATCGTCCAGGAAGGGCAGCAGCCGTTCGGTCTCTTCTTGAGCCTGTTTCTGCAGCTCCCGGATCGCCGCGGGCCATCGCCGCGGCGGCCCATCACTCCAGTTTGTGGCGGCAATCTGCTGTTGGACCCGGAGCGAATGGCTCTCCGGCCCATCCGGGTCGTCGATTTCTCCGAGACGGACGCCATCTTTCAATCGATCGTCGAGAAGCAGACGGATGAGCAGACGCCGGCGATCGCTCCGGGCGATCGCGGAGTCTGCCGCCGCTTCATCCGGCGAGGCGACGTCATGGGGAACGGGCTGATCCGTCAACTCTAACAGATCAGCGGCGAGCAGATCCGCCGCCCGGTTGAGAATGGCCGTCCGGGGGAGAATATCACTCGCCCAGCCGAACAAGGCAAAGGGAGCGCCGCCGGCCGGCCCCTGCAGCAATGCGTCGTGAAACTGGCCCCACTCGACATGCGTGGCGAGAGCGGAGACGAGCGTTTCCTCATACTCGGAGAGCGCCTGATCGGAGCCTGGCGCCGCATCGAGCCGGCTGCCGTCTGCCCGGTGGGGATGGGCGATGATAAACCGCGTCCGGGGGCTGGCCGTCCACTTGCGGCGGCTTGCCGCGCTTCTCTCCTCCCATGCCTCCCGGAGCGAGTTCAGAGCGGCTGCCGTGCCGGGCGCCACTGCGTCAGGGTTTTCCGGATCGGCCGCGTCGAGCATAAAGAGAATTTCGCACGCGCCAGCCGGATGCTCCAGATCATAGAAAGCGCGAAGACACGCCGTGAGGGATTCTACCTCCACCTCATGCAGCGCGGCCGTGCAGATAAGGCACAGCCGCACGTATCGTCCACCCGGCCCGCGGATGTCGAGCCCGGTCTCGAGCGTCGTGATCGTCTCCTGCCGGGTGAGCGAGATCGCTGCTTCGCGGATCGCCGTGAGGTCCCGATCTCCCGGTTCCAACAGACAATGAGCGATTCCACCCGCCCGGAAGAGAGCCGAGCCGGCAAGCCGCCGGCGCGCCTCCGACGCGACTCGTCCCCCCGCCGGCCCGACGCCGATCAGGAGCGTGGGCGCTGACGCTGGTTTCACGTGCCCTTCCCTACAGGAAGCTCGAACCGGCCCTCCTGATCCAGCGTCGCCAGCAGCTCATCAATCAGATTGATCTCCTTCTGGTACTGATCGCCCAGTCCCGTCGACTTTTCGCGAGAAGCCGCGATCTCGTCCCGGTACCAGGTCAGCTCCTCGCGGACATTGGCGCGGCCCCGCTCAGAGGTGTAGCCTTCCAGAACGGCCGCAATCCCATCCGCCACGTCCTGGTAGTCTTCGCCCTCATCCTCGGTGAAGCAGCTCATGGCCTGTTCCCTCCCCTGAGCGATCCGGTCGCGGGCTTCACGCCGGTCCCGCTTACCCAGGCCGGATCCGTAATGCGCCGGGATCGTATCGACAGCGCTGGGACCCTGCGTGATATGAGGGAACCATTCTAGGGGACTGGCGCTGGACTGGATCGCCTGCTGAACCTTCGAGAGGTCCACTTCGTATTGATCCCGTTCGCTTCTCGCTTCCTTATCATAGCTGAGGAGCCCTCGCTCGAAATTGACGTAGAAGAAATCTCCCTGTTTGGCAATAAGTCCGTACGCCACGCCGAGAGTGAAGAGCTTTTCTCGCGCCGCGCCGCCCGGATGCTGACCCGGACCCGGCAGTTTCCGCCAGCGTCGATCCACGTCGAGATACTGGTTTCGAGGGCGCAAATGCTCATAGGCTCGCATCCAGTTCTCGAGGCGAGGGAACGCCGTCGTGTTGAGCGGAATTCCATGCTGCATGTAGGTCATCACAATGCGGTTATTGGCGCCCTCGGTTGCAACCACCTGGACCGTTACATTCGCCTCACGCACAGTCTCTTCCGCGGCGCTCTGAAACGCCTGGTTGAGCGCTTCGTCGTGGTGCTGCGGGTACATCACCACGCAGTAATCATACGTCTGCGCCTCACCACGGCGAGTGAGTGAAGGGGCGTGCGGTCGGAGCTTCGGCGTCACGTCTCGCAGGTATTTCTTTAACCGGTCCACGCGCTCTTGAGGGTCACTCACCCCGTCGGTGATGACATCCAGAATATGCCGGTCCGCCAGCTCGGGAAAGAGATCGGCGCCGGCGTCACGGAAGATAACAGCGAGCGCTTCCGCCTTGTTCTTCTCTTCCACCACCTGATCCAGGAGGTGAAGGGAGGACTTCTCATCCAGAAGCCGATCCAACAGTTGACGACGCCGGTCCGAGAGCGCCGCGTACAACTGAGGGAAGGCGTGACCCGGCAGCACGTCGTACAGCAGGCAGGATCGGTCCGGGGCCGCCAGCGCGCTGGCGTTCTCCCGACTCCCGGTCACTATATTCGACGCCTGCTTATCGAGTGTCTGCCGCACGGTTGCCAGCGCTTCCAATAGCTGATCCATCTGGCTGATTGTGCGGGAGACAAGGGGAATCAGGCCGTTGGTGTCGTCGTTATAGACACTCCGGGCCAGCTCAGCGGCCTCGGCGTGGACTCGCGCCTTTACCAGGGCGTTGCGCGCCAGCGCCGCCCGCCGCTTTGCCTCCCGGGCCGCCTGTTTGTGGAACAACTGCACCATCGGCGAAATCGCTCGCACGGCGGCCAGCGAGTCATTGAAGGTCGCCTGCGCGGTCTGCACGTTGTTCCGGACGTCGGTGAGGCCGGATTCAAGATCCTGGAACGACCGCTCGAGCGCGGCGAGAAATGCCATCGAAAGCTGCTTCCCGGCCTTCAGACCCACGCGCCGCACCGTTTCATCAATATGCGCGCTTATCCGATACCGCCACATTTGCGGCTCGGCCGGGGCCACTTCACCCGGCATCAATTCAACCTTCCGGCCCGAATCCGGCGACGAGAGCAGGTGATCGCGATAGTTCTTCTGAAGCTCGGCCCGGAGATTGCCATTCTCAAGTGCACGTGCGAACTCCTGAAACCCCTGGCTGAGACCATCGTAAAGCTCGGTAACCGGTTCGTCCTCCATTGACTCGGGGCGCTTCACAAAAGTGTCGCCCACCCGGCCGGCCAGAAAACTCGCGGCCCGGCTCTCGCGCCCACCGGAGAGCCCCAACTGCGCCAAATAGCCGGTCGCGTCGGTCTCTATCTGAGTTTCGGGCAGATCGGCGCCCAGCGACAGGTCAATCGCGTCCACCGCGAGTCGATCCGCGCAGTATCGCCGCAAAAGCTCCTGCGAATAGTCCATTCCAACGAGTCCAAAGGAGCTGTAGGAGCAGCGACCGCCGGCCTCGTCGGTGACGCCGGTTTTGTGGGAATTATTCTCTACCGACCGGGCGGTGGCGCCCAATGGCGTTCCGATGGCGGCAAAGAGATGCGTCGCTACAAAATCATAAACATCATCGGCGCGAAGGAGCGCTCCGCTGCCGGAATACCGGTCCACGAGATAACAGGTGTCAAGCAGCCGCTCTTTGAGAAGAGTCGGTTCCGGCTGATTGTAATACCAGAAGGTTCTCAGCTCGGGATCGTCCGTGGTGAGCAGCAGGTCCAGGTCTTTAAGGCATGAGTAAGCCGTCGCCATGTGATCGTAGCTCTGGCTGCCGATGGCGCAGTAGTCAAACACGTCCGGCAGCAGAAAAACGCCGGTGAAGAGTCGCTTCCGATCCATGAGCGCCTTCTCAGCAAGGGTATGCAGCGTCACGAGCGCATCCACAAAGCTGCCCGATCCGGTCCCGCCCACCAGCGATCCAACCACGTAGATCGCCAGGCCAGGAATGTATTTGAACGGTGTTCCGGCCCAGTGATGCTCCAACGGGTTATTCCCCAGGTCCAGAAGTTGGTCCATCGTCTGCTGGAGATTCACAAACTGGTCCGGCGCAAAATAGTTATACGCAAAGCGGCCGACGAGCCGGTGCCCACCTGCCCCTTGCCCCGCGCCCAGATCCGCCGTCCCGACGAGCAGTTGGCCCGTGTCATCTGTGGGAAGCCAGTGCAGCATAGGGCGATTATTATGATCCTTAGCGTCGAAATGGACCGGCTGCCCTCCAATCGTGATGAAGCGATCCAGCGGAAGCTCGGCTTCGCTGCGGGCGCTGTTCTCCACCAGGTCCGTATCAATTCCCACGAACCGGATGTTCATAGCGCTCTCCCCCTCCGCGTTCAGCGTGCGCTTGAGTCGTTTCGCAATCTTACATCCGGTCCCGCCCAAACCCACAATCATCGTGGGGTAGACAGAGATCGTACCCTCTTCCGTGCCCATCTTCGCCGCATCGGACATCGTCGGTTCCATTCCTTTCTTAACAGGTGTTAGGTGTTGGGTGTTGGGTGTTAGGCATATTCGGTTTTAGGTGTTGGGTGTTAGGGATGGCGGCCATTCCTCTCTCGCCAGTATCGCCGGCGAGTCTCTTCGACTCCCCAGGAACGAGCGGCCATCAAGGGGCTTATGCGTTCCACTCGGAATTGACACGCACCAGCCGGTGCTCGGGATCCACGTAGAAGAACGCGCCGCCTTCCGTGGGGACAATCGGCTCCCCGATAAGCTTATTGTCTTTGTCGTACAGAATCGTATCGGTTCCCTCGGGCGTTACCATCAGCAGCGGCTGCCGGTGGCGCTTATCCCACTCCACCGCGATCTTCAGCCGCGGCTCTTTGAACAGCGGCTGCCCCGGCTCTGCCGGGTCAGGTATGAACACATCGGCGCCTTCCCCTCCGAATGTATAGGATCGCCGAACCAACACGTTCTGAGGCGCCGGCCGGAACGGCTGGGCTGTGCCCGGAACGTAGAGCGCAGCGCCGTTAAGCATATCTCGCATCTTTCGCTGCCGGCGCGCCTGTTCCCTCGTGAGATGCAGAATGAGCGCGACCGCTGCGAGGATCAGCAGAACAAGAAGTCCTGTGCCCGGGTAGAACCACCACCCGTTCCTTTCCAGCCAGGTCCGGACGTGGATGTCACTGTGAACCTGGTTAGCGTGGAGATCGACGCCGGTTCCGGCCAGCGCGGGCTTGAGATCGAGCGAATAATCACCCGGTGGAGCGTGCCGCCACGATAGGATGACCTTGACCGACTGCTGCTCTCCATGCGCCGGCACGTCGATGCTCGACGGATCGACAGTCACACCAGGAACCCCGGATGCGGTGAGCCGGATGATCTGCGCGGTGGGCGCGGAAGATCGAATCCGTTCTGTGATTGTGCGCGAATCATCCGGGTTGACCGCCTGCCTGGAAAGCTGTCCGCCCGTCATCTCGACGATCGGGTGGGGTGTCAGAGTGAGCGGCAGATCCAGTTCCTGTGGATCGAACGACTGCCCCTGGTAACTGCCAGAAAGAACCACGCGCAGCGCGGCCGCGCCGGCCTGCCGGCCGGATGGCGATCCTCCGGCGTAGACTCCTCCCCCGGCCGGCGCCAATTCCACTTGCGGAGCTGCGCGGCCCGACACGGTGACCGAAGCCGTAATCCGAATTCCGGAAATCGCCCGGCTAACGCGGGCGCCCGCCAGAGAAAGCGCAGCCTGAACGGCGACCGGCGCCGGCAGCGTATAAAACGCGCACGGCTGCGGCTCAATGAGCTTCAACACGGGAATACGGGCCACCTGAAGCGACGCGTACGCCGGGCCGCCTTCCTCGGCGCCATTGGCCCCGGACCGGAAACATCGCACGATAATGTTGTGACTCCCAACGGCGCCGGTATCCGGCAGCGTTCCCGAGAAGCGCCCCCGCTGCTGCGAGTCTTCGGTGAGATTGAGCGTGACGGGCGGCTGACCCGGGGTCTGCTCATACTCCAACGTCACCCGGCCCTTCGAAAGCGCCAGCGGGAGGGATCCGCCTTTTCGACGGACCTCTACCACAATCGAGAGCGGCGCGTCGGCCGGAACGCGGCTGTTGTGCCGCGGGCGGAGCAGCACGGCTTCAAAATCGGGCTCATACGCGACTTCGACCGCGCCCTGCACCGCACGGACAGTCCAGGAGCCGGCCCCAGGGGAATTCACGGCCGCGACAGCCAGGCGCGCCGATTCGACTCCGGGCAGGAGCGGCGCAATATTACGGACTGGCACGGTCTTTCCACGAGGGTCGGTCAGGATAAATTGCGGCGGCGTTCCCTCGCTCACGGCGATGACCCGGAGATTTTGCGAACCGGGCGCGAGCGTGAATGTTGCCTGCTGCCCCGAAGCCAGCGGCCGCGAGACCTCGTGGCCGACCAGTTGTGCGAAGATCGAGCCAAAGAGCGCGGGCAGAGCTTCGGCGTTCGCCGCCTGGTGCGCCGCGCCCCCTCCCTCGCGCGCAATCGATTCCAGAAGTGATCGGGCAGCCGCGGCCTCCGCCGGATTGGACGAGAGATCGCCCAGCCCCACGGTATGAATAACGATGCCGCTCTTTCCCAGCGCCCTGGCGTACTGGATAATAGCGGTCGGCGTGTTCGCCCCATGCGGAGGATTGGGTGTTCCATCGGTCAAAAGAATAATGAATCGCTGGCGACCGGCGGCACTCTCCTGGCGCAGGATCCGGGCGGCGGCGCGCAGCCCCGCTCCCATATTGGTGGATCCTCCGGGCGAGGCGGCAATCCGGCGAACGCCGTTGTCGAAAGCGGCCTCAACGCCCGGCGCCGAGATGTTCCGAAGATGCGACGCCGCCGGGTCAAGATGGACAACGCTGTCGAACGTCACCAGCGCCGCTCGGTCACCGGGCGCCATCTTCTCCAAAAGATATTGCGCCGCCGCGACCCGCATGAACCGCTCATCGTTGCCCGGCGTCTTACCTTCGCGATGCATACTCCCCGAATTATCCAGCAGCACCACTACATCCATCCGCGCCCGGGACACGGCGTACGCCGGCGCGGCCGAGAACAAAATCGTCAGCGCCACGAGTAAGCTGGCTCCAATTCGAAGTGTCTGCGAGAAAGAGTGTTTCATGGCTGCTTCTTCTCAACGGTCGGGGTGTCCGGCAATTTCAGCCCGTAATCCAGCTTCGCGAGCAAGGTGATTGACAGCAGCAAAAAGAGCGTGAGAAAAGTGGAGATCCGGAAGCTTACCATGTCCCTCACCTCCAGCGGAACGCCGGCGTACCCCTCTCGCTTTCGGGGAGTCGGCTGGGTTCCATACCTGATTCTCAAACGAGACCGACTCTTCCTCTATTAAGCGTCAGGCGTCAGGCGCCAACGTCCGCTGAAAGTCCCGCGTCACGAGCGAGCCGGGCACTCTGCGGCCCGGTAGAATGCGGCGCGAGGGTATGATCGTCGCCCACGATCATAAGCCGCAGCTCTAACCGGTCCTCGGGCAGGGCCGCAGCCACCCGCTCGGGCCACTCGATGACCGAGACTCCATCCCGGCCGAGCCAATCATCAGCGCAGAGGGGATCCAGGTCTTCCGGGCCTTCGAGCCGGTAGCAGTCGAGGTGATAGAGCCGCAGCCGGCCCTGGTACTCCTGCACCAGCGTGAACGTGGGGCTGGTGACCCGGCGAACAATGCCAAGCCCACGGGCGATTCCCTGCGCCAGGGTCGTTTTGCCAGCGCCGAGATCCCCGAAAAGGCAGATCACGTCGCCCTCGCGGGCCGCCTCTCCGATCCGCGCGCCAAACTGCTGTGTCTCGGAGGCCGATGTCGTACGAATCTCCAGGAGACGGCCCTCCGAACCTATCGGCCCAGGTCCAGGCTGCGCGAAGAATTCTTATCGGCGATGAACGCGACCGCCTCGTCCAGCGGCATGGCCGGTAGATTCTCGCCGGTACGCATTCGAATAGTCACCGTCCGGTTGGTGACCTCCTGGTCCCCCGCGACCAGCATGTACGGGACCTTCTGAAGCTGGGCTTCCCGGATGCGGTACTGCAGCTTTTCACTGCGGTCGTCAAGCTCCGCCCGAACGCCCTTCG
>DASRZA010000245.1:0-28150 GCA_035686845.1 Armatimonadota bacterium | reverse complement strand
CCCGCCGGGAGTATCGAGGCTCATCCGTTCGATTCTGGTACGTGGCAATGATCTTCGCGATGTCATCTTCTCTCAGTTGA
Organism: Armatimonadota bacterium; assembly: GCA_035686845.1. Lineage (GTDB taxonomy): Bacteria > Armatimonadota > DASRZA01 > DASRZA01 > DASRZA01 > DASRZA01. The sequence goes on along the minus strand of DASRZA010000245.1, from coordinate 28,070 downwards.
TTCTGGCGCTTGCCTTTCTCAAAGTGCTCGCTACCGCTGGCGTTAATGAAGAGCACGTCGTCCGGCTTCTTGCACTTCTTCAGAACCAGGATGCATACCGGGATGCCGGTTGAATAGAACAGGTTGGCTGGCAGCCCAATGACCGTGTCAATGTTGCCGTCCTTCAGGAGCTTGGTGCGAATCCGCTCCTCGGCGCCGCCGCGAAAGAGCACGCCGTGGGGCAGGATGATCGCCATCACGCCGTCATCCTTCAGGTAGTGGAATCCGTGGAGCAGGAACGCGAAGTCGGCGGCGGATTTGGGAGCGAGACCGTAGTTCTTGAATCGCATGTCCTCGCCAAGAGATTCGTTTGGCTCCCACCGGTAGCTGAAGGGCGGGTTGGCGACCACGGCGTCGAAGCGCGGTTTCCTGGCCGGGTTCGTCTCGCGAAGCATGTCCCAGTCGTTTGTCAACGTGTCGCCATGAAAAATCTCGAACTCCGAATCCTTGACCCCGTGCAGCAGCATGTTCATGCGAGCCAGGTTGTAAGTGGTGATGTTCTTCTCCTGGCCGTAGATCTTGCCAATGCCGTGCGGGCCCATCCGGTGGCGCACATTGAGAAGCAGTGAGCCGGAACCGCAGGCGAAGTCGAGGACGCTGTCTATACGCGCGCGTTTGCCCTGGGCCGGGTCCTGGCTGTCCAGGGTGACGATTCCCGAGAGGATGCTGGAGATCTGCTGCGGCGTGTAGAACTCGCCCGCCTTCTTGCCGGAGCCGGCGGCGAACTGACCGATGAGGTACTCGTACGCGTCGCCCAGGGTGTCGGAGTCGGTGGTGAACTCGGCCATGCCCTCGGCGATGCGCGAGATGACCGCGCAGAGCTTCGCGTTCCGGTCCGTGTAGGTGCGGCCCAGCTTGTCTGAGGCGAGGTTGATCTCGGAGAACAGGCCCTGGAATGCGCTCGCGAAGGACTCTTCTTCGATGTACTTGAACGCGCCCTGGAGCGTGTGCAGCAGCTCGGCATCTTGTCGACGCGCCAGGTTCGCGATGCTCGTCCAGAGGTATTCAGGCCGAATGACGTAGTGCACCTTCGCGCGCATCTGCCGCTCAAGGAGAGGCACATCATCGGGGTGCGCGTCGTACCAGACGGCGAGCGGCACGCGACGCTCGCCGTCTGGTACTGCCGGGTAGTCACTCCCCAGCTCCCTTCGTGCCGCTTCCTCGTAGTTATCGGAGAGATAGCGCAGGAAGAGGAAGACGAGCATGTAGTCGCGGAAGTCATCCGCGTCCATCGAGCCACGGAGCTGGTCCGCGATGCCCCAGAGCGTCTTGCCGAGTCGGTGGTTTTCTTGAGCGGTCATGGGGTGGTTTCGTCGTCGCGAGGAAAAATGCCCTGCGGGAGGCGTTGGTTGTGGGTTTTGAGGGTCATGCGGTTCTTCGCCTCCGCGGTAGACCCTTGCACGAGCCTCTGTCGCAGCTTGTCGAAGTGCGCGGTCCGGAGGTTGAGCGCCCGGGCCGCTTCCGCCATCGTCAGCGCGTTGGAGTCGAGAGCTTCGAAGACCAACTGCGCAAATGTTCGCCCACCCCTGCCGATGGTCTTGCTGACCGGAGTTGCAAAGCCTGAAGACCGAGGCAGGCTGCTCGCATATTCGGTCCAGCTTGCCCTCCACAAGTTATATTCGTGCCAACCGATAGCGCCGGACTCGCGGAGTCTCGTCGCCGCCGCCAAAGGCGTTATCTGGAAACGCATGGCCAACTCTCGCATTCCTGCAACATCCGTAGGCGCCGCCTGCCCTACGGCTTGCCGGAAGGCCTCCTCAGAGACAACCGCATAGCTTGCGGCGACCTCGGCAAAACGCTCCAGTTTCTGCAACTCGGCCGGACTACCTGTTTCCTGGGCAGCGGGAGATTCTTGGCCCCCGTTTGCCAGCATGATATGGACGACCTCGTGAAGAGCCGTGTAAGCCCTCGATTCAGCGACCTCTTTCGTGTTCACCGCTGCTACGGGCAGCGGCTTGCGGAACAGGGCCATCCCCCTTGCCTCATCCAGTGGCACGTCAGGGAACATGAACACGAGAACCCCGACATCCTCGATAGCCGAACGCCACTCGCGCCAGGCCTGCCACTTGTCACGCCAGGCAGCTTGTGTTTGGTCGGTGAGGCCGATCCGAGAACGAAGCCGGCCCCCCACTGCCTTGGGGTCGTCGGCCAGTTGGGCGGTCAGAGAAAACAACGGCATCTGCTGCCCGAGTTCTTCCATCAGGTCGAGGATCAGGTCGCGCCGCGCGAGCATGTCCCGGACTGAGCGCCGAAACTCCGGTGACTCGACTCCGGGCGTCACACCGGCGAGGCGTCGGTACTCGGCTGCAAGGGGCCGGACCTTCGGAGGCTCCCGCTGATAGAAGAAGGAGAGGGGCCTGCGAAGGAAAGCGGCGAGGTTCATAAGCTGCCGCACGGTGGGCGCCCTGCCAGCCTCCCAAGCACGGACCTGCTCCGGCTTCACCTGGAGCCGCCTTGCCACCTGCTCAACATCGTAGCCCGCCTGCTCCCTAGCCCAGGCGACCATTCGCGGGTTCGGCGGAGGCGGTTCGCTAACGAGCATAGAGACTTCCCTTGGTGTCCCTCATAGGCGAGGACGCTCCTCGCATCCTGTTTGCTTTGCCCCCGGCCCCATCGTCAGGATTCCTCCGACGAAGGGAATAGGCCCTGCATGAGGCCCTGCTTGTGGAGCTTGAGGATGTCAAGCTTCCTGGACTGGGCGGAAACGAGGGCGTCGAGAGAGCTGAGGCAGTTCGCGATTCGGCGCTGCTCTGCTTCAGTTGGGGGCGTGGGAATGTCGAATGATCGGATTTGCATAAAGTTCAAGCCCTGTCTGTTTCCTCCGGCTTGGAAGCTGTCAATTTGCTCTTGGCCTCGATCCGAAATCAGGAACTGACTTAACAAAGCGGGGTGCATCTCGTCTGCCTTCAAGCGAATGATGCACACATGCTGGTTCACATTGCCGCCGACTACCCTAGCGTCCGCGATCGTGCTTCGTCCTATGGAAGCTCCCGTGATGTTCAGAAGGACGTCGCCTTCCTTGATCTCAGTTGCACTGAAGGTGCGGTGCGTGTCCTCGTCGATATGGGCAATATCGTCCACGAGCAGCTCACCCCAGCCCACGTTTTGACTTCGCACAAACGGGCGCCCATTGGTTTTGTAATTCTTGTCTCCTCCGAGAGGCGTAATTCCGCTGCCAACCTTGGTAGTCAAAGGGCCGAGTTCCCGGGGAGCCCACTCCCGCGCATCCCGAAACTCAGGGAAGCGGAGCCGCGGAACAGTTTCGCCTTCGCGGGGGAAGAGGTTTTGCATCAGCCCTTTCTTGTGGGTGCGCAGCGCCTCCAGCTTCCGGCCCTCCGCCGCGATCAACTCGTCCAGCGACGTCAGGCACCCGGCGATCTTCTTCTGCTCTGCATAATCGGCGGGCTTGGGAATTTGAAACATTTTCAGCGCGCTGCCAGACAGCTCCTTGAAGGTATTTCCAGCGCCCAAGTCGATCAGTTTCGGTTTAGCAATCAGCAATGAACTGTAGAGGAAGTCAGTGTCCACTCCGACTGACGGAACCAAGCCTCGACACCCTTGGTTGATCGCCATCGGCGTTAGGTTGATCGCTAGGTGTCCAATTGGTGCGCGAGTCGACATAATCACAGAGCGTTCGGGTAATAATTCGGATGAGCAGTTGCCGAGACCTGTCTCGGTGATAGTCCGGTCCGTAGCAGAGATGTGCGGGCTATTGCTTTTTCCCATCTCGGCAGGCGTCAGCCATTGAATTGCTCCGCCCCAGTACTCGGGGTTTGATGTGTCTGGAGTGCCGCCTTGCTTGACCATGGCTAAGCTGTGCAGTGGCTTAGTTTCCCACCCCGGCGCATCCCGGAACTCCGGGAAGCGCAGTTTCGGCGCCAGCGGCTTACTCTCCACTCGCGTTGTACTCCCCGCGTGTTTCGTAGACCCGCAGGCCCGAAATCTCCCGGTCCCCGGCACGCCGCTTCAGCAGCGGCTCGAGTTCCGCCATGAGCGCGAGCTCGCGCTCTGTCCGGGCGCGCCAGCCAAGCCCGAGCGGCTCCATCAGCGTCGTCAGCCGTTCGCCATCGAAGACGCGGCGCTGCAGCACCTCGCCCACGAACTCGGCGAGCGCCTCCGGGGCCAGCCCGTGCCGGGCGGCGACCTCGGCCACTTCTGCTCTCTGTCGTTCCGCCTTGAACGCCTGATAGCCATTCTTGACAGCCGTCTCGTCCAGCCCCTGTCCCTCCTCCAAAGAGCGCACGTACTCGGTGATGAGGTCACGCTCGTCGAGGAACTTCGAGTCGGATTCAATCAGCCCGATCAGCGCCTCCCGCGTCATCTTCTGCTTACCCGGTTTCTGCTGGGAGAATTTGGCGATGAGGCCCATGATGTAGTCGTAGTCGATGAGCGCGGAGGCGAAGAGCACGAGTTCGAAGTCGAGCTCGTTCAGCGCCGGGTTCGGCGCTCCGCCTGTCGTGCCCTGCCCCTCCCTCAGCTTCTGCGCTGTTTCCAGGTACGCGCCCTTGAAGCCCCTGAGCTGATCTTTCGGCAGTACCGCCTCGATCGCATCCTTCTGGTCGGGCGTCAGGTCCGTGTACTGATCGAGTTGGGTCTGGAGACGCTGGACCTCCTTGAATCTCTCGATAAACCCGGCCCGGGCTTCGTCCCCCTTCAGGTTGGCGACTTCGGAGGGCTTCGTCTCGACACCCTGGGACTTCATGAACTCGCCCAGCTTCTGGACGGCCTCCTTTAGCTTCTCGATAACAACCGGCGCCTCGTCCACCAGCCAGATCTCCTTGGGCGGGCGCGGCGACGCGCCGGAGAACATGGCGATGGCGGAATCCACTGCGTCCTGCTGGCCCCGGAAGTCGAGAATGGAGCCGTAGGGCTTGGTCGCATTCAGAATGCGGTTCGTGCGGCTGAAGGCCTGGATGAGTCCGTGGTGCTTGAGGTTCTTATCCACGTAGAGCGTATTCAGGTACTTGGAATCGAACCCGGTGAGGAGCATGTCCACTACAATGGTGACGTCGATCTTCTGGCTATGGGGTAGGTCGCTGTTCGGGTACTGCTGGTCTTTGATGCGCTTCTGGACGTCCTGGTAGTAGAGGTCGAAATCCTCGATACGGTGGTTGGTTTTGTATCGGACGTTGTAGTCGGCGATGATGCGGGCCAGCGCCTCTTTCTTCTTTTCGGGCTCGACTTTGTTGTCTTCGCGCTCTTGGAGGAGGTCTTCCTGAATCTGCCGCACGTCCGGGCTTACGTCTCCCGGAGGCGAGAAGACGCAGGTGATGTTCAGGGGCGCGTGGTCCGGGTCCTGAATCTCGCGGCCACTTCGGTGCGCGGCGAAGAGGTCGTAGTAGTCGATGGCGTCGTTGATGGAGCTGGTGGCGAGCAAGGCGTTGAAGCGGCGTCCTCCTGTGGCTGCGTCGTGCTTCTCGAGGATAGCGTCGACGACGGCGGCCTTGGCGAGGGTCTCGCCGGGCTTAGGTTTGGCTGCGCCTTGCGGTTCGAAGTAGTCGACGTGGAAGCGCAGGACGTTGCCGTCGTCGATGGCATGGGTGATCGTGTAGGCGTGGAGCTCCTGCTGGAAGAGGTCCTGCGTCGTTTTCAGCGACGCCTGATCGCCTTCGATGCGCTTGTACGTACTGTTCTGGAGGAAGATCGGGGTGCCGGTGAAGCCGAAGAGCTGGGCGTTTGGGAAGAACTCCCTGATGGCCTTGTGGTTGTCACCGAACTGGGAGCGGTGGCACTCATCGAATATGATCGCCATGCGCTTGTCTCGGAGGGGCTTGAGCCGATCCTTATAGTTGCGGGCGTTGGTGGGATCGAGCGCGAGCCCGAGCTTTTGGATCGTGGTGACGATAACCTTATCCGCGTAGTCCTCTGAGAGAAGGCGGCGGACGAGCGCAGCCGTGTTGGTATTCTCCTCGACGCAGCCGGGCTGGAATCGGTTGAACTCTTCCCGGGTCTGTCGGTCGAGGTCCTTCCGGTCGACGACGAAGAGGCACTTGTGGATGTCGTCGTTATCTTTGAGGAGGGTGGCGGCCTTGAAGCTGGTGAGCGTCTTGCCGCTGCCGGTGGTGTGCCAGATGTATCCGCTGCCGCTATTTTCGTGGATGCACCGGACGATTTCCTTGACGGCATAGATCTGGTACGGCCGCATCATGAGCAGCTTCTGATCGCTCTGGACGAGCACCATGTAGCGGCTGATCGTCTGCCCGAGTGTGCACTTGGCAAGGAACTTCTCGGCGAAATCGTCCAGGTGGGAGACCTTTTTGTTGTCCGGATCGGCGAACTGATAGATCGGCAGGTAGCGCTCGTCGGCGTCGAAGCTGAAGTGGCGTGGGTTGTTGTTGGCAAAGTAGTAGGTCTGGTCGCGGTTGCTGACAACGAAGAGTTGGATGAAGCAGAGCAGCGTCTTCGTGTAGCCGTTTCCAGGGTCGTTCTTGTATTCGACGATCTGCTCCATCGCCCGGCGGGGATTAATTCCAAGCGTCTTCAGCTCGATTTGAACGACGGGTAACCCGTTGATGAGCAGCATCACGTCGTAGCGGTGGTGGCTGTAGTCCGTGCTGATTCGAAGCTGGTTGACGACCTCAAAGGTGTTCTTGCACCAATCCTTGAGGTTGACGAGGGTGTAGTTCAGCGGGGCGCCATCGTCGCGGGTGAAGGTGTTGATCGTGCGAAGGGTCGTGGCGGCAGCGAACACGTCCGGCGTGACAATCTCATCCAATAGCCTGTTGAACTCAGCATCCGTAAGATGGACCCGGTTGAGGGCCTCGAACTGCTCCCGGAAGTTCTGCTCCAGCGCGGCTCTATCTCTGATGTCCGCCCGGTAGGCATACTTGAGGTCCTGGAGCTTGCCTACGATTTCGTCTTCGAGTTGTCGTTCGGAGGTTGTCATGATTTGGTGTCCGAGTGCGACGAACGCCGGATGATTCGCGGTTCCCGTCCATTCTAAGATACCTGTTCCGCGCCTTATCACGCTACTAACTTACGGGACCCACGTTGTAAGGAGAACTTAAATATGTGGCAATGCCCGCAAAGTACGGGTTGGCCAGAACCGTCTGTCGGAGGGCCGTCAATTCCGCACGCGCGGCGCGTTCAGGGGCGCTGAATATCCAGGGCCTTCAGAATAGCATTCTCGATCGCCGTAAGGGTGTCAGGCGTGACCATCCCCAGTCGTTGAATAAGCCTGGTTTTGGAGAGAGCAGAAATCTGATCTGTCTTGACGAGGGAATCCGCTGTCAACCCGCCCTCGGGAGTACGAACCAAAACCTGACTGGGATAGATGCGCTGCCTCCTGTAGGTCGTACAGGGGACAGCGATAATAACTGAACTCGATACGTTGATTGAGTTTCGGCTCATGACGATAACAGGACGCGTTCCTCCCGGTTCAGAACCCTCGACGGGATCTAATCGGGTCTGGTACACTTCACCACGCAGCACTTATGCTCCTTCGGCAGCCGAACGCTCGCCAGCGCAGAATGCCTCCCACTGAGCCTGCTCAAGCTCACCAGCGATCACCTTGGTGTCGTGCTGGTACTCAGGGTCAGTGGCCATCAGCGCGAATTCAGCGTCGTCAGCTTCCCGATTGATTTGATCGATCATGTGCCTCAGCGCCCGTGTTATAAGGTCGGTTCGGTTGCGAGCTCTGCCCAGCCGAATAAGCCGATCGGCCTCCTCGAACAGGCTGGACGGCGCCGCAATTGTTGTTCGGACCATCTTCTCCACGTGGGCGTCCATCGTGTCCTCCTATCGTTGAGACGGGAGCCTTTCTCCCTGGTCTCATTCTGGCTACCGCGATGGGGTCCCGGACGGGACGCCGCATTCGTGGTAGTAGATAACTCATCATTTCTTGCATACAGAATGATGACTCCTTTGATGCGTCGGTCGTTCCATTAGCAAGTATAGCGGTTCCTCGAAATTCGCGGGTTGCAGCAGCCATCCTTCGCATCAACCATCCCCTTCCTGTGCCCGCGCAGCCGTGTAAATCAAAGCGGATGGAAACCTCTCGACTCATGATGCGGCGCTCACCGCGTGGCAGGCGAAGAGCACCTTGTTCTTCCGGTGCTTTGTCACCCATTCGGGATGCGCGTCGACGACCTTCTTGACTTCCGGGTAGCGCTGGAGCAGGTCAGCCTCCGAGAACAGGTTGCAGATGCGGGACATCGCCTGGGCCGAAGGGTGACCCAGAGTCCTGCGTGCTGGTGAACAGCCGCACTTCTCCAGCGCCTCGCGGACCGTGATCTCCGCGATCTTGCCTGACGTGACGATGTGACTCGGTCTGAGCGCGGGCAGCATCTTACTCCACACCCTGACAGAGCACCCGCTCAAAAAGCGGAGGGAACGTCACTCGTGGACGGGTCGCGAGATGCCATCCGGCCTACTCAGCATAAATCGGCGACCGCTCTACTTCTCTACGGCGCGCCGTGTACCGCCCTGCTGGTGCTCCTTGGCCTGGCGGGGAGCGAACTTTGCCTGGCAGGGGGCGACCTTCTGCTGGGTGTCCAGGGAGCGGACTATTACTTCCTGTTTGACACTGCTCTCCATGCTGACCAGCGCCTGGGCGGTTGTCTGGCTCACACTTTTGTTCGGCGCGTCTTTCTTTCGATTCAGGTTTCCGTGGTTCCGTCGAATATCTCGGAAGGCCTGCGTTCTACTCTTGCTCTCGATCCTCAGTTGGGAGGCGTTCAACTATGCTACCGCAGAGCACGATCCCCTGATCTCGCTTGGTCTCCGGTGGCACCTCGAGCGTACCTGCAGCGCGGACTACCTCCAGAGTTGGGGCGAGAACGAACTCGCCAGGTCACGCAAAGGAGATATTTGCAGCCCAACTCCCGCGAGAATCGCAGCGCTAGGCGCGGCCCGAGATCCAGCTAATTTCACCATCGAAGGTGAGGGCCCTCGATCGCACGTGCATATAGAGTGGACGACCGGGGGGTGGGGTCTTTTCGATGATTTCGAACACTGGTGGCTCGATGTCGGCCCGCCCTCGTTCGTTGAGAGTGCCAGAGATGTCCGACCAGACTTTGACGTTGCCAGCCCGATCACGGTGTTCAAGATCCGCCCGGGAGTCTACGCAGGGCGCGGCGCCGAGTGGGATTTCCCCTGAGAAGTGGCCCGGCTGGGCCAGGTCCGCAAGCAGCTCGCCGATTCGAGCGTGCCGTTCGTGGAACATCTCCCCACGGCCCGGGAGACGCGGGGCCGGACAGTTTCATGCTCAGGCCGTGAGAATCAGCATTAATCTCGCGAGCGTCTCCTGCATCTTGGAGGCGCTGATCGTTCCCGCACGATAGAGGATGATACTGCTCTCCCCTGTAAACAGACGATTGGGTCGGATGTTGCTTGGCTGGCGCAGACCGCCGTCAACGAAATCACCATCCGAAAGCGGTACAGCGTAGCTGTCCCCTGCCGCCTGGCTGGTGATCTGACAGAGGATGACATCGTCGCCGGTCAGCGTCGCCAGGACTAATGCTGAGCGCCTCTTAGAGCTGCTCAGATCGGAATATGGAAAAGGCGCAACCACAATGTCGCCCTTTACAAATGCGCCCACGCGGCATCCTCTTCAGGGCAATCCCAGTCACGACGCAAGACCGCTTCAGACGCAAACATGGTCGCACGCGCGTCCGTGTCCACATCCATCAGCAGATCCCCCGAATCGCGCTCGAGTAAAAAGGAAACAAAATCATACACGATGGTTAGTTTTTCGGGCGGCAAGTGCTGCAGCCTCTTGTCGATCGCAGCAATAGTCACGGTTGGCATCAGCGGGCCTCCTTTGGAGCGGCGATCTGGAATCATGCTCATGATTGCCTTATTATACAAGTTATACCAGAAAGGATATGGCCACGGGTGGCGCTACACCGCTCCTCACGGTGTAGCCATACTTATGGACAACAGACTCGACAGTGAACTCCGGCTGATTCGGCAGCCGGATTGGGATCGGCAAGAGGGCATGACGCCCGGTGACACCGCCTGTCATCACGGGTCGCTTCGCTCCAGGGCGCCGGGAAAGGAGGCCGCGCTTTTATAGCCGATCCGGAGAGCGTACTGGCTGGCTCCGGGATGACCGGCCAGGAGCCGCCGTGACGACTCGATTCCCTTAGCATCTATCTCAAAGTCGCCGCTGTCCACGTCCATGACGATCATTTTCCCAAGGTTTTCGGGTATCTCGATCTGGTCCCGGATCCGGGCGTAAAGCTGTCGCGCGCGGTCGCCCAAATCGGTGCCTGCCGTCGATTGCAATGTCATCAGAGGTCCCTCCCAGACCGGATTAGACGCCTTGTTCCCACTTATCCTATATTATACATAAGCGCCCCGGGCCGGGCCCGGCGTCAGAGTCGCCCGGGCGGTATACGCCAAAAGGATGAGAGGAAGGAAATAGGAGCCGGCAAAGACCAATCGAACGGTTAGACTGGACGTGATGAGCGACAATTAGAATTACCGGTGGACGACAATTAGAATTACCGCTTGTGAAGGAATAGGTGCGATGCCATCAAACCTCGCTTTTTAAGGAGGCGAGCAGAGGAGATGGTTACCGACCAGCAAGTGAGGATTCTAATGAGTGAGATCAAGAGGGGCAAAACGATTGCCTGCGCGGCGGCAAAGGCAGGCATGAGCGAGAAGACGGGACGGAAGTATCGCAAGCGAGGCAGACCTTCTTCCCAGTGCGCAGTAGAGCATGCCTGGAGGACGCGATTGGACTCCTTCGCCACGGTGTGGGAGGAGGTCCGGGAACTGCTGGAAGTGAGTCCCGCCCTGCAGGCGAACACGCTGTTAGAAGAACTTCAGCGGCGCTATCCAGACGTGTTCAGCAACGGGCAGCTAAGAACGCTGCAGCGCCGAGTGAAGAATTGGCGAGCGACGGAGGGTCCCGCTCGGGAGGTCTTCTTCCCGCAACAACACCGGCCGGCAGATCTGTGTGAATCAGACTTCTGCCACCTTTCCGGGCTCAGAGTGACGCTGGCCGGGCAGCTGTTCGAGCACATGCTCTACCATTTTGTGCTCACCTATTCAAACTGGGAGAGCGGTACCGTCTGCTTCAGCGAGAGCGCGGAGAGCCTCTCTTCAGGACTGCAGAATGCGCTGTGGGATCTTGGGGGAGTGCCGCGGCGCCACCGCACAGACTCGCTTTCCGCAGCGGTCAGGCGCCCTGGAGATCGAGAAGCCTTCACCCAATCCTATCAGGCTCTGCTGGAGCATTACGGCCTCCGGGCAGAACATACCCAGCCGCGGCGCCCGAACGAGAATGGTGATATCGAGCAGCGACATCATCGGATCCGGGTGCGACTGGAGCAGGCGCTGCTGCTGCGGGGCTGTCGGGACTTCTCCAGCCGGCAAGAATACGAGCAGTTCCTGAAAGAGCAGTTCGCCCAGGCCAATCGGGGCCGCCGGTCTCGCCTGGAAGAAGAGCGAGCGCTCTTAGGCAAGCTGCCGCTGACCCGGCAAGAAGCCTGTGAGCGACTTTTGGTGCGGGTAGGACCCAGCAGCACCATCCGGGCCAAGCACAATGTCTACTCGGTTCCCAGCCGGCTCATCGGCGAGCAGGTGGAAGTACGGATCTACGCTGAGAAGCTGGAGTTGTGGTATGGGCAGCGGCGCCTGGAAGAGATGCCCCGTCTAAAAGGGGGCTACCAGCACTCCCAACACCACATCAACTACCGGCACATCATCGACGGACTGGTGAGAAAGCCGGGAGCGTTTGCGCAATACCGGTATCAGGATGCCCTCTTCCCCACCAGTCGCTTCCGGATGGCCTACGATCTGCTCTGTGGCGCCGGCGAAAAGAGTGGCGCCGGCGAAAAGAGTGGCGCCGGCGAAAAGGGTGGCGCCGCGATCAAGAGTGCTGGCGTCAAGGAGTATCTTCGGATCCTGGAGTTCGCTGCCAAAGAGAGCGAGCAGAGGGTCGATGAGGCGCTTCGGATGCTGCTTAGCCAGGGCGCCGAGATCAGCGTCGCCGCTGTTAAGGCGCTGGCCCTGGTGGAATCGGAGATCCAGCCCGCCACCCAGGTGGAGATCGAGGCGGTGGACCTGAGAGGCTATGATGCTCTGCTCACCCAGGGTCTGTCGGAGGAAAGCCATGCGTGAGAAGACGCCCACGGCAGAGAGGCTCTCTGAGAAGGCGCCGGTGGAAGAGATCCTGCCGGCAACGCCGGTGGAATCGAACGGCGCTCAAGGTGAGCCTCTCCCGCCTCCATCTGCAGCCAGCAAGAGCTTAAAAAAGCAAAAAGAAAAAAACCCAAAGGGAAAAGAGGGAAAAGAGGGAAAAGAGGGAGGGGAAGAGCTTACCACTGCTCAGTTCGCGCAGGGAACAACACCGAAGGCCCCTCCAACACCCTTTTGTTCGATTCCGTCACCCTTTTGTTCAATGGAGTCCGGACGGCGACTGCGCCAACTGCTGACCGATCTGCATCTACCAACCGTGCGAGCCTGCTATGAGCAGGTGGCGGGCCAGGCTATACGGGAGCAACTCAGTTACGAACGCTTCCTCCTGGAGTTACTGGAGCGGGAGCAGGAGGTGCGCCACCAGAACCGGATCGAACGGCTGCTCAGAGAGAGCCGCCTGCCCAGAGAGAAAACGCTGGAGAGCTTCGAGATGAATCGGCTGCCGCTGCGAGTGCGGCAGCAGGTGCACTCACTGCTGGAAGGATCATTCGTAGACCGGCGAGAAAACCTGCTGGCGTTCGGCAACCCTGGCAGCGGAAAGACCCACCTGCTGTGCGGCATCAGCCAGCACCTGGTCCGATGCGGCCGAAAGGTCCTCTACACGACCTCTGCCCTCCTGGTACAGGAGCTGCTGCTGGCCAAACGGGAACTCACCCTCTCCCGGGTGCTCAAGCGTCTGTCAGGATTCGAGGTGCTGCTGATCGACGACTTAGGCTACGTTCAACAGAGCCGGGAAGAGATGGAAGTGCTTTTCACACTACTGGCCGAACGCTACGAAAGGGGCAGCGTACTCATGACCAGCAACCTGCCGTTCTCGAAGTGGGAGAGCATCTTCAAAGACCCGATGACCACCGCCGCCGCCATCGATCGACTGGTCCACCACAGCGTGATCCTGGAACTCAACCTCTCCAGCTACCGCATGCAAGAGGCGACACGCAGTACGCAGCAGGCTATACGCAGCCAGCGCGCCAGCACCGCCGGCCAGGATGGCGCCGCAGCGTGAGGATGGCCGAATATCATAACGTTATTTTACGCATTGGAGGGGGTGAAAATGGGAAGGCCAAGACTCTACACTTCTGCAGCCTTGAGACAGGCGGCATACCGGCGGCGCAGAGACGAACAGACGGTTCTGGTGGATCGGCGCTCGCTCGATCTACTCCATCAGAATCTCGACCGCCTCCGGCAAGCGGTTCTGGATGCTGCGGATCGGGGTGACCCTGCGGCCAGGAAGTGCGTAGGCGGCTCAGTACAGACGGTGGTGCACAAGCTCATTACTCTATTCGAGAACGCGGGCGTAGCGCAATCACTGCCGCCGCCATCAACAGCCGCTGCTAGAAAGGAGAGAAACCAGCCCGAAGCGAAGTAGTGGTGTGTCTAACAACTTCCGGTAATTATAATTGTCGCTGCCGGTAAGAATAGTTGTCGTTCATCAGACAGCGACGTGGAACTCCCAACCTCTATTCCTTCGCCGTCCAGGCATAAATAGAAACGCTGAACTTGGGAACGGTCAGAGCCTCGGACAGCGTTACCGGGCTGGAGACGACATTCACTTCTGACGGCCGGCCGATCGCGGAGACAGCATCCAGACTATCCGGCGCCATGCGATACAGCGTTCCCTTGCCGGTGAGTGAGGCGTTGTGAATAGACAGGTTCAGTGGTTGGTCCGACTCGGTGGGGTTGATAATTCCTACGGTCAAGGTCTTGTGGTCGTCTGTCCATGCGGCCACCACATCGAGGGGAAACGTGTCGCTGCCCGCATTGACGGCGGGCTGCTCGCCCCCCGGCGGGTCGGTTGGCTTCGGCTGTGGCGAATTCCCATCTACCTGGACGGGGATCGATCCAAAGTGATCACGATAGAGCTTGAACAGCTTGCCGACCGGGGTCAGGACTGCCGAGGAACGATCGGCGCTGTACATGGCCGTCGCGAAGGTGAACGCAGCCATCTGAAACAGGTCCGAGTGGCGGAACATTTCATGGAACACCCATGCGTAAGCCGGAACGACGCGGTAGGAGTTAGGGGGACCCCCCGAGTAAGCCCATTCATCCAGGCAGATCGGTACCGGCTTGTTCTTTAGCGCGGGAATCAGGGTCTCGTAGGCTTTATATTCTTCGTACTTGATTCGGATATGGTTGGCAGGCCTGCGCATCCATTGAACCAGCGGCTCGTCGGGGGCATTCGGTATCTGACGATGCTGAGCCAGGTCGTAATGGGTCCCGCCGTAGTTGTAAAAGTGCTCGCTGATCAGGTCCAGGTTGTCCAGACAGTGAAGAAAGAGCCCACCGGTCCAGTCAGCGGGGCCAAGCGGCTTCGGGATGATGCTGTCCCCCAGATGCAGAGCCTCGCCCGATCCCGTCATGGTGTCGGGCATGGCGCCGCTCCCGATAAGCTTGATGCTGGGGTCAGCGCTGCGCATGGCAGCCGCAAATAGATTATGCTTGATGACGAACTGGGCCAGCTTGATAGCGCCGAACTGGTAGCTGTACCCCCACATCTCATTACCAATACCCCAGTATTTCACGTGGTACGGTTCCGGATGCCCATTCATGGCGCGCAGATGACCCATCGGGGTCGCCGCCGAACCGTTGCAGTACTCCACCAGCTCCCTGGCGCTGTTCGCATCGCCGAACCCCGCATTCACCGTAATGTAGGGTTCGGCTCCGAGGAGCCGGCAGAGGTCTACAAACTCATCGGTTCCTACGTCGTTCGGCTGAATGGCGCCCCAAACCGGATCGTGCACCGGGGCGCGCCGGTCGGGGTCCCCGATGGCGCCTCGCCAATCGTAGGCGGAGACATAATTTCCGCCTGGGAACCGGTACACGGGCGTGTGCAGCTCCTTCAAAGCTCCAATCACCTCCGCCCGGAAGCCGTCGATGTTGTCGGCCGGCATCAACGAAACCGCTCCAATGGAAAAGGAACCGCTGCCGGCGCCCGTAATTCGGAGGCTTGCATTGTCGGTCGAACGGGGAGCGGTAAAGCGGAAGTGAAAGGTCTTGTAGTCGCTTCCAACCTTTCCCACGGCAATTGCCGTGGTGTCACCGGGTTGGGCGCCCGATATGACTGAGATCGTAACCCTGGCGCCCGGGTTTCCGGCCAGCACGATACGGCCGGTATACTCCTTGCCTGCCACCAGCGCGACGCCCGCCTGCTCGATCCCGTGGGGCTCGCCTGCGATCACCGCGATCCGCGGCGAGTGCTTTCCCACGAACGGACGCTCCGTATCCATACTGATAGCGCTGTCCGGCCCCACGACCGTCCAGCGGCGCAGCGTGGGTCGCCCAAACCGACCGCGGCCGCCGTTGGTCACAGGTGGTGGCGTGGGAATGGAATTATAGAACTTCCGATCGTCCAGCAGTTCGGCCCAGAGGCCGGTGTTGACGAGGTTCCCGATGTGCTCCAAAAACTGTCCGTAGATGAGCTTATTGATGGGGTGCGACATCCTGGACGCGTCGATGGCCGCGGTAACATCCTGCGCGTGGACAGCCAGTACGCTCGAGGTGAGGACAATCGAGCAGACAATCAACCTCAGAAACGGAGATTTTCGCATTATTCTCGGAGTCCTTCCTCGGCGAGACAGAGTGTGGAGGGCTGAAAACGTATCTGCAAATCGTCGTTGTGGGTGGATGTGGGTCGGTGCGTGTTCTTAAAACGTTTCCAAGAGGTCGAGTTTTGAAGTGTTAAGTCTCACCCACCACGGCGGTTCGGTCCCTGTTATGATAGCACGTGATTACGCCCGTTATCACAGCCGCGCGCAGTCCACCTGATATTACGGCCCCGCCGCTTCCACGACGGCCGCGGAGAGGTGAGACACCTGGTATAACAACGGCGAGTTTCAGATTGGCGGCTATCCACAACCTGAAAATAGATATGCTGGACAGAGACACCACGCGGTGCTACCATATTTCGGGGAGGCCACAGGCGCGCAGCCGATGCCTGTAGGCCGGCGGCAGCATTCGTTGGCCTGCATTGCTTCAGCGGGAAGAGAGTCTTGCTTGGCTGAACAGATTCAGGCCACCTCCGTGCGGCTTCCTGCCGATCTATACAGGAGTTCGGTGGAGGCCGCACGGAGGCGAGGTGTTAGCTTAAGCGGACCGATCCGCGATGCCCTCTACAGAGTCATCAAGGAGGAGCGAGACTGGAAGATGTTCGAATCAGCAACGCTCCTGGGCGCGGAAACAGACGCCTACAGCATGGACTTTGCACTGGACGCGCAAGCAGAAGTGGCATTGCGAGATGAGAATCCGCCGCGGCGACGTGTTCATGCTTCCACTGAGAGTCTGGATTGACGGACCACAAGGGACTGACCGGGCGATATATCAAGTGCGATGTTGGCGGGTGTTTCCAACGGGCAGGAGGATTCAGTATGCTGGAGGAGACGGTAGACCTTATTGGGATTGTATCAATGGTTCGTGCGGAGCCGTCGCCTCGCGCTGCCATCATTCTGCCCGACGGTGACGAAGTTGAGTTCCCAATTAACGGCTCAGAGGAAGAGCTCTTTACCAGCGCGCTGAGACGACGAGACACGACCCGGGTCCAAGTCCGGGCGCGTGGTCGGTTCACCGGGAGTGGTAAGTTTCGGAGTATAGAATCGGTTGACCGAGTGGTCTTGGTACCGAATCCTTCGTCTGCGGCGATTCAAAAGCCCATCTGGGAAAGGCTCGCGGAATTGACACGAGACATCCCGCAAGAAGAGCTGGACCGACTGCCCCGGGATCTGGCTAGCCAGCACGACCATTATATCTATGGCGTCCCCAGGAGACCCGAGTGAAGACAGCATTCGGGGACACTTTCTTCTGGCTTGCCACCCTCCATCCAGGCGACCATTGGCACCAGGAAGTTCTGGACCGTTCGTCGCAGCTTGGCCCCATGCACATCGTCACGACGGACGAGGTGCTGGTTGCGGTGCTTGCCGGCCTGTCCGGTCTCGGCGAGCGCATGCGCTCGGCCGGCGTTGCGCTGGTTCGAGAACTCCACGAGGACCCCGACGTCACGGTCGTTCCCCAGACTCGCACGTCATCTATGGCCGGTTTAGAGCTCTACAGCAGACGGCTCGATAAGAGCTATAGCCTCAGCGACTGTATCTCCATGCAAATGATGTGGGCTCGTGGCATTTCGGAGGTCCTTACGAACGACAGACACTTTTCCCAGGAGGGGTTCGTGGATCTTTTCCGCGACTGACCGAGCTTTCACCAATTACGCCCCTTCCCCGGGAGCCCGAAAGAGATGGCACTGGATGTCGGGCTCGTGAAGGAAGGGTGGGATTTCTTTAACACAAAGCCGCCGGAGACATATTACACGCCCTACGTCTATCCGCACCCGCTGCAAATGGAAGGTACGTGGGAAGAGCTGATGAAGCCCGCCGCCGTCCACGGCGCCAGCCCTGGAAGCTCGACGACGACGGCCCAGGGGAGTAAGCTGCGAATACGATTTTATCGCCGGTCTGCACAGGAGCCATAGCGATGAAAACCCGATTCGCGTTTCTCATCCTATCATCCCATCCACGTTCTTATCTGCAGGTTGGCTGATCACCCACACCGTGATCTTCTGCCCTGCATCGTCTATGCTGCAAGCAGTGCGTCTCAGAATAATGGGGATCGATGCCTGAGTTTGTGAGAGGGAGAACTGATATGTCCTATCAGCGTGATGAACTCGCTCGCCTGCGATCGTTGGCTCTGGCACAGTGGGGCGTGGTCGGCCACGTCATTCCGTACGTGCTGGCCGACCAGACGCTGTACCAATCGGTGCGTCAAAGCGCGCTTGACTACTTCGAGCGGAACCGGATCAAGTGGTGGGCGAGCAAATACGACGCGCGGACGAAAGGCCCGCCCGCCCGCCCAACCGGTCACTTGACGTCCTCCCAGGTCGCCTGCGTTAACCACCTCGAACCGGCGCGGATCGACCGCAAAGTTGCCGAACAGGTCGTCCAAACCATCGAGCCCGGTTATCACGCAGTCCCGACGGCGCCGAACAGCTTCGTCGAGTACGAGTGGATAGGCAACAGCAGCTACCTCGGTGAGAAGGGGGCGCGGAGACGCGGCGCCAACATCACCTCGCTCGACGCCTTGATGTGCGGTGAGCGCGACGTCAGGCGGATCTTGCTCGCGTTCGAATGGAAGTACCGCGAGTGCTACGGACTCAAGTCGGTGGCGACGTCGCGGAAGGGCACTGACCGCGTCGCCACCTACCGGCCGTTGCTTGTGCGCGCGGACTGCCCGATTCGCGTCGGCAAGATCGAGTGGCTCTTCTTCGAGCCTTACTACCAGCTCATGCGCCAGACGTTGCTCGTCTGGCAGATGGTAGAGCATGGAGAGTTCGGTGCGAGTGACTGGCTCCACATCCACGTCGTCCCGGAGCTAAACGTCGCCTTGCGCCGTAGCAAGGCGACGCCAGATCTCGCGGGCTGGACCATGCACGACAAGTGGCGCTCCGTCTTGAAGGATCCCGATCGCTACCGGCTAATGACGGCGACCGAGCTCCTCGCCGGCGTCGGTGGAGCGAGCAACCGGAACCAGTGGCGGACCTGGCTGAACACGCGGTACCTGACGTGACCGCCAACCCTGATCTAGATCCTACGTCCGCCAGTGCCGCCGTTGTCGGGGCTCGGCAGGCTCTGCGACCAGGCGCGAGCGTCTGCTGCTGCTCATTGTTGATACAAAACAGGAGAAAGCAGAGCAATGGATCGAATGAAGGAGTATCGCGAGATTATCAAGAAGCTGTTGCGAGAGCGAGAGCAGATCGCGCGCCCTTTCTTGCCGCCAGGATTGGAGCTCGTCTGCGTCTTCGATGACAGGAGCGGCTGTTACGGGCTGCTGACTCTCGGTTGGATGAAGGGGGAGCGGGTCTGCGGAGACACACTGCTGCTGCGGATCAAAGATGGGAAAGTGTGGGTTGAGGACGACCAGACGGACGCGCCTATCGCCGAGGATCTGGTCGAGGCAGGGATTCCGCCCGAGGAGATTGTACTGGGATTCCAACCACAGGAGATGCGCGCCCACATGGACTTTGCAGCCTGAGCTTGATTCACGCCCTTATTCGTGCTCAGAGCACCCATTCGGAGCAGCGTCCTATATGCTTTTAAAGTCCTAACTACCTGGAACTTTACAGGATGCGGAGCGATGAGGCTATACGGGCGCTGGATGGCCGCAGCGGGGCTCCTGTTTGCGATTTCGCTTCCCTGCGCGGCGCAGACCAATTCGGCGCCATGGGCGGCGGGCGTGAGTATCGTCTGGGATATGGGCGCCGCATGGCGCAAAGGCACGCCGACCGGCGTTTCGCTCTGCATCAACGGCCTCTGGCGCTGTCAGCCCGCGCAACCGGACGCCGCGGCGGTCCCTGCCGGCGATTGGGGTTACTTCAAAGTACCGGGAAGCTGGCCGGGCGATGGCGCCGATTACCTCAAGCATGACAGCCAGACTGTCCTCGCGAACCCGGCCCGGGCTCAGATCAACGTGCGCGATCTGCAGGCGGCCTGGCACGAGCGAGATTTCACCGTGCCCGCCGGCTGGACCGGCGGGGCTCTGCGGAGACGTTGACCTGGTCGGCGCGCCGGCCGGCGGGTCGTGACGTGGAGCAGACGTCACGACGAGACGGGGATGATGCTTCCGTCCGGGCCGTAGCGGATCTCGGTGACTTTGACGCAGCGAAGGTGACTGATGCCGCCCGACAGGGACGCGTCGTGGTAGAACAGGTACCATTTTCCCTGGAACTCGACGATGGAGTGGTGAGTGGTCCAGCCGATGGCGGGCGCCAGAATCCGTCCTCGATAGGTGAACGGGCCGAGCGGGCTGTCGCCGGTGGCATAGACCAGGTAGTGCGTGTCGCCGGTTGAGTAGGAGAAGTAGTAGAGGCCGTTCCTCTTATGCATCCAGGCCGCCTCGAAAAAGCGGCGATCGTGATCGTCGGCGCGAAGTGGCTGCCCCTGTTCGTCCAGGATCGAAACAGGCATCACCTCTCCCGCGAAGGAGCGCATGTCGGGGTTGAGCCTGGCGACGCGAGGGCACAGCGCCGGCGCTTCCCCGGCTGGCTCTTTTCCTTCGAGATTGAATGCGCCCGATTCCCAGCACTGGAGCTGCCCACCCCAGATGCCGCCGAAGTAGAGAAAAGCCTGGCCATCTTCGTCGACATAGCAGCAGGGATCGATGCTGCAGCTTCCGGCGATCGGCTCCGGATCGGCCTTGAAAAGGCCTTCCGGGACGGGGCTGACAGCGACTCCAATGCGGAAGATGCCATCCCGGTCACGGGCGGGGAAGTACAGGTAGTAGATTCCGTCTTTTGTGGCGGCGTCGGGCGCCCAGAGCTGCCGTGAGGCCCAGGGAACATCCTCAAGCGCCAGAGCGACACCATAATCGGTGACCGGGCCATCCACGGAGTCCAGTGAAAAGACGTGATAGTCCACCATGTCGTACTGGTCGCCGTTGTCATTCGCGGGAATAGTAGTATCCCGGTCGTGGGAGGGATAGACGTAGATCCGACCGTTGAAGACGTGGGCAGATGGATCCGCCGTGAAAAGGTGGGTGATGAGTGGTTGGTCTGGCACGATCTCGCTCCATACGATGGATAAACCTGCCCGATCGGGACGCCGCCGCAGCTCTCCGCGACCTCGACGAGACGGTTAAAAACGCAGCTACGAGAGCCAGTGGTATTATATCAGCAAGCGGGAGACTCTCGGAGACGCCGCGGACAACGGATTTGTCGGTAGCGCAGAAAGCGGTTCACCAACCCTGGAGTGTTGAGGAGCAGCTTGAACCGGACGGGGAGAGGACGCCTTTGTTGGCGTGCATCGCCCAACCGGTCGGCCCGCTGGAAACGCGCGCCCTGAGCGATCCTTATAATGACAGGCCCGAGGTCATGGACGACCCGTACCGTTACTTCGGCTGGTGAGGCGCTGGACGGCGGAAAGCGGTTGCGCACGGTGGGCGCAAAGATGCGGATTATGCCGCGCATCCCAGGGCAGCGGATGTCTCAGGTTGCGAGCTGAGCGAGCACAGGAATCAGTTCGGGCGCGTGCTCTTCCAGATAGGCCCGGATCTCGTCCACGTCGGCGCCTGCATGGATGAGAGCGCGGACATCTGCCAGATCCTGCGGTCGCCCGGCTGAGAGCTTCAGCAGAACGAGCGGCGCCAGCGGGATGATGGGCACTCCCGTCCCCTCAGGTACGACCAGATTGTCCTGGAGCTCCTGGTGTTCAGACGGGACCGCCATTAAGTCGATGACGCCAAGGCGCACCACGTCGGCCAGTTCCGGACGGTACTGGATGATCGGGACCATCCGTATGAAGGCTTCGTCGCCAACGAGGAAGTCAACGTCTTTGGTCGCTCGTGGGTGGCCGTGGAGACCAACCGCGAGTCCTCCGATCAGGGCGTGCCGGACGCCAAGCTCTGCAAGTTTCCGGGAGGTGTTCAGCGCTTCCACGAGCACTTCGGCGGCGACTACACCCGCCAGCGCATCAAGTGGACTCACTCGTCACTTCCGACGAGAGCCACCGAACCGTTCTCATAGGTAACCATGCGGACCTTGCGTGGGGGGTGCGGCTTTCCCAGCGCGGCCTGCGCTCTCAGCCTCTCCTCGAGCTCCTCCGGAACCTGTATGATGAGGGGACCCGTTCTGCGTCTTGGGGATGGCTGCAAGATCCGCACTCCTTTCGGGCCAACCAGCACGTGTTCCAGGCCCTCCCAGGGGCGAACCTGCTCACGGAGCTCATCTACCAGGGGGGCGCCAAGTGTCTCGTACTGCGCCTGGAGATCCAGCCACCACGCCGGCGGAACCCGGAAGAACAGCCCCAGCCGGATCGCCATCTCGGTGGTGATGCCCGACCTCCCTCGCAAGAGGGAATGGACCCGACGGATACTCACCCCGATATGGGAGGCCAGTTCTGCCGGGCTGATCCCAAGCGGGTCCAGGAACCGTCCCTTCAGCGTCACGCCCGGATGGGGCGGACGCTCCTTCTTCACGTGCATGTCCCCCTCGCAATCCACGGCGGCAGGCGCCTCGCCGCGCTCGAGCCACGTCGCCTGTTAATAGCTGACAGACTTGCATTCATTCTGCTGCATTCATGCTACCCCGCTGTCCGAAGCGTGTCAACTGGTGACTGGCGGGGCCAATCCTATCGGCGATGGGGTGATGGCCCGAGGTCATAGACGATCCGTACCGCGACTTCGACTGGTAAAGCGCCGGACCGCGGAAAGCGTTTGCGCGCGGGAATGTGGGCCGCCGAGGTCGTCCACGGCGGAACCGCGAGAACTCCCTTATGGGCAACTACAACGTCTTGAATACTCGCGTCGCGCTGAGAATCCGACCGAGAATTGAATTCAAGGGGTTGTCCTGGTTCGCAACTCAATCTGAGGCCGAGAATCACGGGCAGCTTTCCGTTGTTGGGGCGGGAACGCCTTGACACCTCTAACAACCAGCATCTATGATGAATATAGAGGTTGGGCGACGTGATACGGCCGGACCGTCGCTCACGTGCCGTGCTGTGCCATAGGAAGAGCGGGCGACTCCGGCGGCGTAGGGGCAAGGACAGGTCGTGAGGGCGCGTTGAGATGGTGGGATCCGTACAGTCCAGGAATTTCTCGGGCACAGCGACGTCAAGACCACGATGATCTACACCCGTGTGCTGAACCGCGGCCCGAGTGGTGTTCGCAGCCCGGCGGAAGCGCTCTAAGGCGGTGAGCGATGGATGTTTATGCTGATCCCTTAACATCCATCCTCACCGCCGCGCGACGCCCGGGCGGCGCCGGGCGGAGATTGGAAGGGCCATCGCAGCGGTCTGGTGTAAGGTGTGATATAGAGACTCCCAGACCGCCCTGGAGTGTTATACTGATCCGCACAATCACTGGTTGGGCATCACTCGGTACAGTTTCCTTCGTAAGGAAGCCATGATCGACCGCACCCGCTTCGACCTCATTCGGGAGCGCCGCGGCAGCTGCGCCAGTTGGGCAGTTTGGGAAGCGGCAGGCGCTAGGCCAAAGTCCAACGTCGGCGATCTGGGTGGCCTCGACCCTGACCTTAATGCCCAGCTGCTTTCCACGCTCCACGATGAGTCAGCGATGGTTGGGCTCAACATCTCTCGCCCTCTCCAACGGCCATTTCGCAACTTTCATGATCCGAGGCCAAGAGCACAGGACTTCAAGATCCGCCACGCCTTTCGCCAAACGAAGTGGTGGGGTTCGTACATGACCGATTTCATCAAGAATGTTGAAGCGCTCAGATCGTCGGAACTCCAAGCACTCTTAACCCCGGATATCATTGCCCGCAACGTGGCCTCCTTCGCGTCCGAGCTGCAGGATTTAGGCTCAGCTCCGCCCATCCTTCTCGTCTTCGGAACGCACGCACATTGTCTGATCGACCGCCACGTACCCCGGGCGTCCTATCGGTGGCTAATCAAGCTCACTCATTACAGCCACTACATCGTTAGCGACGACTACCCGAGCGCAGTGCTCAAGGAGATCGCGGAGGCTTTATGTGATCGTGAGACTCAGATTGGCGACTTCAATGCAGTTGGCCGTGACGCCTAACGGATCCTGAGCTCAGGATCCGTTAGGCAGTATATGCTCGCTTCTGAGATTGTATCGGTGTCTCAACAGGCGCTATAATCTTCGGCATACGCGGATGTACGGGTGCAGCTTTGATGGGATCGGAACAGCGCATGCATGTGGTTACCCGTAGGCGACTCAACGAGTATGCCGAGAAACACCCTGACGCTCTGCCAGGGCTGGAACATTGGTATCAGCTGATGAAACAAAGGGAATTCTCATCCTTTGCAGACTTGCGGACGATCTTTCCAGGCGCCGATCAAGTCCGGAAGCTCACGGTCTTTAACATTGGCGGGAATAAGGCACGGCTGATTGCCGCCATCCATTACAATCGGCAGAAGGTGTATATTCGGGCCATCTTGACCCATCCAGAATATGATAAAGGTGGGTGGAAGGAGTAAAAGATGCTAACGGGAGAAATAGATACCATTGGACGAGTCTGGCCGGTGCTGGCGCCTGTGGTGTCGGTGCCTCATACAGAAGCGGATTATCAGCGATTGGTAGCATTCCTGGACGATTTGATCGATGTGGTTGGTGAGGATGAAAGTCACCCGCTGGCCTCGCTGATGGAAGTGCTCGGCATTCTGATCGAACGATACGAGGATGAACATATCCCTGAACTCACCGAGATCGAATCGGGCGCGAGGAATGGATGGAAAGAGACCAACGCCTAACAAGCGGCTGCACCCGACCGCCGCGTGCTCAAGAGCGGTGCGCCGCTCGCGGCTGAACGAGCGAACGTTAGGCGACAAGAGGACTATCATGATCGACCTTCCGATTCCCGAAGGGCTCAAGCGCCTTTTGGCGTCGAGAGTGTGGCCACCGGCCGACGGAGCATCAGTGAATGAGCAGCAGCTTCGCCCGATTATCCCGGCGGAACGCGTACGGAACTTCGCGGAGGACGAGACGCTGATCTGCCTGCAACCGCCGCCGTTTCCGACCATCGCTCAAGTGCGAGCCGCCGGCGGTGCGGTTGACTTCTGAGAACGGTTCGGAGCCCTGTCACAGATCGACCCGGAGCGGGCGCTGCTGATCGGCGACTTCGGCCTCGGCTCTGACTCGCCCGTGATTCTGGATTACACCCTGTGTGATTCCAACCCGCCGGTGCGTCGTCTCCGCTGGGGGCCGCGCGGGCAGGGGAACGAGTGGCTGCTGGGCGCGGCCGACTTTGACGAGTTTGCAGAGATGCTTGGCCTCACTGACGGCGCCGCTTAACAGAGGGCTTAAGGTATCAACCCACGATGAACAACACGATCGATTACTTGCGCGTGCTGCGCAATGAATTTGAAGCCGCTGAAGGCTCTTTCTTGATCCGGATTCGCACGGATTTGAATTGGGAAAGGGAGTCTTTCACTCGTCTCATCACTTCGATGCAGCGGTGCTGCGAGGAATACAGTGATTCAGAAACGTTGGATCGCTGGATGGCGGAGGGCTTTTGGTACGTGCCTTCCTTTGTCCGCGACTGGACGACGCATCCGAACTTTCCGCGAATTCACGAACCAGAGTATTATCAACGTGCGTATCAGCGCCTTGATGACCTATCATATTGGTTTTTCCTTGGCGAAAGTCCTAGATTGAAAGGGACGGGGTTCGAGCCGTTGTAGAGTACATCCCCCGACCCGGTCGCTGCGCCTGACGGCGCGCCTTGCCAACGAAGCGAGGCCGGGCGCCCCGTGCAGGTCTGCGGTCGCCGCGGCCGCCAACCAGGCCCAGCACCGATATCGATTTCGATTCAGTCAGGTGACTCCCTCCCAGAAGGCATTGCCAGAGCAGGGTCTATCTGCTATGTTGTGAGTTGTTGGAAGGGTATCTATGCAGCCACGTAGTTTTAAGGATGACGAAGTTCCCTATTTCTGTTGGGGCAGGCAGCTCACGGTCGGCGACATCAGGGCGCAGCTTCGTCATGCGACCGGGCCGGACTGGGTCCGCCTGGCATCGTGGATCCTGCGCGAGGCAGCCGTCGCTGACGTCTGGGCCTTCTTGAATCCGCAAGAAGTCAAGGATCTCCTGGACGATCTGGCGCCATTTCTCGACAAGAGAAGGGAATTCTGGCATTATCTCATCGGGATCACATAGCCGAAGCGAATCTGAAGGAAGGCGGGCTGGATCCTTCGATGATGTCCTTCATCCCCTCGCAAGTGGTCATAGACCTGGTCCCCGACTATATGATTGCGCCGCTTGACCTGGAGGAGCTCAGGAGTTTTGTTCGCGGTCTCCAAAGCGAGCTGGCAGAGTTTGCGCATCCCCAGGCGGGGCAGAATCTGTGATGAACTCAGTCGCGGCCCCCGAAGACCGCTCCAACAGTTCTACGACGACGGCTCCATCGAGGTGAATAAGTCTTGCCCCGGATTCGCGCGTTGGGGCCTGGTTGCCCTCCGGTAAGGGGGCAACCAGGTCACTCGACGCCCGCCAGGCGCTTCTGACCCGGAGGAGACCGATGAACCGGCCTTACACAGCATGGGTACCTCGTCATCGGCGAGCAGAATCGACCGTCAGTGGTCACACCGACGACGCCGGCCGGGTCCTTCGGCTTCCGCGTTGAGCCGCATACGAGTTGATGCTTGCCTATCCTCGCAGTTCGTGGTAACATGAAGTGGGTACAATCAATGATCAACGACGTGCGGAGGGACTGATGCCCGACCGTTCTAACTTATACTCCCTCGCCGAGTTCCAACGCAGCGCGAAGGGTTTCATCACCGGGCTGAACGAGACCAAGGAGCCGCTGCTCATCACAGTGGATGGTAAGGTTCAGGCTGTCCTCGTCGATCCTGTCAGCTTTCAGGAAATGCAAGCGCAGATGGAGCGGGAAAGGCTCATCGGTGCGATTCTGGAAGGAGAAGAGGATATCCAGGCGGGTATGACACGGCCAGCAGCAGAGGTCTTTGCCGGACTCCGGACCAAGCATGGCTTTTAGTGTCGTCCTTACCCACAGGGCGCAGCTCGATATCGACGAATACACGTTGTTTATCGCCGAGAGCTCCCCCACGGAAGCGGCCAGATGGAAATCCACGCTTGAAACGCTGATACTCTCTCTCGACACAATTCCTGGCCGATTCTCGATTATCCCCGAATCAGCCAGGCTAAAGCGTCCCTACCGGTCAGTCAACCATCATTCCCACCGCGTCATCTTCCGAATCGACGAAGAGGCCGAGGTTGTATACGTCGTCCGCGTTTACCACGGCGCTCGCAAGCGACTCACCCCAGCGGACGTCCAATGATGGCGTCTGCGGCCCCCGTACCGCCTGCACGCGCACGCCGTTCTTGCCGTTTGCCCATTCGGAATCGAAGCGGACATCGGTTACGTCGACTTTCAGTGCGGTCGGCGACGGCGGCTTCAGCTCGCGCAGGCCCATTATAGCACATGCGCCCCGTTACGAACGCCGCTCGGACTGCGGTTCAGCACACGGGTATGCCACCGGATCATGCCGCAACTTCTCCCGTGTCTTCCGGAGTCACTGTGAACACGAACTCCACTTGATTGCGCTGCTCATCGGTGAGATTGTTCACAAGCAACTCTCATACGGTCTGCTGCCTGAGGGCTTCGTCCTGCCCACTGAACCCCGGCTAACTGTCCACAGTTTGTGAGTACGGATTTGTCCAGCGGGCGAGGGCGCTTAGCACCGGCTCTCGCACACCCGGCAACAGGCGGACGAACAGCGCTATCGTCTGGCGAATCGCAAGCAATCATGACGTATCGGGCGAGCACGCTATCACACGGAGACCGGATGCAGTTCGCTTACGGCACGGTATTGGTCCATTCGTCGGCGGTCAGATGGAGGCGGGTGAAAACGTACGGTCGAGCAGTTCTTCTACCGCCAGGCCCTGTTGTTCTGCGCGCTGGCGTACAACAACTTCTACGCGCGGGGAGAGATCCAGAGACACGGGTCGTACACTCCTATCACTTTGCGCCGTGTCCAGTGATCCGGCGCAATCGGCTCAGGCGGCTCCGAATACGGCTCGCCAGGGCCGCTCTCACCGTGTCCATCCGCACCCCGGGGCCGGTCGCCGAGCGCGGCCCTCCGGTTGGCCAGCGCGAGGGGGTAACCGGCGCCCAGGGTGGCCAGGCCCACCTATAACAATAAAACGCGATGGAGAGGGGCGATTACCCTGGGCCGATGCGCAGGCGTGAGCATTGAGAACGTTCTTGTATGGCATGGTGGCTCATCCTAACCCGCCCTATCAACCTTCTCTCGGCTACATCCGAGTGTCTCATACTATATTGACACATAGGGAGGCGCGTGCCAGAGCGCGGTCTATCTGCTATGTTGTGAGTTGTCGGGAGGCGATCCACGCAGCCACGTCGTTTTGCGGAAGACGAGGCGCTCTATTTCTGTTGGGACAGGAAGCTCACGGCC
>DASRZA010000244.1:0-9055 GCA_035686845.1 Armatimonadota bacterium | reverse complement strand
GGCCACGTCTACTGGATAGCTCGTTCACCGCGCGGGGTTCCGCTCGGCAGCGGCGATCTGGGCGCCGGCGTTGGAGATGGCCCCGGGGCGGAACGAGCCGCGGGTTTTGTCACGCCCGGCGGTCAGTTCCGCATCCTGTTCTGACCGAATGCCAGGCTGGCTCAGCCCTTTTTGGTGTGCGACTCGATGATCGCTTCCGCTACGGCCCGCAAACTCATTCGACTGTTCATGCTTCGCTGCTGCACGCGACGATACGCCTCTTCCTCCGAAATCTCGTGCAGTTCCATGAGGAGGCGCTTCGCCCGGGCAACCACTTTGCGGGTTTCCAGAATCTCCCGGTGGGACTCTAGCTCACTTTCGAACCGTGCGAATTGGCGCCGCCAGGCGGCGGCAATCCGGAACGAAGCCAGCACAGCGGACTTCTGATAGGGACGCCCGATGCAGCCGAAAAGCCAGTCGGGCAAGGGATCAGGCAAAGCGGCATCGCTATCCAGCGTCATTAGCACTGCGCCTTCGAGGTGTTCGAGAGCGTTTTCACCACTCACCGCGTCGCTTTCGATCAGCGCCAGATCAACGAAAGACAGATGGGGGCGCTGCGCTCGCGATATCTGGACGGCGTCGGCGACGCTCTCAGCCTCTCCCACAATCAAACATCCTGCCGCTTCGAGCAGGCCGCGGAGTTCCGCCCGTGAGGCGGCGTCGGGATCGACAATAGCAATACGATACTCTGACATGGCAGCTCTATAACTATTCGCAGAAGCGAACAGCGTTCCGAAAAATGGCGAGGCCCTGCCCTTCCGGACGGAGTCCCTCGCGGGTCCAGCGGGGGTGCTGGACCCCATATACGCAGCGCTCGGGGTGCGGCATCAATCCGAGCACGCGCCCGCCGTGCGCGCTAATTGCGGCCGCGTGCAGCGCAGAGCCATTCACATTGTAGCGATCCCCTAATTCTCCATTTGGGCCGCAGTATTGAAGCGCGATCTGCTTCTCATCGCGCAGCCGCTGCATGGTTTCCGGCGCGGACACATAGCGTCCCTCGCCATGGGCAATTGGAATCTCCAAGACCTGGCCGTCCATTCCATGCAGAAACGGCGGCGATGCGGCTTCATTTACGAGGAGATGCGTCCAGCGGCACTGGAATCGCCCGTTAAGATTGTCGGTTAAGGTCGCCAAAGGCTTGTCCCCTACCGTTCCGACTGGTAGAATGCCAGCTTTCACGAGCGCTTGAAACCCGTTGCAGATCCCGATCACCAGTTTCGCAGACGCCACAAATTCCCGGATCTGATCCTGCAAAAGGCAGCGCATCTCATTCGCCAGAATGCGCCCTGCCGAGACATCGTCACCATAGGTGAATCCACCCGGGATTGCGAGAATCCGGAACTCGCTCAAACGCCGGAGTCCGCGGGTGAACTGATTGATATGCACGGTTTCGACAGCGGCCCCCGCCATCTCGAACGCGTGCGCGGTCTCCAGGTCGCAGTTCGTTCCCGCCGCCCGCAGTATCACCACTCGAGGTTTCAAAAACCCATCTCCATCAGACCTCTCTCCCGGCCTCTCCCCTGCGAGGGGAGAGGTGCCTATGCTCGGGCGTTTGTCTATCGGGCAGAGGCGAGTTTGTGTTCGAACGGTGTTGATTCATCCTTCATCCTTCATCCTTTTGAGGTCCTCCGTCATCCGTCCCCGCCCCGCGCCCTCCTATCACCACGCCAGAGTTGACTGCCACGCGGCTTTCAGACGGGCGGTCGGGACACTCACGACCGGTTCGCCAGGCCGGGAATGTCCGGTTACCACAAATTGCGGTGATTCCGTGAGCCGCCCGATCCGGGCGAAGGGCGCAGAACCCAGCGCCGCCTCAAACGCACCGGCCGATTCGGGAGCGACTTCAACAACGAAACGAGAATTGCTCTCCGAGAAGAGGATCTCGTCATCACGCAAATCACCCTCGGCGGGTACTCCGCTGAGATCAATTTCCATTCCAAGTCCACCAGCGAACGCCATTTCAGCCGCCGCCACGCCCAACCCGCCCTCACTGCAGTCGTGACAGGCGCGGACCTGCACGTTCCGGATGGCGCGATGGATTCCCTCGAATACGCTGCGGCCCAGGCTCACGTTCACCTGCGGGACCTGGCCCCCGCGAATCTCGTGAGTCACATAGTAGTGTGAGCCGCCCATCTCTGCGCGGGTGAGGCCGACGAGGTAAATCAGATTCCCGGCTGACTTCGCGTCCATGGACACGGCGAGTGTCACATCGGGCATGACGCTGATCGCCGAAATCAAGAGAGTGTGCGGGATACAAATGCTCTCGCCATCCACCATATACTCGTTATTCAGGCTGTCCTTTCCCGATATAAATGGCGCGCCATAGCCCACCGCTACGTCATAACAGGCCTGGCATGCTCGGACCAGCGCGCCGAGGCGATCTGGCTTCGCCGTATTTCCCCAGCTAAAGTTGTCCAGAAGCGCAACACGATCCGGTGGCCCGCCGACAGCCACTATCTGGCGGATCGCTTCATCGATCGCCGACGCCGCCATTCCGTAGGGATCCAGGTCACCATAGTGTGGATTGATGCCGCAGGAAACAACAATCCCGCGCATCGAATTGAGGAGCGGCCGGACGACGCACGCGTCTCCCGGTCCATCGCTATCGATTCCAACCAGCGGTTTCAGAACGCTCCCACCCTGCACCTCGTGGTCGTACTGCCGGATGACCCACTCCTTGCTGCAAACGTTGGGCGCCGCCAAAATCCGCTCCAGATCACTGGTGAGGTCGGCGGCCGGCCTCAGATGAACGGGCTCTATCGCCGGCGGGGTCCAGTCAGCCTCACGCTCCAACCTTGGTAAACCATGATGAACCAGTTCCATCGGGAGATCACCGACCAGGTTCCCTTCGTAATAGAGACGCAGCCGGCGGTCATCCGTGAACCGGCCAATCACGGTCGCTTCCACATCCTCCGCTTCGAAGATCTCCATGATGGCGTCTAAACTGGCAGGATCAACGGCGATTACCATCCGCTCCTGCGCCTCACTGATCCAGATTTCGGTGTAGGAGAGCCCTTCGTACTTGAGCGGAACCCGGTCCAGATAAACCTCAATTCCAGTCTCCTCGCCCATTTCCCCACATGCCGAAGAGAGGCCGCCGGCGCCGCAGTCCGTGATGCGCTTGAACAGGCGCCGATCGCGAGCCTGCAGCAGGGCGTCCAGCACCCGTTTCTCTGTGATGGCCGCGCCGATTTGAACCGAGCTCGCCGAAGTCACCTCTGATTCGGCCGTCAGCTCGCCGGAAGAGAACGTCGCTCCATGTATTCCATCCCGGCCGGTGCGTCCGCCCACGACGAGCGCCAGGTCGCCCGGGTCCTGCCGGCCCGGAAGCGCAGCGTCCCGCGGCATGACCCCCACCGTTCCACAGAAGACCAGCGGATTGCCCACATAGCGCTCATCGAACAGAATCGCGCCATTGCTGGTGGGAATGCCCATTCGATTCCCATAGTCGGCGACGCCGGCGCGGACACCCTTGAAAACTCGCTTCGGGTGCAGCGTGCCCTTCGGCAGCCGGTCGTAAGGTAGATCGGGAGGACCGAAGCAGAACACGTCCGTATTCAACACCGGTCGGGCTGATAGACCGGCGCCGATCACGTCGCGGATGACGCCACCCAGCCCGGTCGAAGCTCCGCCATACGGCTCTAACGCCGAGGGGTGATTGTGCGTTTCCACCTTGAAACAGACCGCATGTTCATCGTCGAAGACAATCACGCCCGCGTTGTCCTGGAAGACCGAGAGGCACCAATCCGCCGCAATCTCCTCGGTGGCGCGGGCAATCGTGGATTTCAGGAGATTGCGGATCACGCCCCCTTTCCACCGGATATCACCTTTGAGCGTCTTGTGAACGCAGTGCTCCGACCAGGTCTGCGCCAGGGTTTCGAGCTCGACGTCGGTTGGGCTGCGTTGGATATCCCGGAAATAGTCCCGAATCGCTCGCATTTCATCCAGCGTGAGCCAGAGTTGGCCCTCGCGACTGAGCCGCTCCAACTCGCTTTCCTCGGCGTCGATAAGGCTGATGTGAACCAGACGGAACGTGTATGGCGAGGTTGTCAAAGTCGCTCGCTCACCCGGCAAAGTCGCGTGCTGCACCGTTTTATTGAGGAGGAGGCGATCCGTCACGAGCCGCATATCGGCGTCGGAAATGGCGCCCTCAATTTCGTACCGGGTCGCCGTACGGACGGCAGTCAGTGTGACGCCGAGGTGACTCGCCGCCTTGCGGATACTCTCCTCACGTGGATCCATGACACCAGGATTGAAAGCGACCTCGATTGACTTACCCCCCTGCCCCCAATAGCGGGGGAGTCCGACTTCGGTTGGCGCATTGGGGTCAATCCGATCACGCCCCGGCCCCGCAGAATGGAGCAGTTCGCTTTCGGCGGACGCATTCAGGTCAAGAACCCGGTAATCCTGGGTGAGGGGATCCGCGAAAAGCTCGCTGGCCAGTCGATCGGCGCTGTCCTGGTCGAGGTTTCCGTTGAGTCGATAAACGTGCGCGATCCGCACCGCGCGCACGCCGGCCGCGCCCAGATCATGCATGTCTCGCACAAGGGAGAGGCCGGCGCCGCTCGACGCCGCTTCACGGTCCCACACTTCGATCACATAATCGACGCGCGGCCGTTCCTGATCCGACTCGACTGCCTCCAAATCCAGCATGCGCTCTCCTGAATTGATGGGCCGCGCAGCCCCCGGCCCCCGATAACGGGGGAGCATCTTGTGCCAATCCCTCTAAAATGGGGGCCGCGGCCGCCAGCTAATTTGTGCCGCGGCGCCCTACCCCGCGCCGCTCATGTCCACCACCGGCTCGCCTACCTGTTCGAGCTCTCCGTCATTTGCCGCGCGGCGGAAGAAGCAGGTCCGAAAACCCGTGTGGCAGGCCGCCCCCACCTGCTCTACCTTCATCAGGATGCAGTCACCATCGCAATCGATCAGGATCTCACGAACCTGCTGGGTATGCCCCGATGTCTCGCCCTTGATCCACAACTTCTGCCGGGACCGGCTCCAGAACGTAGCGCGCCCGGTCTCTAACGTCTGTTGGAGCGCCTCGCGGTTCACGTGGGCGACCATCAGCACCTGTTCGTTCGAGGCATCCTGCACCACCGCCGGCGCCAGCCCGGCATCGTCAAATTTCACCATGTCGAAGATATTCACCTGAAGTACATTCCCTCCAATAGCGGACGCGAATTATGGGACGTCGGGCGCCGGCATATACGCACACGATGCCTCTAACCGCACCGGAATGCCCCTTTCCCTGAGCGCAACCTTGATTTGAGCGATCGTGTAGGTTCCGTAATGGACGATGGATGCGATGAGCGCGGCGTCGGCCTCGCCAATCGTCAGCGCATCAACGATATGTTCTATATTACCCGCCCCGCCTGAAGCGATGACGGGAATTGGAACCGTCCGTGCGATGGCCCGGGTGAGATCCAAATCGTACCCCGCCAGGCTGCCATCGGCATCCATGCTCGTCAGTAGAATCTCCCCGGCGCCGCTCTCAGCCGCACGCGCGGCGGTCTCAACGGCATCGAGGCCCGTAGGCGTCCGGCCCCCGTGCAGATAGACTTCCCAACGTGGGACTCCCGTCATATCGTCATCATCAGGTGGAACGCGGCGGGCATCGATTGCCACCACCACCGCCTGCGATCCGAAGCGATCCGCGGCCTGCCGGATCAACGCGGGATCGCGATGGGCCGCTGTATTGATGGAAATCTTCTCCGCGCCGGCCTTGAGGAGATCTCGGAACTGATCCACCGTCGAAATGCCACCGCCAATCGTAAACGGAATATAAATCCGCTCCGCTACTCGCCGCGCCAGGTCAAGAACTGTGCCGCGCGCTTCATGCGACGCGGTAATATCCAAAAAAGTCAGCTCGTCGGCGCCAGACTCGTCATAGAACGCCGCTAGCTCTACGGGATCACCGGCATCCCGTAGATTTACAAACTGCGTGCCCTTGACCACGCGCCCGTTCTTAATATCAAGGCAAGGAATAATGCGTCGGGCTAGCACTGGCAGATCCGGCCGAAAGCTCGAATGATTCCCCGGCCCACCTTACCGCTCTTCTCGGGATGAAACTGCGTCGCCATCAGGTTCTGCTGGCAGTAAACGGCCGGGAAGACACAGCCATAGTCCGTCCAGGCCGCGCCGCCGGCCGGGTCGACGGGGCTGGGATAGTAACTGTGGACGAAATAGACCATGTCACCCTCGTGAACCTCTTCCAGAAGCCGGACGTCCGCCAGGCTCTCCAGACTGTTCCAGCCCATGTGCGGGACCTTGAGGCCGGCGCGCCGAGGAAAACGCCGCGCCACGCCCGGGATCAGCCCGAGGCCCGAGACGCCGGGCGACTCTTCGCTGGAGTCCAACATCATCTGGTAGCCAACGCAGATCCCGAGGAACGGCCGGCCGGCCTTCACCGCCGTTAGAGCCGCGTCGACAAGCCCGGTCTCGCGCAGGTTTTGCATGACGGCCCCAAAGTTGCCATCACCCGGCAACACGACGCCTGCGGCATCCCGGATAACCGCGGGGTCCGAGGTGACCATCGCCTCGAAATCCTCGTGTTCGAACGCCTTCGCGACGCTGCGGAGATTCCCCACGCCATAATCAACCACTGCAATCAAGCTGCCGCCTCGTTTAGACTTCCATCCGTTCACACGCCCGGGCCCCGTCCGACGAAGCCGGGCCATGCGTAGAGAACGTCCGCTATTGCGTTCTTCCCTCTCCAACAGCGCGCACCTGTGGACCGACCTCGTGCAACTCGGCAGCCCCGGCCGCCAAAGGAGCGACTTCGGCGCCCGGCTTCCGGACACTAGGGCCAATTCCATTGTAGCTGAGCGCCGCGGCGTCGCAGCCAAATGCAGCCGATTTGCAGTGGAAACCCGGCAGCAATGGAACGCAAGACCCTTCCGCGCGCCGCGCTATTTCCCGGCGGGATCCAACGCGTGCTCGAGTTCCGCCAGGGAGCTCGCTGTCACGATGGTTTCGATTATCTGCTGAATCTTTGCCCGGTCGAAAACGGCGGCAAGCTTCTCCCGCAAAGACGCCGGCGCCTGGGGAAACCGGGCGTCCATCAAATCCAGCAAAACTTCCTGCCGTCCTTCTTGCCGGGCCATCTTCTCTCATTGCGTCAATACTGGCGCCTTCTTTCTCCTCTCATAATCCCTCACCGCCTGCTGATACTCTCGCTCCAAATCTATCGGAAGCGGCATCACAAGCTCCAGAAAACGCTGCAGATCCACCATCGTTTCCTGCGGCAGCCCGCTCTCATGCACCTGTATTGTGAGATATTCCTTCTCCATCCGCCGTTTCCTTGAATCTCGCGAAGTTGCAACGGCTCTCAGGTGAGCAAGCACAACCAGGGCAAACGGATTGTCGGACCTCTCCAACTCCTCCACTCGATCCCGGGAACCCAGCAGTTTCACGATTTGGAACGTTATGCCGGTGGAACTACCGAACGCGCCTTACTCAAAGTGATCCGGCCGCCATGATGGACTCGGATCTCCCAGGATCGCAAAACTGGCTACGTTCACATGATGACGAACGTACGTTAGAGCATTATAGCTGAACATCCTTGCGGGGAAGGTCGGGTCGAACTGGTTTTGGAACTCCAGGTGGATGAGCATCCAGGCTTGTTCACCTGATTTCGACCAGACCTTGACAAGCGTGTCGACGGTCTTCTTTCCCTTACCTCCGAGGCGGAAGGCGTACTGCATTACCTTGTCCAGGAATTCGGAAGGTCGATCCCGGTCCATCGCCTGATGAACGTCGGGGAAAAAGAACGCGAAGAGATACGGTAGCAGCGGCCGGACGACTGAAAGCCAGCCGTTGTTGAAATCATCACGGGGTCTTCGATGGTCACGGGACCGGGGCGTTACGGCCCCGGTTATCGCGGAAATGGCGCCCCGGAGCCGTCCACGCATGCGGCATGTCCTTCTCGCCGCGTTCGGGCGAAGCATTCGCACAGCCGTTCCCGTACCCAGCGCCGGTCGATGAATGCTTCGCCCCTACTTGCTTTCTCTGCGGACTCACTTTTCAACCTCTGCGCGCTCCGTTTTGCGGCTTGCGGCGTTTTGGCGGGACGGCGACCGGCCGGTGATCCGATCGATAATGGAGGCGTTCGCAGCTGGTGTTTCCAGAGTTGAAAGTCGCTCCAGAGGCGTCCACGTCGCCTCATGGGGACCGGGGTTCAAGGCGCCGCCGTCAACGCGGCACTCGAAGAAGTGAAGCCGCACCGTTCGCTCCGGATACCGGTGGGTGAATGAATCCAGGAGGCGGCCGGGTGTCACGACAAGACCGGTTTCCTCATGAACTTCACGGCGAACAGCCTCTTCCGGGCTTTCGCCGGGCGCGATTTTGCCGCCCGGAAACTCCCACAAACCGGCCAGATGCGCGCCCGGCGAACGCCGTGTCAGCAGGACGAGGCCGTCCTGAATGATGATGGCGACAGCGACTTCAACGATTGAATCAGTCATTGCTCAGACCGCTCGCGATCCGGCGCGAGGTTGTGCGCCTCAGTGGTTCTGCCACGAACGACGGCCGGCGCCGAAAACAATGCATTTCCCCTCGGCCAATACGCGATACACCGCTTCGCACGCTCGGTTGAGATCTCATCTTCCGCACAACTTCGCCAATTCCGGGATACTGTATCTCTTAAGGCTATTATAGGCCACGCGTTCGGTCGGTGACCGGAATGCGAATTCGGCGCTTCCACCTTTATGACGGGCTGCAATACAGGGATAATCGCCGCCGGTGGCGAACGATTCCGTGAGCGCGTCTGTGACCCGCTGCAGCAGGACTGGATTATTGTCATGAGTATCTACATCGTTTCTCACTTTGACCGTCGTGCGGAGTATCAACGGCGATCCGCTAGCGATGTTCTGGCGGTTCTGGCCGTGCTCTTATTGTCGGCCGCCGCGGCGGCGCCCGTTGAGGCCCCGGTTTCACCGACTCCCGCGGTTTTAATCGTCGCGGGCGGCCCGTTGAAGCGACTCAACCAGGTGGCGATCGAGAGCAACGCGCGGTACGT